>DASPIK010000097.1:0-21605 GCA_035629075.1 Terriglobales bacterium | reverse complement strand
ACAAGGTCACCCACTCGGCTGTTCCCTCTGCAGGACTGGTATTTCGTTTCTAGTTTTCGAGGTAGGACTCTCTTTCTGTAAACCTCCGCTGTCAACCTCCGATTGGGCGGCCCTTCATGAATATAGAGGGGCCGCTTTTTTATGTAGTGTTCGACCGGCCCGTGAGATCCAGCGGCCAGTATGTTGAGATCAAGCAGGGCTCAACTGACTCACGGATTACAGCAGCAGTTGAAAATCGAAATCCATCAGTAGCTGCTTCGGCGCCAACACTTTGGTGAGAGTAGCAGGTGGCCCGGCAAGTCGGCGCGGTCAGCTTGAAATAGAACTGCTCAGAACCTCGGCCGAACTCGTGACTTCTAATTGCAGAGTCAAGTGCACTGAACGCTTCGGGCTCCGCAGTTTCTGAGTGGTTCGGGCCCAAGCATTACATCTAGCATACATTGGGTTCTTCAGCAGCTCCCTCACGTGGGCTTGCTCCCACCGTTTGCCGGTCGCTAATGGGACGCCATCACGGTTCAGAATCCGGGTAATCGCCGTTGGAGTTTTTGTCCAGAGCCAGTCGAAATATTCTACAAAAACTTTTGACCTCGTTCTGTGGGTCCGGGTACCAGAACCGTTCGTTCCGTCGCTACGCTCTTCTGCTGCCCCTTCTCGAACCGTGCCTTGCGTGCGGACACCAGAAGTCGCCGCAATCCATGTCCTGCATCCCCGCCTACCAAAAACCCAACCAGCAAGGCGAGCTTTCCTTCAAAGACCTTCACGCCCAGCTCGCGGCTAAACTCGGCGGCCATGCTGCGTTTCAGAGCCGGTGTAAGGCCAGAAATCGGTAACAAACTCCGCGACTCTGGCCGTTGGCGCCTCGGCTTCAGTGGCTCGGTGTTCATCAAATCCTTTCAGGATCAGCCATATTGCTATCGCAGCGTAGGCCGGAGCTAATGGGATGGCCAGACGTGTTTCGGGTGGATAGCCAAGAAAGCCGCGCAAGGTAACGGCTCCGATCTGATGAGGCTTGCAATGGCTCCGAAACCAGCGAGGACGTGCGGAACCATTCGGTAGCGATACAGAAACGCGAACAGCGAAAACATCCAGCAACCTACTGCAAGCAGGGCTGAATAGTGTGCCCATTTGCGTGCCGAGCCGACTACCAAGGCGAGCGCCTGGAAAGATTCAAGCTTTGCCGTGCCCGCTTCGGCATATCGCTGGCTCAAAGTTAGCATGGCCATCAAAGCACTGTTGTCAAACGCCTGCAGTGAGAAGGCGTCAATTGCGAGCGTCACGAGCCACATCGCCATACCTTGGCTGTATTCGCGGAACGCTGCGAAGCCAGCGATCGCTATACACATGGGAATCGCGCTACCGAAAAAGAGTAGAAGTACAGCCGAGCGGACCTGGAACGCATGATCCGCCGCGTTCGTTAGAAACCCCGTTGAGGCTATAACTGGATGCAGCATGGCGAGGGCACTATGAGGCCTGCAGCCAAATGCACGAGCATCAAGGTGCCGACAACCCGGCCGACGCTCTTTCCCGATCTCATACACACCTCCAACTAGGGTTCAGTCGAGGGCAATGATTGTGCACCTGATTCACGACGTCCAGCAAGTCCCGCCACATTCGTAGTCGAGTGAACTGGTGATTTTCATGGCACGGTCTTAGGCCCCAAGGTCGGGCTGTACCCGAGATCGTGAAGGATGGCGTCTCTGGGGACGTCCGTCTGCATTTGAATGGTTTAGTTCGGCGAGCGTCGATGTGGAGGTGCCCGTTACGGGGCACCTCCGAGAAAGTCAGGCGGCTGGCTTCTTTCTCTTCGGTGGACGATCGCCGGTGATGTTTCTCTCGCGATCGACGTCGATCTCTTCTCGTCGCACTGTGTCGGACACTACTTCGGTATCCTGAACTTGGCGTTTTCCAACCTTCACTTCGCCAGTGACTACCGTGTCCTTCTCAACTCTTACCTGTCTTTCGACAATGGAACCACGATGTCTTCTTCGCCCACGTTGCCGGTTGCGGGCTCTCCACCGGAGACGTTCGTTCTCTCAATTACTAACTCCTCTCGAGTGACCGAAACTTCCACCTGCTTTTGCTCAGTGACTACGTTCTTTTGGATGCGAGCTTCACCACGACTTACCCGTTCCTTGTAGGTGCGCAGCATCTCGCCGCGTAGCTGAATTCGCTGCCCTGCACCCAGTCGCGGTCGCGCGTACTCACATCTCGATCGCGCAAGTTCACGTCGATGTCGCGATCTCGGCCCGCGTACGCCGTAGTTGTTCCAGTCTGCGTGCCTGAAACGTTGTAGTCAGATTCGAAGCCGCTCTCCCGCAGGTCACCGCCGTTGCGCTCCAGAATGCTGCGGGCTCGGTCGAGGCGGGATCCTTCCGCATAGATACTCAGCACGGCTCCGCCGCTGCTGATTCCTCTGTTGTAGTAGGTTGAGCGCTCTTCAGACCAGTCCATGCCCTGATGCCAATCGCTAGTCTGGTAATCACGATCATTGGTGTCGGACTCGCCCGAGAAGAAGTCCTTGATGCTCTGCCACGTCCCCTTTGGCTGCATTCCGGAGGAACTTGTCTCCCGCGGTGATGACGACACCACCGAGCTGTCCTGAGTGGTTTCTTCGGCGGCGCTTGGAGGTGAGGCAGAACGTCGGCGGCAACAAGCCGAAGCCAAGGTGCAAGGTAGCGTTGCAGAGATGCGCGCGAACGTTGCCGACGAAACGGTGTCCGATGCTCAAACGGGTGGCACTTCGGCTCTCTTGCTTTCAGAACTGATTTCATCTCATCGACAGTTCCCCCACCTAAAGTGAAGAACTCGGCTTCGACTCGCCGCCTGAGGTCTCCGTCACATTAAGGTCACAGCCTCGCCCCCCCGAATCTCACGTAGGCGATCGGCGATCTTCTGCTTTTCTCCCGGCAGTACCTCACCGGTGACGGTGACGTGCCCATCCCGTGCTTCAACAGCAAGTTTGAAGTGCTGCACTACATGGCCGACTTGTGCTCGAACACGCTCTTCTAATGCGATGTGTCCGCCACGGCGAACTTTCTCAGCGATCCATGGTAACGTACAGTTGAATACAGGCTTCTGAACATCTCTGGGCGGGACCTCGAACTTCAGAGTGTGCAGAAGAGGGACTTCGCGGACCTTCTCTGTTCGCGCATCGCTCAATTGCTCCTTGACGAACCACCTCGCCCGCTTTAACTGCTCCGAGACCGCTCCCTTCTTCTCGTCGAGCAAGGCCGCAGCTACTAAGAGCTCTGCCTGCCGTGGGCTGAAACACTCGACCCTCAGTTCGCCACGCTCGAGTTGTTCCAGCACCGTGTCGATGAACTGGACGTCCGGGTGCTTGACTGGTGGGTGCTCCCGCGCATGATCCGTCGCAGCACCCTCGACGGCTTTTCTATGTTCAAGTTCGATCCTCTCTCTTTCCTCACGCATGGCAGTGTTCATCCACTCGTCGGCAAAGCTCACGTTGATGCGATTATGCACCGCCGTTACCGCGATGGATCGTTTCCACTCATCGGAACCAGTCGCGGTGAGACGCGGGCCGAACTTGTTGATCGCCATCTCAAGCCCGAGCACCTTAGCGGCTTCTGAACCGTCGACCACATGCAGCAGCGCGCCCCGGTCAACGAGTGCCTCCCGACCGTCGATCAGGACGTAAACATCGCCCGTTTTTCGATCGAATCTGTGGGAGAGTCTTTTAAAGGCGGCCGAAATCTCCTTCTTCCGGCTTTCATCCTCCTCGCGTAAACGGGCGAAGCTGATGAACGCCCAGGTCGCCGGAGCCTCCATGCTGGGATCCCCAGCCGAAAGCCAAGGCAGTTGCGTTTCGGGGTGTTCCTTTTCGCTAGCCTTTTGCAGGCGTTCGCGTTGATAGCGCCAGCCACGAAGCTGCCGGATTGCGCGCCCATCTCCAGCTTCGGCCTGCATGGCTACCCACTGCTCGCGGCTCATTGGCTTCAGGGCCATGCGCTCGATCAGTAGATCATGCTGTAACGCTCTCTTCGCCTCGGCGAACTCCCTATCGGCCTGTTGCAGTTGCACGCGCCGAATAGCCCAAAGGGCTGCACGATCCGCCCGGATGTCTTGTTTCCGCTTCTTGTGGGCCGCCCGTAATTCGTTGTACCGTGCCCGGCTTTGGTCGGTGTGTTTCTTTAGTTCCTCACGGCGTTGCTTTCGATACGTTGTGAAATCGACACCAAGAGACCTACGGTCCTTGACTCTGCGCTCGCGATTTTCATTTCGCTGCTCAGACGCGAGTTTGTCTGTGGCAAATTTCGCCGCCTCACGCTGCTGCCTGAAGTCGACGTAATCAGCGAGTGAGTATCGCCGGGCGGCATCAGGGTTCTTCGTTGTCCATTGAGAGTAGTCGCGCTCAGCATCCTTCTTCAGTTCAGGCGACAGAGCATCCACTCCACCGCTTTCGCGCGTCCATTGTGGACTCTTTCGCCGACTGTTGCTCCAAGCTGCCGGTTCTTCACGCCTTGCCTCTTTTGTCGCTCTGAGTACGGCTGGGCGCTGGCATTTCACGACGAACTCCTCGACCGTCTCCTCGGGAGTGTCGCCTCCTTGGATCTGTTGCCATTCAGCGAAAGCGACAGACGCCGCCTGCTGGTCCTGCTTGCTGAGTCCGTGGAATCCGCCAGTTTGTCTCGCCCAAGCGTCGCGAGTTCGGAATAGTGACTGCTCAGTGATCTTTGCGCGAAGCTCCGCACTCATAGGCTCCCATGCGCCCAGGAGCTCCTCCGTAGCTTGTCGGTTCTTCTTCCCACAGAACGCGCCGGGAATGCCCGGTTGGTCTCGGGTCTTGTGGTATGGAGCGCGAAACGCTTTGGACGCCTTCACGCGCGTTCCGGTGCTGACATCCTCGACCGTGTATCCACCACATTCGGACTTATGAAGCTCGAATCCGAGCCCCGCGAGCAATCCGTGGACGTCTTTCCAGCGCGTGTCGTGTTTAGCGAACAACTCGCGCAAGGGTTCCGCGGCGGTACGCCGTACCTTGTTCAGAATAGATTCATCATCGCCGTAGTATTCCAGGTGAGCTGCTTTTCCCTCTGCTCCACGGCGGGTCTCCAACTTGTTCCGACGTCGTTGCTCCAACTCGTCTTGTGAAACTTCGACGGCGACTTTGAGTTCGTAATCCCATTTGTAGAGGCCCGGTGATTCCTTCCATCCATATTTGTTCTCCAGCTCTCGACAACTCTTGTCGATAGCTTTGAAATAGAACTCAGGAGTGTGTGCGGTGAGCCGGTCGGGATGAACTCGGTTGACCATTACGTGCATATGGGTATGCGCCTTGTCCGTATGCATCCCCGCTACGAATTGATGGTCAGCGTAGCTTCCCATCTGTTCATTCCCCTCAGCGTCCTTGTATCTGTACGTATCTGTACGACAGTCCCTTCAGGGAATGCCTCACGCAATGTTGGAATTGTTCGGCAGTTATCGTCTCGCCGGGTTGGAGACATAGCTGGTAGTGAAAGATCGGGTCTGGCGTGTTGAGGTTCTGGGCCGCGGTAGCGCGCATAATCGGTGCGGCGATCTTTATAGCTTCGCTGGGATCTTCATCGAAGTTCATGAGGTTCTCAGAGATGAAGAACTCACCGCGCGGTACTCGTTCGTGTGTCAGCGGGTCAATCGCCTCCAGAATGTATTGAGACAGTCTCCGAAACGAACTTCTGCCGTCCCGGCGGCCCTCCGAAACTGGCCCTACCATGGTTGGGCGACCCCATTCGCCGTATGGACCAGCAGGTCGATTGCGCTAAACGGTAGTGTTATACCTTTCGCGGTCTTCAGGCTGTACGCAATGTGACGTGGAGACTGGCCAGCAGCGTGCGCCGCGAGTATCTCCTGCTTCACTCCGGCCGCAATTACAACGTATTCGAGCAAACCGTCCAGAATGGGGTCAACCTGCTCTTCCGCAGTGATCTTGCTCAGTTCGCGCTGATACGCGACTGAGATCATTTTGGCCGCCCCTCGAATTGCGGCGGATCGCTCCCGCGCCACGATGAGAGCAGCCGTTCGTTCCGTTGAGTCGGGAGAATTCATCCGTATAAGTGTCTTGTCGAGGTCGTCTGCCGCTTGCGTGAGATTGCGCAACTCGGTTCCTATGACTCTAGGCAGGTCCAGCTCACGCGTTACGACCGCGTTGATGGCTTCTACTGTTTTCTTCATGTAGTCGAGAACAGCCCAGAATCTGCCGCGCTCGTTCCTGCTGACGAGCAGAAGCCCTATCTTTTTAACCAGTCCCGCCGCGCGATCCAGTCTGTGGATCATCTGGTCGTCGTACTTAGGCTTTATTGGAATGAATTGCGAACGATGCAGCATGAACCCCGAGCAATGCATTCCGGCTTGCCGCGCGTTTTGCTTAATGGTGACTTTCTCGCCAGGTTCGCATCGGATGTGTATTTGGCAGCTCTTCGTCACCGGCCGTCTTGGTCGGCCCATCATCTCCTCCGGGGTCTCGGGGCGCAGCCCTGAGTTCATCGCGCAGCCCCTGGCACGGGTAGCCGACAGGCGGACTGGGGAGGGGCGTCGGGTACTCAAAAACCAGCATTTGGGTTTTTGTGTACACGGCGCGCGACTTGCCCTCCTGATGTCGGGGTTGAAAGTGCATCTCTCGGCTATCGTGTGTGCCCTTTAGGTGAGCCACGCAGAAGCATAGTAGCAGAATATCCGTCAAATATGTTGTATATTGCTCCGATGTATATTACAAACACAGGTGCGTCACAAATCAACGCTCCCCGGCCGAAGCAGTCCGGGAGCCAAAAGGGCACCTGCATGGCATCGAAGAGAAGGGCAATAAAACGAGACGATCTGACTAAAGCCCTCAAAGAGCTGGAAGAACTACTAACTGTCCCCCCAGAGCCAAAGCTAGTAGTGACGGCCGGAGAGGCTGTTCGTGAACTGGCACCAATCTTCAGGAAACTGCGACGGAAGGGGCACTCAACCGCCAATATTTCCAAGACACTGGAGAAGGTCGGTATCGCAATTGGTCCCAGCACCCTGAACAGCTATTTGCGAAACTCCGTATCGGCTAAGGTTCGCAAACTGGCGCACAAGGCAAGCCCCGCCTCCGGGGACATGTCCAAGGAGCCCGAAGAAGAGCAATCCAACAAACTCTCGGCAAACAGACCATCCGCAACATCCGAAGCTTCAGAGGAAGCCACGCCGACGAAACCCGTTGGGCCAGCCGTTGAACCAAAGAAGAAGTCCTAAAAGGAGGAGTGATGCGCAAAGCCAATAACGATCTGTGGAACCCTGCCGACTACGACGACGAGCCGCGGACGAACGGAAAGAGCGGTCTCGATCTCTTTCGCGAAAGTTGCGAAGCCGCAGATCGCGCCCGGCGCGGAGAAATGGGTACATCGGGTGCAGTGACGCACCGTGTGGCGAACGAATTCTCCTAGCCGTTTGACTAATCAAATGGGCCGCCCTAAAAGGTGCGGCCCATTGTCATTGCGCTAGCTTCCGAGCTCTGACCTCAAAGCACGTCCGGGAATTCGGGTATCTTATATTGCGAGGCGAAGAAAGCGATCAAAACCCTGACCATCTCGCTCTTATTTCCAGTTGGGATAGCGTTGAACGAAAGATACTTCAGGGCGTCGTCTACTTCGACCGGCCAATTGAAAAGCCGAGCTGTCTGAATTTTCCGCGGCTCGATGGTCGGCCAGACGTTTCTATAAAAGGTAATGAATTGAGAGGTCAGGCGCTTGTTCTCGTGGAGCGTCTTTACGAGTTTCGCGACAAGAGGCCCACGCTTAAGTTGGAGCACGCGCGCAAGGCCGTCCAGGTATTCCTCGGATTTCAGGTCAAGCGTTGCCCGGAACTGAACCCGCTCGGAACCTGTAGCTTTCTTTTCGCCTCGCCCAACGGTAGCCATGGAAATGTCCAGCCTCTTCGGGTCGATATTTAGACCAATTGTACACAAGCGACGTCACAGGCGGTATGCTTAAGCGCTCCCGTAGGAAGGCGTCGAATATCTATCGACGACGCAACGTCGCAGCGACGCGGGAATATCTTCATCATCGTGTGGTTTATTCATTGTTCTTTCATGGTCTTTATCGCCTTACTGGGTTGATTTTGTGTGAAGTTTGGCGCAGGCGACTTGCAGTCGCCGCACAAAAGAAAAGCCCCGGCCAGTCTTCGGCCGGGGCTTCTGTACCTGAGGTTCCAGTTACGAAAGTAGCTTGTTAAACAACTCCTCCCATTTCTTCACATACTCTTCTGGCAGTGGCTTCGCGTTACGAGCGAGCATGGCTTGTTTAACTCGCTTGGCTAACTCAACCTTCCATGCAGGAGCAATCAACTCGATCTTGTTAGACTTTGCCCAAGCCTCGATTTGTGGAACGATCGGCTTACCTGCTGATAACACGTCCGAGAAAGCGTGGTCGGGACCCCGCTGCCAGCGATCTACTACCTGGGCCATCAATTCCGCCGGAATAAGGTCCTCAATTTCCGAATCCTTCAGCCCTGTAAATGTCTCCACCGCAACGATGCGATCCTTCGCATCAGCATAAAGAGAGCTGGCAAGCTGCTGCGCCGCTTGCCTTCCTGCAGTATCACTGTCGAAAAGTGCTATGGGCAGCGCCTCGTCACGGCCTGATAGGATTCCCGCGACAACCTTCACGCCCTTCGCGCCCCCAGCCGGCGGGAAAACCAATTCACGGGTGGGAGTGATCTTGCCCATGCCGATGAGAATGGTTTTTATTCCGCTGAGGTACATTTGATCTGACAGCCCTTCCACGATGACTGTCGTGCAACCCAGCAACAGGCTTTCTGCAACCGTCAGTCCAAGAGCTGCGTACACAGCGTAACCGGACGCCTTCTGTGACCTCTCGTCCGTTTCAGCTTCACGAAGGTCAGCGGTTGCACGTGTTGTGCCGTCAGAACTGATGTACACCTTACGCGCTCTGTCCAATCGATCAGGATCAATTAGAAAAGGAGAGTGGGTCGTGTATAGAATCTGGTTCTTCTCCGAGAGTCCGTCGAAGAATCCGGAGAGATCCTTTTGCGCAAGCGGGTGGAGGGACATGCCCGGCTCATCCAAAAGGAGTATGGCGCCCTCGTGCGCATCTCGACTCTCTACCAGAAACACGAGATAGAAGCTGAGGAACCACTGCAGTCCCGTCGAGCGACCTTCGAGTTCAACCTCCTCAGGGCGCTTATCGTCTGACACCCAGATACGAAAATGGTCTCCGTCTGCCTCGAATCGGAAGCGATACTCTCCCTGTTTCCACCACTCCCGGAATTCCTTAGTTAACTTGGCCGACGCCGCTTGGAGCAGGATGCTTCTTTCTTTCTTCTTCTCGGCGATAGCGGCTATTTCGTCTTCGTTCGGAGCGCGGCCATTTGGTGCCTTAAACTCACGGCCAAGTTCCAGAATCTCTTCCGGCTTGAGGCCGACAAATTCGAATAGTACCTTGAGGGTCCGAACTTTCGCTTGTTCCTTGGCCCCGAGATCCTCTCGCTCCATGTATGTGGAAGGTAGATTTCGGAATCAAGATTGCCATAGTTCGTGTAATAGACGAACTTCGGCAGCAGGTTCAATGCGAGTTGCCTAACCTCTTTCATTTGGCCAGGCAAAGGTCGCGAGACATCTTTCAGGATCTCATCGATGTCCGCTCTCAATCGGCCGTACCTCGGCCCGATGGAACTGGTCTTCGGGCTCCCTTCGACCTCAGGCAGGTCGTCTGCAATAGCCTTGATTCCTTCGGAATCGATCTGATCTTCCAGATCCAAGTCCGATAGCGCCTTCTTTGCAGCAGCCTTGATTCTGCCGGCTGTTTCTTCTTCCGATTTCAGCGGGGCCATCGCATCGAGCTCGTTCACGGCTGCGGAGAGAATGCCGTCCACAACCGTTCTCGAAACAAAGCGCGTCTGGGGCGATTTCGGAAAGCTGATGTAGAACTTGTCCGAGAAGTCGCGCTTGACTTTGATCTCCTCAAAATCTGCGGGATCTGCCCCGGCAAGTTTCGCCAGCTCCTCGGCTTGTTCCGAACTAGGAGTAAATACGGCTTCTATGAAGACGGGCTTGGAAGCCATGTTGCGGAAATCGTTGTACGACTTCCGAGGGTAGTCTGCCGTGGGTTTGACTGCTCCGTCCTTTGCAGGGTTCAGCTTCCAAAGAGGGACTAGCAGTTCGATTTGCCAGACTCGTTTATACCGATTAGAGCAGTTACGCCGTCCGTCTCTACTGTTCCACTGTCATCCACTGAACGGAATTTGAGTACACGAAAAGACTTAAGCAGCATTGCCATTTGTCAGCTCCGCGCTGTTCAGGTCTTTCCAGTTTACAACTGAGTAGCCGAATAGTCGCAATCCTTGTGCAATCCATAAGGTCTAACTTCCGCGTGGTTCCAGGTACTTTGGTTGCCCTCCGTGCTCTGCAAGTACTTGAAACTACGAATGAGCGCGGATTTCGATTTCTTCCGCGCTCACCCCTCTCAGTTCCAAAGCACTTCCGCGACTAACAAAAGCGCCGCAAACTGAAGCAATGGCGCTTTGGTGAAAACCCAAAACGAAGGTCGACTCTGGTGTCCTTTCCGCAGTGTTCACCATGTCACCATCTTGAACAGACGCCCTTCTGGTCCAAGATCATGTAGTCGGTTCCGGTTCCGCAGATTGGTCACTGTTGGTAACAACTGCGCGGCCACGTCCTCTAAAGGCCCGCATGGCAACAGTTCTGCGTATTCGAGCGCCTGCTGGATTCCTCTCCGAGCGCGTGGGTATTGTCTTTCGCCTAACGGCGTGGGCAGGTTGGGCCTGTCAAACAAAACAGTTTCCCGCGCACAATGATGCGACCTTTCGTGAGAGGAAACTTATCGCGAACCTGAGTTGCAACGAACCAACCAGCGCACCCTAGTGCTGAATGGCATTTTATACATCTATTACGTACGATCTGTTGTATACTCTGAACCAGCACAGGGTTCGCCCTGTGCCTTAGGCACGGAGCACTGACATGTTCATCGGATTGGGAGATCGTATTCTTGACGTGCAGCAGCTTGCAGCTTTTTTCGACTGCAGCACCGAGAAGATCAAGCGAATGCTGCGGAGCCACCAGCTACCGGGATTCAAATTCGGCAAGAACTGGTTTGTCCGCGTTGAAGACCTTGAGAGACACCTTGCGTCTGCTGTAGAGTCCAATAGTCATCTGCGCCGCTCTCAATAGGAGCAGCGATGAACCGAATGAAGCGGCGCTCGTCGTATCAGTTTGGAAGCCTGACACTTGAACAGCGCAAAAGCGGCCCAGATGTATGGGTTTACCGATATTTGAAAACTGAGAATGGACAAAGGACGCGGCCAAAGATCATTCTTGGCAACGTAGACGATCTGCCCACCGAAGCCGACGCGCAAAGAGCGTGCGACAAGCACCGCATGCAAATCAACGCTGAGGCCGAGGCTCAGAAGTACAGCGTGAGGGGGTTGATCGATCGCTACGACGATTTGATCCTGCAACCCTGTCTAGAAACGAAGGTCGGAGAAGCGCAGGACGATAGCGCATTCATGTCCTACCACTGCGCAAAGTCGTACAAGTCCGTATTGGACAAGTACATCTTGCCGCGCTGGGGAACGCATGCAGTTGTCGACTTCACGCGCCCTGCGACGCGTGCCGCAGTCGAGCAGTGGTTCCGTGAACTGCTGAGGTCGAACAAGAATCCAGAGGGTCTCGCGCCCAAAACGGTTCGCTCGATTTACAACGTCATGCGGCTCACGTTTAAGTTCGCCGTGAAGTGGGGCTACATCGATTTCAATCCGCTTAGTGATAAACGCGTGGAACTTCCTCGCGGATCCACCAAGCGATTGAAGAAAGCTCCGCAGCTCACCCCTGCGCAGTTCTTTCACCTGCTTACGCTCTTCTCGTCACGAGAGAAGCTTGCAATCGCATTTGCGGGCTGGCTGGGACCAAGGATCAGCGAAGCCTTTGGATTGCAATGGGGCGACATCGACTTCGAGGCTGGCGTTGTGACGTTCTCGCGTGGATTCGTCCACGGTCGCATCACGCCGCTAAAGACGGAAGCTTCCCGGACGAATATGCCTCTTCCTGACGAGGTTCTCGAACTTCTCCGAGAGTGGCGCAAGCAGACGCCCTTCAACACCGACGCACATTGGGTATTTGCGTCGGAATTCACAAAAGGAGAACGACCGATCTGGCCTGTGCAACTGATGAAGGCGCACATCCAGCCTGGGGCAGTCGCGGCTGGCTTCCCCAAGATCAGTTGGCACAGCTTTCGACACACGGTCAGCGCTTGGGGCAAGGAGGCGGGTCTTGAATTGGAAGAGGTCAAGACGCTTCTTCGGCACGAGAACATCTCGACGACATCGCAGATCTACGGTGAGATGGAGATTGAGGCTAAGAGGCGAATCCAGAATCGCCTGGTCGGATTCGTAAAGTGTCAGGCGGCGGCGGAGAAGTTTACGCCAGCGGCCACGCCGAACGCCTTGCAACCCCGCCTACTTCCGGGTGCGTAGTCCTTCCTTTTCCGAGCCTTTTCAGAAGTGACCCAGATTGACCCACGCCCACTTTAAGGATTGCTTGTAAGTTGAACAAAAAATGGCTCCTCAGGTAGGACTCGAACCTGCAACCCTCCGATTAACAGTACAGTTCGCAAGGCCTTGCGATGAAATACTACGAAGTGAGATTGTCCAGTACTGGCGCGGGTTTGAGAGGGATTCGCGACGAGGAGTGACTACTACGAGGAACTACGGGTTTTGATGGAGACCACTTAGAGAATCCCCCAGAGTCGTTCGGGGTTCAACTGGTTCATCTACGACGAGGTCTGGGCACGTAATCGAAGTCAATTCGATCGTGGCACGTTCCCACTACTTTTACCTCAGTTCCGTATGCTCCCGCAACCTTCACGAGAAGGCCCATGAGGTATATGTCCTCCTGCTTCAGTGTTGGCCCGATCTGGTCCTGGTGAATGGTGAACGACTCGAAATGAGCCAACAGTGGTCCCAAGCGCGGTAGCCGCTTGTTCAGTTCCTCCTGCAACTGCCCGACTCGCTGTTCGTGTTCTTCCTTTGTCATGCTTCTCCTTTAGCCCGCCTTTCGCTGCGGCGGGATTGTGTTGTCATCGATAAACTTCTGAACGGACGAAGCGGGAATGCGGACAGCTCGCCCGACCTTAACGACAGCCAGTTTCTGCCTTCGCAGAATCCAAGCTCGCACGGTGGCCGGCTTTATGCCCAACATGTCTGCTGCTTCATGAACGGTCAGCATCTGTGGTTTCATGGTTAGCTCCTATTTGTGGTTGAAGTCATGAACCAGATGTGCTCTACTATTATACCTACAATTTGTAGAGCACACGGAACGGAGTGCTCGTGAAAACGTCGGGTTATCCCACCCTGATTTGGGGGAATGAAATCGACGTGGTTAAGAAAGGGACATCTTTGGCGGTCACCGCCGGCCAGGCAACGTACAAGAGGCCACGACGACCCCAGAGAGATCCCGTAGGAATGGCAAAGATGGCCGCCGCGGCCGAATCAATTCATCAGCTCGGGGTTGATGCTCCGCACGCGAGGTTCGCGAATGCCTCGAGCGAAGCAGAGCTGATTCAATTCGTTCGCGACTTCGGCCCCATCCACGCGAACTCCGTTAAGGAGGACCTTGTTCGGGCACGGGGCAGGCTCGTGGCTATTCAAAACATGGAATTGCTCCGCGCCGAACAGATGGTCTTCCGTCAGTGTGTGGACATCCTGGCCGAGATAAAGAAAGGGCCTGATGCGGATACGTCAGCTGCGTTCCAAGCGGTCGTGGAGATCTGCTTCCGAGTGGCGAAGTGGCCGCGACAGTGGCGCGCCGAGAAGAAGGCGCGCGAGGACGAGCAAACGGTTCCGATCTGGAGGTTCACACAACGCGACTTCGAGAATGTGGAGGCCTGGAAGGCTTTCTCCGGCCCTGAACCCGAGTGGATCGGTTCGCAGTACGATGAACTCGATGCTGCGAACAGCGTCCTCTGCCTCATTCTGAATGCGTTCATACCTCACGTACAGCATTGGGACGACATAACCGTTGAAGGCCCGCACTGGGACATACGATACGGCGTTCGTCCATGCCTGTATTACGCCCTTAGAAACGCGTACCTGGGCCGCTCCCCGCTGGAGAAGTGCCAGAACAGCGAGTGCCAGAAGGTATTCGTGCCAGACAGAGCGGGACAACAGTTCTGCAGTGACGTCTGCTCTCGGTTGCAACGCCAACGTGATTACTGGAAAACCCGCGGGTCTAAGCGGCGGCAAGAGCGTCGCGGGGAGGCCAGCCGATGAGGAGGACGTATGTCCCTGTTTCGGTACAAGGGCAAGTCGAAGATCTGGTGGTACGAGTTCCAGTTCAAGGGCCAACGTGTTCGAGCTTCGTCTAAGAGCACATCGAAAGTTGTCGCGCGCGATGCCGAACGAGCGCACCGGCGGAGAATCGAGGAGGGTTACAACGAGATCAAGCGGCTCGATCGCGCGAAGCTTTTCTCAACAGCTGCCAAGGAATTCCTAGAGCTGAAGAAGCCTCCTGCTCGTTCTGAGAATACCCAACGGATCGACGAGGATCTGTTTCGCCTTCATGTAGGACCTGCATTTGGGAGGTTCTTCTTGTGCGACGTCGATGCGCTTCTAATCAAGGAACACCAACACAAGCGGCTAAATCAGGGCGCTGCGCCAGCGTCGGTCAACCACGAGGTTGCGTTCATCCGTGCTGTGTTGCGGCGTTATGGCCTGTGGGAGCAAATCCGTTATGACGTAAAGATGCTTCCCGTCGATGACGACAAAGGACGGGCCCTCGATTCTGCCGAGGAGCAAGCTCTGTTCAGAGAGGCCAAGCGCAGCCGTTCTCGCACAGTCTATGCTGCGCTATGCCTCGCAACGCACGCCTGCATGCGGTGCAAAGAGATCAAACGGCTTCGATGGTGGCAGGTTGATCTCAAAGCTCGGACCGTTACGGTCGGTCGGAAACCCGGTGACAGCAAGACCGAGGCTGGTCGAGGTCGGGTTATTCCTCTCAACGCCGTTGCCTTTCGAGCGATGAAGGACTACGCTGCACAATTTCCAACCCGGCAGGCGGACGATTTCGTGTTTCCTTCAGAACATTACGGAGGATCACACGACAAGTTCAAGAAAGTGAAGGTTTACGGGACGAACGTGAAGAAGCACATAACTTCACGAAGGCATTCCAGGAAGCCCAGAAACGCTCAGGAGTGAAGTGCCGCTTTCACGATCTGCGTCACACCGGATGCACTCGCATGCTTGAGGCCGGAGTTCCCTTTTCCGTCGTCGCGACCGTAATGGGATGGAGCGCGAGCACCGCAATTCGCATGGCAAAACGCTACGGGCACATGAGCCAAGAGTCGCAGCAAAAGGCTGTTGCAGCAATCGACAAGAAGGCGACAAAGGAAGCGAAGAAGCAAACGGTGAAGGCGAAGAAGGCCGCAGCGTAGTAGGACGAGGGCGGCTAGCGTCCGCCCTTGCGGCTTACTCTAACTTCTCTAGCTCCTGGAGGTAGCGGTTGCCGACTAGAACGCACTTCGGTCCGGCGACCCGCAGCTCGACGTAAGCATCTGCTGAAGATGCAGGAATCACCTTGAGCTTTACGTCTCTCGAGTCGAGCGTCCGGGCACAGTTTGCGTTCGCGTCAACGTCGTAATCTGTATCGATAAAGCCCTCGAGAACGGCTTCACCATTGCTGTCCGTTTCGGTTTGTTCGTCCGCAACGCTTGAGTACGAATTATGGGCGTCGCGAAGATAGGCGGTCGCCTTTGGTGCTGGTGTTCCATCCGGCCAAGTTACGCGCACATGCACACGCCTTCGTGGGACTTCACTGCCCACGTTGAACTCGATGTTGTTGACTTGCTGGCCTTCCCTAATCTCAAAGACCTCGGCTGATGTTATGTCCTTCGCGTCAGGGTAATAGCGGGAGGCGTATGGAACGTCGAGAGTCGGCGATTTCTTCAGATGAAATCCCAGCACGTACTTACCTGGTTCTACGTGCTTAAACTCGAATTCGCCGGTATCGGCCTCTGCCAACACCCAGTCGTCGCGGTGCGTTGCCTTCGCGGGGTTCAGAGGCACGAGGTGCATAGTGGGAAAGTGAGGCAGCTTGCCGGCGCCGAAAACGCGGCCCTTCAACCTCGCGCTGCTCGCGCTGAACAGGAAGAGCTCCTTGCAGCCGCCAGCATGAACCTCGAACTCCTCGGACTCTGCGGAGAGGTTGGTGGGCAATCCGAGCACACTGACCGTGTACTTGCCTGGGGGTACAGAAGGAATCTCGAAACGGCCTTCCGCGTTGACGGTTCCCTGAAACGTACCGCTCGCCCCCTTCGTCACCACTACGGCGCCCGCCCTGCTCGGAATCGGCGTCGCGGCCGGTTCCGTAACGAACACCATCGATCGTGGCTGATCCAACGTTCCGTAGATTCGTGCTGTCTCTGGTGGGTGTTTCATCGCCTGCGCAAATCGGAGATCGTCGTTGACGATCTCCTTGGCCCCCCACCTACCCGCGCGATCCCCATACGCCTTCCACGTGTCCTTCTCCCTGAACAGCCAGGCCAGGTACTGCCCTTTCTGTCCGAAGTTGACGCCGCATGATGTGAAAGGGTCCTTGATGGTGATCTCCAACGGCGGATCTCCCCTGAAAACATCGAGGACTCGCAGCGTCACGCGCCTGCGTTCATGTGTCTTGGTCTCCGAGATGTTCGTAACCTCGACGAGCGCAACGGCATCGCCTTCCCAGAAACGCTCGCATATGGGTGGAGGTGGAAAAGGAGACGGTGAACAACAGAACGCTACTGCAGGACTAATGATCAGTATCAGAGCGATGATGCAGAGTCCATTGATTGCTTTAGACATGCGTCCTCGGCTGGTGAAGGTGAATTCTACTCTGGCCAGCGGCTAAGTTCATTACATATAGACACCGACGGCCAGCAACTTAGGTCTTCCGCGGACAACAATTCTGGCCGAAAATGGTCGTATGTACCCCAATGCTAGCCGAGATATGCATAGCTCCCTAAAGACAGAACCCGTTGACTCGGTTCAGGTACAAGGTCTGAAACTTGTTCGAGCGCGACTTCAATGGGCCAAAGATGATGTCGCATTCAGTGTCCATGTATCTCCCAACCAATGGTCCACCAGCGGCATGCAGCTCACCGACGCTCTTGGCTATTTAGGATTCCAGCGTCAAGGGTGCGCGTTCGCAGACACCCACGAAGCCTATTGTGATTGGATAGAAGAAGGCACTGATCTCGGCAAACTGGGCGCCGCAATCACAGCAGTTCACGGCCAGCTTCGGGAAGCACAACAGCGGCTGCAATCATGCGGTTTGCACCTTCCTCAGCCTGAGGGGTATGGATACTTCTTCGGGAAGACAAGCGGTGGTGCACAGCGGGTTCAGCGCGCGATGTTTGGGGATGGACACAGTTCACCCAAGACAGAGTTCATGAACTCGTCTGAAGACGATGCGTTCCAATTCGCCTTCACATGGATCGAAGGTGGCCTTAATAAAGGCTGGACAACGCACTACCGCCCAAAACGGTCCCCCTTCTCTACTGAGGTTCAAGCGGCCTTCGAGGTACTCGGCCTCGTTCCTTTCAACAGCTGCCCCAGCTTCGATTTCGAACCGTGCTACTGGATGTTTCGACCGTTTGAATCGCGCGGCGATTCCCCTTGGGATAGCAACGCGGAGTTCGCACATTCTGCCTTCGGTTCATTAGCGCAGAGCTTCTCTCCTGGAATTCAGCATTTGCTGGGAGCGCAAGCTACCGCGGAATCGATTGGAAGAAGTATCTTCAGAATGCCAGCCGCGCCAGGCGCCCGAGCGGAGCGAGATATTGAACGCGCGACGATCAGGCCGGCGGCTCCCAAACAGCCCAACAAGGAATACGAGTTTGACATCGCCGTATCGTTTGCGGGCACTGAGCGGCAGATTGCTGAGGAATTCGCAAAACGCGTTCAAGATGCTGGGTTTTCAGTGTTCTGTGATTCCTTCTATCCCGAGATGCTCTGGGGAAAGAACCTAGTCGAGTTCTTTGACGAGATTTACCGAAAGCGAGCGCGTTACTGCGTCATGTTCATCTCTCCCGAGTACCGCGAGCGAATGTGGACACAGCATGAACGCCGAAGCGCACAGGCTCGCGCTCTCGAGGAGAGAGGCAATGAATACATTCTTCCAATTGTTGCCAAGCCGGCTGATCTTCCCGGCATGCAGCCAACGGTGGGGTATTTAAGCCTCTCGGAATATCCTGTGAGCAAAGTCGCGGAAATCACGATCAAGAAGTTGAGGGCGTAGGCTTGACCCAGAAAACGGTTTCGGAGCTTGCGTTCGAGCAGTTCTGCGACTCAAAGCAAATCGCTTGGGAGCCGATTCCCACCGAAGATGCCACCGGATCAAGAACACCCGACTACTTCATCTTCCCGTCAGGAGTGAAGATCGCTGCTGAAATAAAGGAAGTAACCCCGAACGCATCCGAACGAGAGCAACTGCGCCAATACAAGGAAACCGGATTGAGCACATTTGGGGGCACCGTTGGGGATCGTGCAAGGAGCTTAATCAGCACGGCGGCCAAGCAACTGAGAACAAAGGCCAAGGGTCGCTATCCCGCCATCGTGGTCATTTACAACTCCGATTTCATGCTTCGACAGCACACGGAACCTCACCAGATCAAGGCGGCCATGTACGGCTTCGACACCATAGTCCTTGGTCTGTCCCCCAACATGACGCAACGACCAAGCCTCATTGATCGCAAGTCGGGCCCCGGTCGGATGATGACTGACCAGCACAATACGACCGTCAGCGCCGTAGCCGTCCTGGATGACATGGGGTTGACCCTGTACCACAATCTGTTCGCGGCGATTCCTCTCACACCGGAGTTGTTTAAGGAAATCGCTGTTCGGCAGTTCAGGCTTGGAAGCAAGCGGCCGGGTGAATTTGTGGAATGGGTTGAACTCGAGTAGAGCCGCGATTCGCAAGGGTACTTAGAATATTCCCCAGAGCGGGGGGCGCCGTATAGGCGAGACCTCAAGGAAAGCCGCTAAAATAGATGGCTCCTCAGGTAGGACTCGAACCTACAACCCTCCGGTTAACAGCTGCAACCCCGGGGTTAAGAGCCACACAGGGTGCCGGGCCCGGCATGTGTGATCTACAGCTATCTCGTACTATCAACAGCGTTTCTAGTCTTTCGACCGATCCAAGCAGGAGAATAGATTTGCTGCGATTCGCGACCTGTTTTGACGCCTGGGGGTACAAGTTTGAGCGAGGTCGTCAGGACTCTTTCTTGACCTCAGCATGCTAGCTCACTCCCGCGAACTCGCCGGCGATAACGGTGTTTCCGTATAGCGTAGCGAGCTTGACCACGGCGCCTAGCAACTGCAACTCGTCAGCCGTCAAATCCGTGGCAAGCAACTGAGCCTGCAGAACGATAGCTCGTTTGCCTCTTGAGAGCAAGGCAACACTCCCTGGAATCGATCGCTCAACGTCTTGCTCCAACGCGCGAACACGGTCCTCGTCAGAAATGAAATCAGTGTGTTGCACAATCAGCTCCTTGGCGGAATGGTGTTGTCATCAATGAGTTTCTGAATCGATCGCTCGGTGATACGAACACAGCGGCCGATTCGTACAACCTCCAAGTTCTTGCGATGTAGGATCCACGACCGAACTGTCGCGGCTTTGACGCCCAGTCGTTCGGCGGCATCAGCGACAGTCAGCAGCTTAGGAGTCTTTGGTTCTTGTTGCATGTTGTTCCTTTCAGTTGTAGTTCGGACGCGCCTGCAGGCGCGCACCGATGGATGAATGCGGTTGTCATTGTTGTGAGTGGAGGGGACGTGGCGCGATAGGAGAGCGCGCTACCCTCTTGCTTCTCTGGTGGAGAGGCGTATTATCAGGCCAAGTGCCGCTTGGCGACCTGTTCCAGTGCACCCCCCAAAAACCTAACCAACATGCGAGGGGATACCTATGTCTCTTTGGCGTCCAAAGGGTTCAACGGTGTGGTGGTACAGCTTCAAATTCGACGGCAAGGCAATTCGCGAAAGCAGCAAGTCACACTCAAAGACTGTCGCGCGGAAAGCCCTGAATGCGCGGCGTCGCGAGCTCGAAGAGAACTTCAACGGCATCAAGAAGCGCAAGCTCCCGATGACGTTCACTGAGGCATCTGCGGAATACCTTAAGGCGAAGAAGGGTGACATCGCGGACTCTTCTTACGAGATCGAAGAGCGGAATATCGGGCACTTACTTCCGACATTTGGTCGGAAGTTGCTGAACGAGATCTCGGCGCAGGCCATAAAGGACTACCGAACCTGGCGATTGCAGCAGCTCGCGCGACCTGACCGCAAGAACACAACCGCTCTGATCAAGCCGAAAACTGTGAACCTCGAAATTGCCACCATGAGAGCGATCCTTCGACGAAATGGCATGTGGGAACAAATCAGGAAGGACCTTCGCATGCTGAAGGTCGAAGACGGTTGTGGCCACGAGCTCACCAAAGACGAGGAAGCGAGGCTTGACTCAGAATGTCGCAAGAGCCAATCGCGATCTTTGTACCCAGCGTACTCGCTGGCCCTGAGCACCGGTATGCGGTTCTCGGACGAGCGCTTCTTGAGGTGGGGCCGTATCGACCTTGAGCGCGGTGAGATGAGGGTCGGCAAGAGCAAGACCGACGCTGGGACAGGGAGGGGCATTCCGTTGAATCGACGTGCCCTGACCGCCTTGAGAGAGTGGGCCGCTCAGTTCCCTGACCGACAACCAGAGCATTACGTATTTCCGACAGAGAAGATCACGCAGCCAAAGCGCGGGACAACTGAGCCCGTGATCTATGCCCATAACCCGCTGAAACCAATGGGAAGCTGGAAAACTGCTTGGACCACTGCGAGAAAGAACGCAAAGGTCTGGATTCGGTTTCACGACCTTCGCCACACCGCGGTGTCCCGGATGGTTCGGGCTGGAGTGCCACTGGCCGTCATCGGGGATTTACTTGGTTGGAGCGCATCTACCCTGCTGTTGATGATCAAGAAGTATGCACACCTGTCCGCCGCATTCAAAGACGCCGTTGCTACCCTCGATGAACCCGAAGCACCACGTAATGCAACTGCGTTGGAAGACGAGGGTGATTGTTACTCACCGCCGCCGGACTTTGAGCACGCGTGTGCGGACGATTTCGATCCGGAAATCACGACCGACCTTGTAGAGCTTAGCTGGCAGGCACATCAACAGTGCCTTAGCAGCCGTACTGGCGAGGAAGGGTTCGGCAGCTAGCTGTTTCTTTCAAGGAGGAGAGGAGGTGCGTCTAGGCCGACGCACCTTCTTTCATGAAGTCAGCCATAATTAGGCCTGCGTCGTGCGCGATGCTCCGTTCAAGGACATCAGCATCAGACCGCGCCTTGGCCGACGCTTCAGCCAGTTCAGCGATCGCCGTTTCATCGGCGGGATCGAGGCGAACGATCTGTAAAGACGACAGATCTTCCGGGTCGATCTCAGGCACGCTTGAGCCGAAGGCGAGTGCTTTTACAAGCGGTCTGCCGAAAGTGGGATGACTAAGAGCGGTGACGATGTAACCCGCAGGCAAGCTCGTCTTCCTCGGAGCTGCACGCAAGACGTGATTTGAGACCACCTGGTTATCAAGTGCCTTCGTGGCAAGAAT
>DASPIK010000096.1:0-41458 GCA_035629075.1 Terriglobales bacterium | reverse complement strand
TTGAGCGCGGACGCATTCGAGGCGAGCGCGACTTCGGCGTGTCCGTCCTCTGGATCGCCGATGCGGTGAGGCATTTCGGACCAGAAGCAGCGCAGACTGTCGTTGACTGCTCGGCCAAGTTCATGGACCGGAACATGGTAGGTTTCGGTATTGGCGGTGACGAGCGGCGTGCGGCGCCAGAACTGTTTCGCGAAGTCTATGCTTCGGCAGCGAATCATGGTATGCGGCTGACGTGTCATGCCGGAGAAAGCATGGGGCCCCAGTCTGTCTGGGGCGCGTTGAAGGCCTTGCGATCGGAGCGCATCGGGCATGGCCTGACTTCGCACCAGGACCGCGAGCTAATCAGCCACCTGCGCGACACGCAGGTTCCCGTCGAGGTAAACATCACCAGCAACGTCCGCACGGGCTGCTGTGACGGTTACGGCGCACATCCAGTGCGCGAGTTCTTCGATGAAAAACTGCTGGTGACGCTAAACACCGATGATCCCGCCATGTTCGGTACGTCCATCAGTCAGGAGTACCAGATCGCACAAGACTTGTTCGGCTTCACAGACGAAGAGTTGAAACATCTGGCAATGAACTCGTTCCGCGCATCGTTCCTGCCAGAGGACAAGAAAGGCGAGTTTCTGCGGAAATTCGAAAAGGTGCCGGTCGGGCACGGAGACTGAAGCGATCACTTCAGCCGGATCTCCAGTAGAATCTTGTTGTGCTTTCGGTTCGTCTCACCTTCGACCCCGATCACGACGATGACGTGTTCGCGTCTGTTCCGGACGCGCCTGCGGTTTTTGTGCTTCGCGGACATGAGCTGAAGGCCGAGCCATACGTCAGCAAGACTGCGAACCTGCGGCGGCGACTCGTGCGGCTGCTTTCGAAATCGGACGAGCGGTCGAAGCGGTTGAACCTGCGCGAGCGTGTTGCAACCATCGAGTACTCGCCGACTGGCAGCGACTTCGAGTCAGGCTTCCTGCTGTACAAGACTTTGCGGGAGGAGTTTCCGAAGAGCTACTCGGAACGCTTGCGTCTGCGCCCTGCGCCGCTGGTTCGACTAATTCTTGAGAACGAATATCCACGTGTGACGGTCACTACACGCATCACCACGCTGCGTGGGCGATCGCTTTACTACGGACCGTTCCCGACGCGGGCCGTCGCCGAGAAGTTCTCGAATGATGCGCTGGATTTCTTCCTGGTTCGACGCTGCACAGACGATCTGAAGCCCGATCCGGCGTTTCCCGGCTGCATGTATTCCGAGATGAAGATGTGTCTCGCGCCGTGTTTCAAGGGCTGCACCGACGCGGAGTACCGAACTGAGGTCGAGCGGGTGCAGGCGTTTTTGGACACGGGTGGACAGTCACTGAAACGCGAACTTGAGCATCAGCGCGACGAGGCTTCCGCCAGTCTCGATTTCGAAAGAGCGGCGGCCGTTCATGCCCGGATAGAGAAGCTGGCACCTGTGCTGTCGCAGATCGAGGAAATCGTTACTCGCATCGATCACCTCAGCGGACTGGTCATTCAACCCTCGGCACTGACAGACTGCGTTACGCTTTTCCGTGTTGAATGCGGGCGGTTGAATGGGCCGATCCAGTTCAAAGTGCAGGAGAACCCGGCGGCAACCATCGGTGGCGAGGTCGGTTCAGAAGCGCATTTCAACGCTAAGGACGCAAGGGACGCGAAGAGTAAAGGCGCAGAACATAGAGGCCAAGGCAGGCCGCTATCCATGGAAGCGCGGTTGCTCGAAGCACTTGCGGCGGTGCCACTTCTGGAGCCTGGTCCCGCGCAAGAGACGCTAGAGCACCTGGCATATCTCAAGCGCTGGTACTACCGAACAAGCAAGACTGGCGAAGCGTTCTTCACAGACGACAAGGGAGAATTGCCGATGCGGCGCATCGTCCGCGGACTCTCACGTGTATTCAGAGGCGAAAAGCCCAGCGATCTGCGCGACGTTGCACGCGACTACTGGGTGAACCGGGGCAAGGCGGCGGAACTCAACCCGGAGAACTACAACGTCTAATCGCTACGCCGAAGCACGAAGCAGGGCCCAAATATCGAAGTACATGTGCGCGAGAATGATGGGGAGAATCCGCTGTGTCTTTGCGAAATAGACAGAAAACACGACGAACATAGCTCCCACGACGACCATGTTCACCGGTCCCTGGTACGCGTGCAGGGAGGTCTGAATAATCACACTGGCGGTCGTACCCACCCAAAGGCGATTCGTGAGTCCCGCTATCTCAGTCGTGAAATATGAACGGAGAATCAGTTCCTCGAAGAAAGGATTGATAATCACGACTAGAATCGTCAGCAGTGACACTCCGGAACTCAACACAGTGTGAGGGTTTGCCAGAACCAGTGATCTTGCGTTGAGCACCCACTGGGCAACCCACATTAGCACGAACGTGATATTCACAAAGAAGTAGCCGAGCGCCCCGATAGCAAGCGACATTGGAAGGTCAAACCAGCTGAACGAGAAGCCAAGGGTACGGAGCCCCCACGACCGCCTGCCCAGCACATACGCAAGGACAGCCAAAGCGATCATTTCAGAAACGATCGTATTCAGAAGACGCATACGCGTCAGTTGCACTGAATCCGGTAGGGGGCTGCCGGAGAACGCAAAGATGTTGCCCATCACAGGCCCCGCAAGCGCGACTGCTGATACAAGCAGCAGTTCGCGGATGCGTATACCACGCTCGTCGGATGCAGGGACTTCGTACGAGAAGCCGGGAACTGGTCTTCGCACAGCTTGCCACACACTAAGTATCGTCATAGCGGTGCGGTCATCGTAAGTACCTGTTGGCAGGCGGTCAATAGTGAATGTCTATGTCCTGAAGGGCCGTTTCCTGAATACGACGCGCACTCCCTCACGCCAACGCTCGTCGATTCCGATTAACTGCATGGGAATTTCACGTGCGATATAGCGGAACAGGGTGTCGGTAGTGGGGTGGACACGCAGGGCGGGGGCTACGAGTAACAACAACGGCGAAGCCGGCGCGAGCTCAAGTCCATTGAAGTAGCCGAAGCGGTGGAACTCACCTCTGGAGTGATGCCAGACGACGCGGGCCCAGTAATCCACACCTTGGAGAGGCAAGTGGATGTCTTCGTCCGCCTTGAGTTCGACGATGACCAGGCGGCTTTCGCGTGTGCAAGTGAGCACGTCGATCATGCCGCGATCGGCCGCCGCGAAGGCCGGCACCTGTGAGTACACGAACCGGCTGTCGAGGCGATCATCGAGGGCACTGACGTCGCGAAAGACCAGCGATTCCAGCCAGCGTTCCGGCACCATGCGCCACAACGGGTTGACTTTCGCGTAGGGAGAGCGCAACTGGCGTAAGCGCCGCATCAACTCGGTGAACTGTGGCTCGGTGTCCTCGTTCAGTTCGGTCTCGTTCGGGCCGGTGCCGAAGGTAATCTGCTCCGAGTTGCGAAATGAAAATGCGCCGGGAACCGCGCCAAGCGTTGCGCGGGCAAACTCAAGACCGCGCAGGCGAAAGGACACTTCTGCCGACGAAACTATAGCGACATCGCATTCGGGAACGAGTGTAGTTATACGTTCGATAGAAGCGGAAAAACGGTCGCGGGTAGATTGCTGATCGGGTGCGTGCACCAGGTGGGTCTCGATGTTACCGCGGTCGGTCGCGTCGAGTTCCTCCAGCCACTCCGTCGATTCGTCCAATGCATACAGCATCCACTTGGCTGCATTCTGGTTCAGGTGCGCCATGCGCTCGCGCACGATGGCGGCGGTGCCGTCGGGTACAAAGAGCTTTAGGCCTTCCACGTGGCAGCGTCCAGCCTGGCGCTCACGGCAGTAATCAAGCCAGAGGATTCCGAAGGTAAGCGCGCCGTCGACTGCGGCCTGGGGTTCCTGGGCATTCACGCCTAAGACCGCGAAAGCCGACTGTCCGCGCCGAATCAAGGCCCGAGTGTACACCGGTCCGAAGGAGCGCTCCAGGTCCATGTCGGTCGTAATGCGCTCCAGTGTCCAGCTCGGATGTTCGCGGTGGAGAACGCGCCTGAGCTTAGCCTGGTATGCGGAACGTGCGGATTTTTTCGCCGACGGCGTTCGACGGTCGCGGTCGCGGCAGATTTCCAGCTTCGCCGGGCGGCTCTGGCCAAACTTCAAGACACTGAGGCGCAACACACCACCTTTGAGTTCGGCATCGAGAACCCTGCGCACGCTGTTACGCTCGTCGGACCAAAGGTGAAGCACGCACTTCCCAGAGTTGGTCTGTCCTGGAACGGCGCTTTGCCCACCTTGCACCGAATATCTGGCGCTAACAAGGTCGTAGACGACTGCGCCGTCCTCGATCACAACGGCGTTGCGCGCATCGGCGAGAAAGTCTTCCAACACCTGCGTGAGCTGATCGGCTGTCATGAAATGAGCATGGCAGACGTGAGCGCGGCTCAGGCGGATTTCTGACGTTTGTTACGAGAGCGGAACAAGGGATGAGGTGCAGATGATGAAAGGTTCCCAATGTCAGTTTTTTAGTTGTTTGCTGAACACTGACAAAAAAGAGAACCTTTCCATCTTCCTCAGAAGTGCTCTTTCGTTTCCGGTACGGCTCCCGCAGGTGCCGCTGCCTGGCCCTGCGTCGGAATTGAAGGTGCCGGGCCGGTCGTTTTTCGGTCCGCTGGGGGCTGGACGATCGGTCGCACAGCAGCGGGTCCCCGATCGTCGTACTTGCCGAAGATCATCTTGCCTGCCGTGGTCTGGAGCACTGAGGTGACGGCTATCTCGACGTTCTTGCCGATCATTTTGCGAGCGTTATCGACGACGACCATGGTGCCGTCGTCGAGATAGGCAACACCCTGGTTGTATTCCTTGCCTTCCTTCAAGATGAAGACTTTCATGATCTCGCCCGGTAGCACGATTGGCTTGAGCGAGTTCGCAAGCTCGTTGATGTTGAGGACGTCTACGCCTTGAAGTTGGGCGACCTTGTTCAGGTTGAAGTCGTTGGTAATGATCTTGGCTTCGTATACCTTCGCCAGTTCGATCAGCTTGAGGTCGACTTCGCGGACAGCGGGAAAATCGTCATCAACAATGATGACCTGGAGCGTAGCGATTTTCTGAATGCGCTGAAGGATGTCGAGACCGCGCCGACCACGGTTTCGCTTGAGAGAATCTGCGGAATCAGCTACTAGTTGCAGCTCACGCAGCACGAAGTTAGGGATGACGAGTGCGCCATCAAGAAACCCGGTTTCAGCAATGTCTGCGATGCGTCCGTCGATGATGACGCTGGTGTCCAGAATCTTATAGCTGCGCTTGGTCTGCTTCTCACCGCCGAACACCCCACCCAGGGCGGATAGGTTCAGGAGGTCGCCCTTGGTTGAGCCGACAACGAGTCCAACGTAAGACATCACCATCATCACTACGAGCTGCAGAAAGCGATCAGTACTGGGGTCCGGAATGCTGTTATGAATGACGAGGCTGAACAGGAATGCGCCAACAATGCCAAGAATGCTGCCGATCGCGGCGCCGATCAGGCGCTTGAGGCTGACCTGGCGGAGACGCCACTCGAAGAGAACCACAAGTGCTCCCAACAAGATACCGGCCAATGCCGCGAAATATGCATTGAGGTCAAACGGGCGCAGCAGGTAAGACGCAACCCCGATCAGCAAGACGAAAGCAATGCGGATAAGTATCAGATCCAAGCTGGGCCTCCTGGTCCATGCTTTGTCCCAGTAGCCGCCCACGCCAATGATCCCCGCCCAGTATGGAAAGTAAACGGCAGAGGTCGCGCTCTCGCGCGCAAGCGACAACCGGTCCAGCGTACTGCTAAGTACGGCTCACAACGATCGTGGACCGCAGTCAGTAAACATATCTGCCCGGTGTACCCGTGCGGAACTACTTCCCTGCGATTGGATGCGCTCAATGGTCCGCGGGGCGGTCACCGTGCAACTCGGAATCCGGTGAAGTATACATCGGCTGTGGCTACAACGTGGAGGCCAGCGTCAAAGCCTACCATCCACTCAATCTCCTTTGACCATTCGGCCAGCAGTCGTCGCGACTGTATGTTCAGATCCGGGTACGAACAGTAAGTGCTTTTGCCAGTTTGGCTTGCCCCTGCAGCCAACCACAAAAAGCGCACCCTAGGCGGGACGGCCACTTCCAGGTGCGCTCTGAGCTATTGGTGTGTCAGGTACGTCCGGCTGATCTTGTCGTGCCAGCAGAGAGTGTCTTCATCGACGAAGGCCCAAGCCAGTCCGAGCCCTGCCGAGGCACACGACAGCAGCATAGCCAAGGCGCGTGAACGCCGGATGCGCCGGTTCGTCGGCTCACCCGTGAAACAGGCCAGCCGCAACTGTGCCATTCGCATTCCCGGCGTAGCGGCAGCGTGAACCAAGAAAAGGTACTGGTACAAGCCCCAGAAGACACAAGGAACCATCAACGCCATACCCAGCACCAGCTTGTTGCTGGGTAGGCCCTTGGTCACGTTCAGGACGATTCCCGCGAACATTGCCGTTGCGACCAGGACCAACAAACCGTCCGCCAAAGCCGCGAAAATTCGCTGCGAGACCCCAGCTACCTGGATTGGCGTTTCGATATCAGCCAGCGTCTCAGGTGCCTGCTCCGGGGTGAAGTCGATATCTGCCAGCGGCAGCTCGATCTGTTCGGTCTCTTCCGGTACGTCGATGATGCGTGGTCGGTCCAACACCGGTTCGGCGAGTTCGTCGGCCGAAACTTCACGTCGCTCGACCGGGAACAGACGCGGAAACTCGATGATCCGAGGCTGCGGTCTGCGCTTCGGAGCGACAGGAACAGGTTCAACGGCCTGCTCGAGCGCAGGCTCTGGCTGCTCGGGCACGTCGTAACGTGCTTCCTCGTTTCCGGAATAGGAACTTTCGGATCCGATTGGATCGCAGACAGCCGAGTCCTCCGGAGCCGGGCTGACTTCGTCTTCGACGCTCGGCTGCGGTTCGACGAGCGACGACAGCGCGGGAGCCGTCGCCGCCGTGGCTGCGGCGTAGGTGGCTCGACCAGCGGAGCGGTCGAAGTCCAAGTGCATGGTGTAGTTGCCGGAAAGCCGATTCCGTCCGCGCCTATTCCGGTAACTGTCCAGCTTGGAACTAATGGCGTCGCGCCAATCGCCTGCCTGTACATCGAGCTCACGTTCGAGCGCACGGCGCTGAGCGATGCCGGTTCGGGCTTGCGCCAGTTCAGCCCTAACGGATTCGTGAATTCCTGATTGTGCGGTGCGCTCCGCGTCCTCGTTCATGTGCCCCAGGGAAATGCTCCGGTAATGGTCGGGTTTTTCAGACGTGATCAGGCTGCTCTCGAATTGTTCTTCGCTGTCGTCCCAGGACTCGGGATCGACCAGAGAAGGTTCTTCAACAGGAGACGAATTTGAGGAACAGGAGGTCGCAGCCGCGCGCGAGATCGCGTGCGTGGCGCAATAACAGCGGTTGCGACCGCATAGCGGGCAAGCCATTTCCGGATTGAGAGAGGCCAGAGCGAGCGAAAAAGCCGAAACGCGCGACGAATGTTTTGCCTAACCGGCTACCCGCGTGCTACCTTCCGATTTCCCCGTGACGCGAGCCGGCACGGCCATCGTTCGACAGGCGCCCGATGACTTTCCGCATTCGAATCTTTATCACTAGCGCGTTCCTTTGTCATCTCTTTCTAGCGCCGGCATGGTTAACCAGCCAGCTACAGCCGCCCGCGACAGCCATTTCAGCGGCTCCGGCAGCCGATGCAGGCGAGCCTGTCACGATCAGTGCGCGGGAGCAGGAGAAGCATGGCGACGTTTACAAGCTCCGCGGGGACGTCGAGATTGTTTTTCGCAACTACGTGCTGCGCGCCGACGAAATCACCTACAACTCCGAAACGGGCCAGGCAACGGCAAAAGGGAACGTGATCTTCGATGGCGGCCCGAATGACGAGCACATAACCGCCTCCCATGGCACTTACAACGTCAGAACGGAATCAGGGACTTTTTATCACGTCGTCGGTTCTACGGGAGCGCGGCTGACCGGCAGCAGTGTCGTACTGACGTCGCCCAATCCGTTCATGTTCACCGGGGACGAGGTGGAGAAGGTTGGGCGCAACAAGATCATTGTTCGCCACGGCCGGGTCACGTCGTGCCAACTCCCCAAGCCTAAGTGGACGTTTAATGCCGGGCGGGTCGAAGTCATAGCAGGAGAAAATGCCAAGATTTATCACAGCACTTTTCACCTTTTCGGGCTGCCGGTGTTCTATTTCCCGTACGCGCAGTATCCGGTGGAGCGTATACCGCGGCAGTCGGGATTTCTGGTTCCGCATGTCGGTCGGTCGAACCGCAAAGGGTTGATTCTTGGCGAGGGCTTCTACTGGGCAATCAACAGAAGTATGGACGCGACGCTTGGCGCCGAGTATCTGTCCAAGCGCGGCTGGTCGCAAACGGCAGAGTTCCGGGCGCGCCCGAGTGAAAACAGCTATATCAACTTCAACTATTTTGGCGTGCTGGATCGCGGATTGCCGACAACCGAGACGGTGTTCGTCCCCGGTGTAGGAGACGTAGTCACGCCCGCGCACCAGGATCAGGGCGGCAAGGAAGCGCGACTCACCGCAGAGTCGCCGCTGCCGTTTGGCTTCCGTGGGGTAGCGACGATCGACTACCTGAGCCAGTTCATCTTTCGGGCGGCTTTCTCTGAGCGCTTTTATGAGGCGATTAACTCCGAGACCAAGTCGGTTGCGTTTGCTTCCCGCAGCCGTCGAGGATACTCGTTCAATCTGATGGCCTCGCGCTATCAGAACTTTCAGAGTGTAGAGCGCGGCGATGTCATCACCATTGTCCACGCGCCAGGAACCGAGATCAGCAGCGTAGACCGGAAACTGGGAAAAACTCCGTTCTACGGTGCTTTCAACGTGGCGCTGGAGGGGCTATCCCGTCGCGAGCCTTCTTTCGTGACGGGAGACGTGGTTGGCCGCTTTGACCTGGTGCCGACCGTTTCGATGCCGCTGAATTGGAAGGGCTGGAGCTTTCGGCCCGAACTGAGCCTGCACCAGACTTACTACTCTGAGCGCCTGTTGCCGGGCGGTACGGGGCTTGGTACGCCTTCAGACCAGTCTGTGAACCGCCGCGCACTCGAGACAGCCGTGGATGTCCGATTGCCGGCGCTGGCGAAGATATTCGACAAGCCGCTCTTCGGTCACAAGATCAAACACGTCATCGAACCTCGATTCCGCTATCGCATGGTGAGCGGCGTGAACAATTTCGAAAACATCATCCGCTTCGATGAGCGCGACATTCTAAGCGATACGAATGAAATCGAGTACTCGCTGGTGCAACGCTGGTACTCGAAACGAAGTCTGCCGCGGGAATGCGAAGAAGCGGGCGTGAATCCCAGTCTGCTGCCCGGCTGCGAAACTCCAGCGGCGAGGGAAGCGGTGAGTTGGGAGATCGCACAGAAGTACTTTTTCGATCCAAACTTCGGCGGGGCGCTGGTTCCGGGGAGACGGAACGTGTTCACTACCACGGCCGACTTTACGGGTATTGCGTTCCTGACCGAGCCCCGGCGCTTTTCGCCAATCATCTCGCGATTGCGGGTGACGACCGGATCCAAGGCCGACGCCGATTGGCAGATCGACTACGACATTCAGAAGGGCCGCATCAGTTCCAGCACTGAGCTGGTCAGCTATCGATTCCTGAACCAGTTCAGCTTCGGCGCAGGACATGCGTTCTTGCAAACACCGGGCGAGGTCATAACCTCGAACCCGACGCTCACCGCCCCCTCGAAGTTCAACCAGTTCCGGCTGCAACTGAACTACGGCAGCCCCAACCGCAGAGGGATGAACCTGGGCGGGCTTGTCGGCTTCGACGCGCACGAAGGGTTCGTACAGTATTCCGCGGTGCAGACTACTTACAATTGGGATTGTTGCGGTTTCACGTTCGAGTTTCGCCGATTCTACTTTCCTTTCGGCAGCATTCGGGACGAACGGCAGTACCGGTTTGCGCTAACCCTGGCCAACATAGGCACATTTGGCACGCTGCGGAAGCAGGAACGGCTGTTCTAGAGATAGCACTCACGGCGTGTCCGCCAGAGGCTTTGTCGATTCCAGGTACCGCAATAGCGTGAACAAATTCGCCGGACTCATTCGCACGACCACATTGCGCCCGGCCTTCGTCTTTTGCGTGAATCGCAACGTCTCATAAACGAACTTCGGCTCGTCGTTGCCTCCACCATTCGCGCGTGTGATGCCGACGAATTTGCCGCGATCGATGCTGAACCGGTGCTTTCTCTGGGAGTCCTCGAACTCAACCTCATCTCGCCCCAAGCGCATGGTAACGGGGTGATTACCGTCAATGCCGACGTGCTCGACATCGATACGCACGGGGCTCAATAAGTCGAGCGGTGCCTGTCTAGGGACCGATGCAGCCACCAACTCCCGGGCCTGCTTGTCGGGTACGACGTTCGAGCTCTGAAGAATACAAACTCAAGAATCAGGTTGGAACGTTTCCACACATCGCCGCCACCACCGGTACCTTGGTATCCTGCCGCGGCAAACCACAGGTAAGACCATTGCGACTCGCTCCACGCCCCCAGAACAGGGTGCGACTATCACACCCAGTGTTCATGAAAGCAAGTTTCGAGAGGACTTCGTCGCGCGTTGTCTTGCCGCGTTCGAGGAACGTTAGGTCGACGCCGCGTTCGGCCGGGCCGGCTGCTCCGGCTGTCGTTTTCGGGGTTCGGACTGGAATGAACAGACATGAAGCGAAGAAAATACAGGAAAGCACAGACAACGCCAGCGCCGTGCTGCGGACGCGAAGCTGACAAATCCGATTTGCAGTCATAGCTTCTCCGGTCGCCATGCAACAGTTGCGTTACGCCTGGGCCGCTCTAGTGCAGTAGAATTCTAAGCGCAAGTAGTTTTGGGGTGGGCCTCGGATTGGGCTTTGATCTGACCGGTTTCCCATTCTGATTCGCAATCATTCGGGGATTGTTTATGGATTTAGCCGGTAAACAGCAAGGCCTTTTATCGAGCATTCGACAGCTTGGTCGCCTTTTGGTGGCGTATTCGGGCGGGGTGGACTCGGCCTACTTGGCATGGGCAGCGCACGAAGTACTCGGCGACAACATGCTCGCCGTTATCGCAGACTCTCCCAGCCTTGCGCGCATTCACCTAAGTGATGCGCTGGCGTTCGCCCGGGAACATGGTATTCCCACCGAGGTGGTGGAGACACGCGAGATGGATCGTCCCGAGTACGCTCGCAACGACTCGCGCCGGTGCTTCTTCTGTAAGGACGAGCTGTTCACGGTGATGGAGAAGTTCCGGGCGGAGCGCGGTTTCGAACACATCGCGTATGGCGTCAACGTGGACGACAGCAAGGATTACCGTCCCGGCCAGCAGGCCGCGAAGTTGCACGGTGTGGTTGCACCCCTCGCGCAGGCGGGCCTCACAAAACAGGACATCCGCGACCTAGCGCGCGAGGCGAGGCTTCACGTGTGGGACAAACCGGCATCAGCGTGCCTCTCTTCGCGCATCGAGTATGGGCGGCCTGTGACAATCGAAGCGCTCAGCGCTGTTGAGCGCGGTGAAGATGCACTGCGCGCACTCGGATTCCGTCAGTTCAGAGTGCGACACCACGGCGAAATTGCTCGCATCGAGATCGCGCGCGACGAAATGCCTCGTGCGTTGAACGCGGAGATGGCGTCAGAGTTCACGCGCGCGTTCAAAGAACTGGGCTTTACCTACGTCACGCTCGACTTGGAAGGCTTCCGGTCAGGCTCCATGAACGCGATCCTGCCGAAGGAAGTGTTGGAGAGGCAGAGATAGTGTGGTGAGTCTGACGCTGGTCGCTATTGACCGCTTCTGAGCGTCACCTGAAACTCGCGCTCTTGACCCGCTGCCTGAAGTCCTCGCCCTGCAACTCGATTTTCTTGCACATCTCGTGCAGGCGCGAACGCATGCGTTCGGTGATGCGGTCGCCGAGGGTGGCTTCGCGCGCCGCGCGGCGTGCGGCAGAGGCGCCGTCCGCGTCTGATCCTGCCGGGGGCGCATCGGCAAGGTTCGTGGTGATGATGGTCGTCCGCTGCTCGTTGTAGCGCGTGTTGAGGATGAGGCTAACCGTGTCCCAGACCCATTCACTGGGCTTGACGGCACCCAATTCGTCCAGGACCAGAAGTTCGGTCTCCATCACGGGACGAAGGACTTCCATTTCGGTAGTCTCGACAGAGGGGTTATACGAGTTCTGGATTTCTTTCAAAAGTTCGCGGTAGTCATAGAAGACGCAGCGAACGCCCTTACTGCGAATCAACTCGCGAGCGATGCCTACGGCAAGATGCGTTTTGCCAGTGCCGATGGGGCCGGTGAAGAGCAGGCCCTCGTTGCGCGGCAGCGGATACTCCTCAACGAAGCGGCCCGCCATCAGCTTGGCACGAGCCATGCACGACTCATACTTGCCGGGGAGTACGTCGAAGTTGCTCAACTCGCAATGCTCGTAGCGCTTCGGAATGCGTGCCATGGCGAGCAGGCCCTCGGTTTGCGATTGCATGCGACAGTCGCAACGAACTACACGCGAGATCGTGCGCCCGGGGTCTTCCTCGTTGCGCTTCTCGAAGCGCTCAATGGTCTTGAAGCCGGTGTCGTCGCAACTCGAGCAGTTTGGCATATTGCAGTTTGACCTCTTCGTCTCACATCAGCGGCGTCGGCATTGACGGACATGAACCGCATCGTAGTCGCGCACGCCGACCTGGCCTTGGTGTACCGGAAAAGACAGTATAGTCGCCGCTCCTACTCTGGTTCTGTGTATATGTTGTCGAAATCTGGACAGCGTTTGATCGTAAGCTGCTGATTTCGTTGACTCCCCCAGCATCGACGTAAGTCTGCGGGCGCCGACGCGGCCTCACATGTACCGAATCGAGAGTGGCGGCTAACGGAATTTACTCCGCGGACGCTGGACACGCAACCAGCGACATACACTAGGCACTCTAATACGCAGTCAGGTTGTACCCCATTGACTGCTGCAAGGCCAACCTGAAGTGCGTTGCGGGAATGGTGTGTTCCCCGGGCCGAGATAGCAGCGGACCGATACCGCACGATGCCCCACCAGCGCGCAACTCCCGGGCCCCGCAAAACTCCGAACGGACGGCAAACCATGGCTGTATCAAGCATCAACGTGTCGGTAAACGCCGGCTTCCGTCTCAACACGCCACCAGAAGGGTTCGACGCCGGACGCGATCTGCCGAAGGGATTGATCGATTTCCTGGCGCCCCTGCACCAGCGGTTTACGCCCTGGCAGCGCGACCTGATTGCCGCGCGCAGGCGCATGATTGACGCTTCACTTCGCGGTCACAAGCCTAACCACCTGCCTCCATCAGAGGCTACGGAAACCTCCTGGCAGATCGAGCTTCCTGACTGGTGCGCCGACCAGCGCAACCAGATGACCGGCCCGGCAGACGAAGCGGATCTTTGCGTGAAAATGCTGAACTCAGGCGCTCCCGGAGTCATGCTCGACCTTGAGGACTCGTGCGCGAATGAGTGGTCGCATCAGGCCAAGGGCGCCGAGAACATCCTGAAGTGTCTGCGTGGCGAACTGACGTACTACGACCAGAAGCGCGGCAAAGAGGTCAGCATTCAGCCCAGCAAGACCGTTATCTGGATCCGGCCTCGCGGATTGCATTTGTCGCAGGGAGGTCTGTTATCAGGGGAGGAGACGTCGGCGTCGCTGTTCGACTTGGCGCGGCTGGTATTTCAAATCGATGCCGCCGCACTCAAGCATCCGCTCGCGATTTACATCCCCAAGTCCGAGTCGGCGGAGGAAGCTCTTTGGTGGCGCGATGTATTCCAGACTTTCGCCACTGTTAAAGGCTGGCCTCGCGACTACATCAAGTGCATGGCGCTTGTGGAGTCGCACTCGCTGGCGTACCAGATGGAAGAGTTCATCTACAACCTGCGCGACCACATCCTTGGCCTCAACCTCGGCCGGTGGGACTACATGGCGTCGCTCATCCACTACAACCTCAGCGATGCCGAGTGGGTGCTGCCCGACCGCAATACCATTCCTCACAATGTCGCCTTCTTTCAGGCATTGCGCGAGCTTCTGCCTGAGATTTGCCACCGTCGCGGAATGCTTGCGATCGGCGGCATGACAGCGCTTTACCCAAGCCGCGAAGACTCCGATCTCAACGCGCGTGCGCTGGCCGTGCTTGAACAAGACAAGAAGAACGAAGCCAACATGCGCATGGACGGCGCGTGGACAGGGCATCCTGACCAGAACGAGATCGCGGTGAACCAATTCCCGTACCCGAATCAGATGACGAACCGCAGGGAGAAGTGGGAACGCTATCCCGACCTTCGGCCGCTGCCGAAGGGAGTGGGCACGAAGTCGATCGCCGGCACGCGGGCAGCAATCAGAACCGTCATTCGCTATCGTAACGGGGTGCTCAACGGCAAAGGCGCCAGCCTTCTCGATGGCTATATGGAGGACCTTGCTACCGATCGCATCTACCGCCTGATGATCGCGCAGCGAATGAAGCACGGCAAAGCTGCGGGCGTGGTGGACGAAAAAGGCGAACTGGTTGAGCACACACCTGCGCTCATCACGCGGCTGTTTGATGACGAATTGGAGAAGCTGATCGCCAATCCGGCGCGGCAGGACCTCGGCACGCCGGATACTTTCCGCCAAGCACGGCGGATCGGCGAGGACATGGTGCTAAGTGGAGAATTCAACCCGGTGTGAGGAGAAGGTTTCGGAAGTTTCGGAGGTGTCGGACGTTTCGAAGGTTCAGAGTCTGACAGAAGCGAGCCAAGGCTTGGCGGCTTTTGTCCTGAAACATTGGAACTTCGAGACTTTGGCCCTAGCTTCGGCTTCCCCGAAACATTTGAGTTACCGACACCTCCGAAACCAGGGTTTACCAGTTTTCTCGAGCGCGCAGGGGTGCGCTGAGCCAAGGAGTTTCGCAATGGCAATTAACGGCAATGGCAGCGGGAAGTTTCCCGACCTGGAAATGACGTGGACTAAGGACGTGCGCTGGCACGGGTTGATCCGGCCCTATTCGCCGGAAGATGTGCAGCGGCTCCGCGGCACCGTCCACATTGAGCACACGCTGGCGCAGATGGGATCGCGGCGCCTGTGGGAGCTGATTAACAACGAACCCTACGTGCATGCGCTTGGTGCCATGACGGGCAACCAGGCAGTGCAGCAGGTCAAGGCCGGGCTCAAGGCGATCTACGTTAGTGGGTGGCAAGTTGCGGCGGACGCAAATGAAGCGGGTCAGGTCTATCCGGACCAGAGCCTGTACCCGAGCGACAGCGTACCCGCGCTTGTGCGGCGCATCAATAACGCACTCATGCGCGCGGACCAGATCCATCATTCCGAAGGGAAAAACGGCGTTTACTGGTTTGCTCCGCTGGTAGCCGATGCGGAAGCCGGTTTCGGCGGAGTGCTCAACGCCTACGAGCTGACCAAGGCCTTGATTGAAGCGGGTGCGGCGGCTGTTCACCTGGAAGATCAGTTGTCGTCGGCAAAAAAGTGCGGCCACATGGGGGGTAAGGTGCTCGTGCCCACCGTGGAAGCCATTCAGAAACTTGTGGCAGCGCGTCTCGCCGCCGACGTCTGTGGCGTACCGACACTGATCGTCGCCCGCACCGATGCAATGAGTGCGCACCTTCTCACCAGCGATGTCGACCCGCGCGATGGCGACTTCATCATCAGCGGCCCGCGAACGTATGAGGGCTTCTATCGCATTCGCGGCGGCATCGACTCGGCCATTGCGCGTGCGCTGGCCTATGCACCTTATGCTGACCTGCTCTGGTGTGAGACCAGCGAGCCGAACATGGAAGACGCGAAGAAGTTTGCCGAGGCTGTCCACTCCAAGTTCCCGGGCAAGATTCTGGCCTACAACTGCTCGCCATCGTTCAACTGGAAGAAGAAGCTCAACGACAAGGACATCGCACGTTTCATCCCGGCGCTGGGCGAAATGGGTTACAAGTTCCAGTTCATTACCTTGGCTGGGTTCCACTCGCTGAACTTGTCGATGTTCGAACTCGCGCGCGGCTACCGCGATGCCGGCATGACGGCCTACTCCCGTTTGCAGGAAAAGGAGTTTAGCCGCGAAGCCGAGTACGGCTACGAAGCCGTGAAGCATCAGCGATTTGTGGGTACCGGGTACTTCGACGAGATCGCCACGTTGATCTCGGGCGGCACAGCCTCGACGCTGGCGCTCACCGGATCGACGGAAGAAGAGCAGTTCCAGACCGGCTCAACGGCGGAACCGGCACTCGCAGGTGGACCGGATGCTCACTGCCAGCCGGTACTCGGGGAGTGTCCCAACGACGAAAGCTCGCATGGGATGGTCGCAGGTCCCGCACCGATGAAGAAGGACGAGAAGGCAGCCTAACGGAACGGGATGAACGAACGATCGGACGGATGATTGCGGTGTGCTGGCGTGCGTAAGCCTGAACAGATGTAGCGCCGCCGGCCCGGCGGATGTCGCGCGGGCTCTCGCCCGCGCTTTTCTTTGCCTTGCAACGTTTTGCCTACTGCGGTGTGCTCCCCAACACGATCTTGGACCATCATCTCTCCCCGCCGCTGCGCTCCGGATTGAATCCCAAGACTCGCGTTTAGCCCTGGTTGTGCATCAAAACTTGTGCCGACCGAAAGCCTTCTATGGATCGTTACATCTGTATTCACTGCCACTTCTACCAGCCTCCGCGCGAAAACCCATGGCTGGAAGCTGTTGAACTCCAGGACTCCGCTTATCCGTACCACGACTGGAACGAGCGAATCACGGCCGAGTGCTATGCACCGAATGCCGCGTCGAGAATTCTCGACGGCTCGGGTCGCATTGCGACGATCGTAAATAACTACGAACGGATCAGCTTCAATTTTGGGCCGACGCTCTTGTCGTGGATGGAAGACAGAACTCCGGAGAATTACGAGGCTATTCTCGAAGCCGATCGCAAGAGCATGGAACGTTTCAGCGGGCACGGGAATGCGATCGCTCAGGCCTATAACCACATGATCGTTCCGCTCTCGAACCGTCGCGATCGTGAGACGCAGGTGCGCTGGGGCATACGGGATTTCGAGCGGCGCTTCGAACGTCAACCCGAAGGCATGTGGCTGCCGGAGACCGCCGCCGACGTGGAGTCGCTTGAGATACTTGCAGCCAACGGCATTCGTTTCACCATTCTTGCGCCGCACCAGGCGCACCAGGTTCGAAAGAGACACGCGCGCGGAGTGTGGCGTAATGTCGAAGGCGCAAAGATTGATCCCACGCGGGCTTACGTTTGCAAGCTGCCGGCCGGTGGCGAAATCGCTGTGTTCTTCTATGACGGCCCGATCTCGCGCGCAGTAGCATTCGAGAGATTGCTATCCAGCGGTGAAAACTTTGCCTCCCGTCTTGTAAGCGGATTTTCAGAGGCTCGCAAATGGCCGCAGCTCATGCATATCGCCACCGACGGCGAGACATATGGCCATCATCACCGTCACGGCGACATGGCACTGGCTTATGCACTGCACCATATCGAGTCTCACAACCTGGCGAAGATTACCAACTATGGCGAGTACCTTGAGAAGCACCCGCCGCAGGTAGAAGCCGAGATCATCAACAATACGAGTTGGAGCTGTGCTCACGGCGTGGAGCGATGGAAATCGAACTGCGGCTGCAATTCGGGTGGGCACGGCGATTGGAACCAGTCATGGCGCGAGCCATTAAGGAACTCGCTCGATTGGTTGCGAGATGAGCTGACCGCGCCCTACGAAAACAAGGCTCGGGAGTACTTGAAAGATCCGTGGCGCGCGCGAGACGAGTACATCAATATCGTGCTCGACCGAGCGTCAGACACCCTGGTGAACTTTCTCTCCGAGCACCAGACGCACGTTCTCAGCAACGAAGAAGTGACCACGGCGCTCAAGCTGCTCGAAATGCAGCGGCACCTCATGTTGATGTATACCAGTTGCGGCTGGTTCTTCGATGACTTGTCGGGCATCGAGACGGTGCAGGTCATTTTTTACGCAGGCCGGGCGATACAGCTCGCGCAGGACCTATTTGGCGACCACACGGAGGAACGGTTCCTGGAGAGGCTGGAGCGCGCGAAGAGCAATATTCCAAAGCATGGCAGCGGCGCAGACATTTATCGCAAATGGGTGAAACCATCGGTGGTGAACCTGCTTGGTGTTGGCGCGCACTACGCAATCAGTTCGTTGTTTGACGGCTACGGTGAACAGCCTTCGATTTATTGTTACGACGTTGACGTGCGGCGCTATGAACAACAGCAGTCAGGACGCGCGCGCCTGGCGCTGGGATATGCGCGCATTCGCTCCCGGGTGACACTCGAAGCGGCCGACATTTCCTTCGGCGTGCTGCATTTTGGCGATCACAACCTCAACGCCGGCGTGCGGGTATTTCAGGGAGACGATGCGCTTTCGCGAATCGCGTCAGAAATCAGCAACAGTTTCGGCGCGGCTGACCTGCCTTCAACCTTGCGATTGATCGACCGCGCTTTCGAGGGCAGTACCTACTCGCTGAAATCTTTGTTTCGCGACGAGCAGCGCCGTATTCTGAACCTGATCATGCGCGACGTGCTCGCGGACGCCAGCACCAGCTATCGCCATATCTACGAATTACATGCACCGCTCATGCGATTCCTGACTGAAGTGAACATGCCTCTACCGAACGCGCTGCGTCTTACCGCCGAATTCGTGATGAATGCGGCCGTACGGAAGGCCGTGATGCAGGATGAGGTCGAGCCCGAAAGAGTACGCTCGTTGCTTGACGCAGTTCGCCGCGAACGGGTGGTGCTGGATGCCGAAGGCTTGGCCTACGACCTCAGGAATCGTTTGGATGAAATGACCGCCGGAGCGCTTGCCGATCCTGAGGACCTTGCCAAACTGGAGCGTCTCGACGCTATGGTAGATGTAGTTCACATGCTGCCTTTTGCGGTTGACTTGTGGCGCGTGCAGAACGGCTACTACCGCCTGCTGCAGAACACTTACCCGACGATGGCAAGGCGTGGTGACGACTTCAGCCGTCTATGGGTGGCAGAGTTTACCGGGCTGGGACACAAGCTGAACGTAGTGGTCGAACAGCAGCCGACACCCGTCATGGCAGCAGCATGAACGGAATCAATCTCGTTAATGCACAGTGCGTTTCCGTAGGCGAAATACCATTTGGGAAGCGCCCGCGCCGTGCTAAGTTCGGTACGCAGGCTCAGTCCTGCGAGTAGGGACGAACAGGTTAGCAAAGATTGTCCACGCCATTTCGGTTTGGACTCAACAAAGAGCCGGCGCACGTCTCGGGGGAGATCGCGCCGGTTTTTTGCGGCTCAAACCCACCCCGCTGGTGATTTCGCCCGCTGATTTGCGGAAAAACTCCCTGTGGGTAACAATCCAAAGGGAGAATCAAATCAATGAAGCGGCGGCCAAACAACCCCGAAAGTCGTTACGGCAAACCCCAGCAGCGCAGACCTTTCCGGCAGGACCAAACCAGCAGCAACGACGACGCGCGGGGCCGTGAACGCCGCGACCGAGGACGCCCTGAACGACAAGAGGCAGAGGGCCGCCAGCGTGGTTCTGGTCGCGAACGCAGTTTCGAACGCGATCGTGGTGCCGGTGCCAGGTCCGCACCCCCGAGAAGTCCTTTCGAACGCCGCTCCAACAAGACGCGTGAAGGTCGCCCCGAGCGACCGGGAATGCGCGGTGAGCGTCCGCCAAGACCGGAGCGCCCACAGGAGCCTGATCGGCGTCCGGCGCGCCCAGATCGCTGGCAAGCGCGCGACGAGCGACCAGCACGCCGTGGGGGCCAAGACTTCCGCACAGAACAACGGAATCGACCTGAGCGCGGCAGTTTCGGCGAGCGCCGTCGCGAACGTCCAGGCGTTGGCGAGGGTCGTCCCGAATCAAGAAATGCTCGCGACGCACGTTCACAGGGTCAGAGAGGAAGGGCAGATCAACGCGGCTACAGAGACACAGGTAGGCCGCGTCGTGAAGATCGAGGCGCTTCCCGCGAGAGACCATCGCGTGGTGCAACACCGGACCGCGAGAAGCGACCGGCTTTTCGCGAGGGGCCACAGCGAGAAGCAGGCCCGTCACGCGAGGAGAAATTTGCGCTTCGTGACGTTCCCGGTCGCCGCGAGCGGCAGCAGACGTTGGATGTCGCCGATGCCGAAAATGCGGTGGTCGTGAGTCGGCGTGGCGCACAACGCGTTCGTACTGGAAATCCCTGGGTGTATCGCTCGGACATCCTCTCGGCCAACGGCGTTGACGCAGGCGCAGCGGTGCCCGTGGTTGATGATCGCGGCAAGCCTCTAGGCACGGCGCTATATAGCAGTGCGTCGCAGATCGCGGTGCGGATGATTTCTGACGAGTCGATTCCGTCGCACGAAGAGCTTCTTACGCTCATCCGCCGGCGCATTCAGGCCGCGATCAACTATCGAAAATCGGTTGTGCGAGATTCGGATGCCTACAGGGTCGTCTTCAGCGAGGCTGACCTGCTTCCCGGCCTGATTGTCGATCGGTACAACGACGTACTGTCGATTCAAGCTCTGACGCAGGCAATGGATCGCGAGGACATTCGAGCGGCGGTTGTAGATGAACTTGTGCAACAGTTCGCGCCGGCTGGCGTGTTAGAGCGTGTGGAGCCGCGCATTCGTGAACTTGAGGAGTTGCCGCTGCGTGAGGCTGGCCTGTTGTACGGTGACCGTGCCACAACGACCATCACGATGAACGGCCTGAAGTTCGCCTACGATGGTCTGGCTGGGCAGAAGACCGGCGCATTCCTCGACCAGCGCGAGAACTACGCCGCAGCCGCGAAGTATGCTCACGGCGAGGCTATCGATATCTGCTGCTACCAGGGCGGGTTTGCACTCCACCTCGCTCGCGTTTGCGACCAGGTGACTGGCGTGGACGTTTCTCGCGCCGCGCTGGAAGTCGCCGACCAGAACGCTTCGGAGAATGCCGAAGCACTGGGTGGTCGGGAGATCGAATGGATCGAGGGCAACGCGTTTGATCTGCTGCGCGACTATTCCGATGCCGGTCGTCAGTACGACACGATCGTGCTCGATCCACCCGCGTTCGCTAAATCGAAGAAGAACCTTGAGACCGCACTTCGTGGCTACAAGGAACTGAACCTGCGCGCTCTCAAGATGCTTCGTCCTGGCGGTGTGCTGGTGACGTGTTCCTGCTCATTCCACGTGAGCGAAATGGATTTCATGCAGATGTTGGCCGACGCCGCTGCCGATGCACACCGGTCGGTTCGTGTCGTGGAAAAGCGAACGCAGGCGAAGGACCATCCAGTGCTCCTGGCTCTTCCGGAATCGCAATACTTGAAGTGCGTTATCGCGATAGTTGAATAGCGGACAAATGCAAGCCATACAGGCTGGCGGGCGAACCTGCGGCCCGTCAGCCTGCATCCTTGAGTGCCTCAAGGAGGTTCCGATGGCACTCGAAAGCGGCGCGTCCTCATCTGAGCTTTGGCCTGAGTTGCACCTGCGCGATTGGCGCGACACGTGCGACACGCTGCACATGTGGACGCAGATCGTGGGGAAGATACGGACAGCTCTGACGCCGCCGATCAACCACTGGTGGCACAGCACGCTCTACATTACCCCGCGCGGGCTAACCACGAGTTCGATTCCCGACAACATGGGCGGACTGTTCGACCTGGAGTTCGACTTCATCGACGACCGTTTGCGTGCGCATTCCGGATCCGGTGCGGTGCACTCGATCCCGTTGTCTGCGCGTCCTGTGTGTGACTTCTACGGCGAGGTCATGCGTATGCTGCGGTCGATGGGTATCGAGGTGCGCATTTGGACGATGCCGCAGGAATTCCCGGATCCCATTCCATTTGAAAAAGACGAGACGCACGCATCGTACGATCCCGAGTACGTGCGCCGGTTTCACCGCGTACTGACGAGTGTCTCTCGAGTGCTGGCGGAATTCCGCAGCGGATTCATCGGGAAATGCAGCCCGGTCCATTTCTTCTGGGGCAGCTTCGATCTGGCTATCACGCGCTTTTCGGGCAGGCTTGCGCCAGAACGCCCGGACGCCGATCCCGTAACGCGGGAAGCTTACTCGCACGAGTGTTCGAGCGCAGGATGGTGGCCGGGTGGCGGCCCGGTCGATGACGCCGCATTCTACGCTTACACCGCACCTGCGCCCGAAGGGTATGGAACGGCGCGCGTTCTGCCCCCTGGGGCAAGATTCCTTCCCGACTTCGGCGAGTTCGTACTTATGTATGACGATGTCCGCCGCTCCAGTGACCCTGAACAAGTGCTCATGGAGTTTCTGCAGACGACGTACGAGGCGGGAGCGAATCTCGGCAATTGGGACCGCAGCGCCCTCGAACGCCCCGAGGGTGCGACGCTGAGGAAAACGGCTTAGTCCTGCTGCTTTGATATAAATTTCACACCGACTTCAGCTTATGTAGCTGATGAAGATACACACATTGCTGGTGAGGAATGCCGACACTAATTGCCGCACCTACGCGTATCACCGCCGCCGGTAACAAGCCGAAACTGATTGACGAGTACATCGGTCGAGTTAATTCGCAAACGCCGGGCGTAAGCCTTGCTCATATGCGCAGTCCGTCTGGTTGGGTAGAGCCAGGCCAACGGCCTGAGTTTGACGAATACACGCTGGTGCTGCGAGGTGCTCTGCACGTGCAACATGAGAATGGAGAGTTCGACGTCGCCGCCGGTCAAGCCGTTATTGCACGCAAGGGCGAATGGATTCAGTACTCAACCCCGGGACCGGAAGGTGCCGAGTACATAGCCGTCTGCCTGCCGGGTTTCTCGCCTGAAACGGTGCACAGGGACCAAGCATCGGATGATCGGATGAACGAATGAACGGATGATCGCTATCGAAACCGATGCGAAAGGAAAAGGCGCGGCAGGAGACCGCGCCTTTTTGTCACGAAGATGATTCACTATCGATCAGTCGGGCTTTGTGGCCTGTGCTGACTTACGCTCGTTCTGGCGAGCTAGCCTGATTTTTGCTGACTCCAGTTTCTTCTGCACTTTGGCTACGTCGTTCTGGTCGACGTCGGCGGGTACCGAACGGCTCCATTCAACCAGTGCACGTTCCCATGCTGCCGTGGCGAGCTTCAGGCGGCCAGTTTTCACATAGAGTTCGCCGAGATGATCCTGGATGGTCGGATCATTCTGCGCACGCTCGGAAGCACGGCGCAGATTGTCTTCTGCCAACTCGTAGTTGCCCAGCTTGAAATAGGCCCACCCGATTGAGTCGAGATACGCGCCGTTTTGAGGATCCAGTTGCACGGCGCGCTTCAGGTAGCCCAGCGCCTCCTGCAGTCGCACGCCACGGTCCGCCAGCATGTAGCCCAAATAGTTAAGAACCATGGCGTCATTCGGATCGCTGGCCAGCCGCTGTTTGAATAACTGTTCAGCCGCGTCAAACTTCTTCTGTCGCTCGTAAACCGATGCCAGCAGGAAATTGACGTAGCTCTTTTCTTCCGGTTTCGCGGAGAGCTGCAAGGCTTTGTTGATATCCTCTTCAGCCTCTTTCCAGCGCTTTAGCCTGCTGTTGATCTGGCCAAGAGCAAGGTAGACTTCGCGGTCTTCCGGAGTGCCCTGCAGCAGTGAACGCGCCTGCGAAAGCGCCTGTTCCGACTGGCCGACATCGGCCAACTGGCCGGCGAGAACTAGCTTCATCCCGCGATCATTGGGTAACTTGGCCACCGCCTCGCGAGCGGCTTCCGTCGCCTTCGCCCAATTCTTGGCGTCACGGTGGGTCTCGATAATCTCCTGGTAGCCACGCGCGGCGTTCTCGTCGCCGAGCGTCAGCATCTTGCGGAACACGTCTAGCGCCAAATCGTGCTTACCCGTATCGCGATAGATGTTGCCAAGGCGTTCCAGGAACACGGCACGGTTGTTGCGCTCGCCGGGGGTGTAGTTGTTGTTCGGCTTCTCGCTCTTTTGCACGAGACCGGAAAGAATGTTGATGGATTCGTCGAACTTGCCCTGCGCCTGGTAAATGACAGCCATGTTGTAGGGCACTTCGAGTGAATCCTGTACGTAAGCCTCCGCTTTCTTCAACGAGTCGAGTGCCTGGTCGAACTTGCCGCTTCGCCGATAGATCTCGGCCATCCGCATGTAACTCTGCGGATCCTGCGGATCGGCATCGACAATCTGCTTGTACTGCTGCAACGCCGCGTCAGTCTGGCCGTCGTTCATCATGTTCTGAGCGAGGCCGCGCATCGCGTCGAGATTGTCCTTGTCCAGTTCAACGGCTTTCCTGTAAGCGTCGACTGCCTTTTTGTAATCCTTCGCCTGCTCGTAGGTGTAGCCCAGCGCGGCATAGAGCTTCGCCGAACGCTCCGCGTCCGGAACCGACGTCAGGATGCTCGCCGCACGATTCGTGTCACCCTGCTCGTTGTAGAGATAAGACAGAGTGGTGACCGCGTCTTCGGAAGTCGGATCGAGTTGAACCGCAGTCTTAAACTCCTGCTCCGCCTTAAGCATGTCGTTATTCAGGCGGTAGAGGCGCCCCAGCAGCAGGTGATCGTCAACAGACTTCGGGTCGATGCGGACGATGGCTTCGTACTGCTCAATGGCGCGCTTGAGGATCTCCTGGGACTGCGTGCCCGACTGCATGTCGCCAAGTGAGCGCAGGTAGATTCGCCCCAGCAGTTTTCGCGCGTCCAGGTTATTCGGGTCGCGCTTGATGATGTCCTGCGCTTCGAGCACGGCGTCCCGGATTCGGCCCGTCTTGGCATAGAGTTCCGCCAATCCAGCGTTGAGGTAGTCGGATTCCGGGTCGTTCTCGATTGCCAGCCTATATTCCTCGATGGCCTTGCTCGCGAACTCGGTGCGGCCGTACATCGTGACGAGTTCCTCGTACACGTGCGCCATCGAGTAGTGGTAATAGGCAGCAGCCTTGTCTGGCTTGCGAACCTGTGCCGTAGGATTCGCGTCAGGCGGCGCCTGGGTCTGTGTTGCGGCGGGCGCTTGAGCCGGACTGGATTGAGTCGGTTTGTCGGGCGCGACTTGGGCGGATCCGGTCAGGGAGACGGCCAAGAGTACAAACGAAGCAGCATAGCGTTTAGTCATTAACGTCCCTAGGTACAGCAATTCCGCTCAAGTTTTTGATGCCGTACGATCATAGTTCGCTTCTTGCCTATTTTATCGCGGTTTGCCGGCCAACAAGGAACTGATGCCCCGATCGTAACCGGGGACTGGCCAGCTCAGGTTTCGGGAACAAAAGGGAGGCGTTCGGATCAAAAACAGGCGTAATTTGCTGAGCGGCGGCTCTCGTCGGCAGGAGGCGGACGCTTGGAAGCGCACCAGCCTCAAGAACCAGTTCGATGGTGGTCCGGACGAGACGTCCGCACCACCATCACCGGGCTGGAATCCTACGAGGCGCCATGCGGCACGAGATTACATCTCAGTGCCGAAAATGCCGGACTCCGGTGAACACCATGGCCATGCCAAGCCGGTTGGCCGCATCAATCACGTCCTGATCGCGAACCGAACCGCCGGGCTGGATCACTGCCGTTGCTCCAGCCCTCGCGACCTCCTCCAACCCGTCCGGGAAGGGGAAGAACGCATCGGAGCCCACAACTGAGCCTTGCAGGGGCAGCAGGGACTTGAACGCGCCGATCTTGGCAGAATCAACGCGGCTCATCTGACCAGCCCCCACGCCGATACCGCGTCCGTTTTTGGCGTACAGAATGGCATTCGACTTTACGTGCTTGCAGATCTTCCAGGCGAACAGCAGATCGCGCATCTCTTCCGCACTGGGCTGACGTTCGCTAACGACCTTCAGCTGCGCTGGGTCGAGCTTGTGGAGGTCGTTATCCTGCACGAGCAGGCCGCCACTGAGGGCCTTGATCACGTGCTTCATAACGGCGGGAGTGATCTCAAGAAGGCGCAAGTCTTTCCGCTTGCTGAAGCGCGCCCGGGCCGCCTCGTCGAAGCCGGGAGCCACCATGCACTCGATGAACAGGGATACACCGTTGTGGCGGAGACCGGCGATGGTTTCGGCCGTGGCTCCGTCCACCGGACGGTTCAGGGCGATCACCCCGCCGAAAGCCGAAACGGGGTCGCATTCGAAAGCGCGCAGGAAGGCCTCGCTGAGGTCTTTACCAATTGCGCTGCCGCACGGGTTCGTGTGCTTGATGATGGCGCAGAAGGGTTCGTCGAACTCGCTGGCCAAGTCCCAGGCTGCCTGCAAATCGACCAGGTTGTTGTACGAGAGTTCCTTGCCCTGGAGTTGCCGGCCGTTAGCGACGCCCGTCCCTGAACCGTCGCTGTACAAAGCAGCGTGCTGATGCGGGTTTTCGCCGTAACGGAGATCCTGGACTTTCTCGAAGCGCAACCGGAGCGTCTGCTGGAAACCGGCATCGGGCTTCAACTCAAAGTCTTGTGCGCTGATTCGCTCGAGCGTGGACGCGATGGCGCTGTCATAGGCAGCCGTGGTCGCGAACGCCTTCTGGGCCAGGCGCCACTTGGTGGCCTTCGAAAGTTCGCCTCCCGAAGCCTGCATCTCTTCGACAATGGCGCTGTAATCAGCCGGCGAGGTTACGACCGCAACGTCCTGGAAGTTCTTGGCAGCGGAACGAATCATCGACGGTCCACCGATGTCGATGTTCTCGATGATCTCCTGGAACTCGACTGCGGGTTTGGCCGCTGTCTTCTCGAATGCGTAGAGGTTCACGACCACCATGTCGATCGGCTTGATTCCATGCTCGGCGACCGCTGCGGTGTGTGCGGGATTCGACCGCACGTGCAGGATTCCGCCGTGCACCTTTGGGTGGAGAGTCTTCACCCTTCCGTCGAGCATTTCCGGAAAACCGGTTAGCTCGGAAATCTCCATGACAGCGATGCCCGAGTCGCGCAGCAACTTCGCTGTTCCGCCGGTCGAGATCAGCTCGACCCCAATTCCAGCAAGTTTGGCTGCAAAATCAACAAGTCCAGTCTTATCTGTGACGCTTAGGAGGGCGCGTTCAATCTTCATAGAAACAGTCTAGTTGCTGATTCCTTGATTTTGGTGGAGTCGATTCCGAGATAGATTGTACGAGCCTTGTCGAGCATTCGGCTAACACCCTGTGATGGCGAGCAGAGAGGCGGCGGCACTGCTGGGTCCAGCCGACAACTACCTCTTGGGTTTGGCTTTGAGTGCAACCTTATCGCCAGCTACTTCGACGCGGTACTCAACAGTTGTGCAGCCGAACTCGCTTTTGATCTGCTCTGTCTTCTTCTGGAGGAACGCAAGGAACGACTCGAATTTGCCCGGCGGTGCCTTGTCGCCTAGCGTGCGTTTGGCTTGGGCGAGAACGTCGTAGAGCGATTGAACCTTATCGCGCTCGGTCGTGACCTCTGAACACTCGACCACGAAAGGAGCAGTCACTTCGGTACAGCGGCGCTTGGGATTCAGCGCAGCGGCCGCAGCGTGTTCTTCGATAGTCCTGAGGCCCTGGATAGCGAGTAGCGCATCCTGAGGGCGCCGGTAGCCTTCTTCTCGGATTTTCAACTTTTGCCGCCAGAGATCGCTCATCACCGCATAGCGCTGAACGATGCTGTTGTAGCGAAAGCGTTGGGCGAAGTTGAGCTTCTGTGAATCGGAGTGCCGCTTGATGAGCGAACTGACGCGCCATTCCGTATCAGTGGGCGGCTTCTTGGCTCCGCCGCCGAAGTAGATGTCGTACTCGACCTTGAGCCGGCGCACGGCATCGTCCAGCGCATTCAGTTCTTCGTCAACGGTCAAGCTCACCTCGAGGACGATCCGAAAACGACAACAGGTTACCCGCGCCGCCCGCGGGAGAGAAGGGGAAAGTTGTCAGGCTAAACGAAGAAGGAGGAAGGCTCCACCTAGAATCACCCGCTTCCGCTCTCTTTCTAGTTACCTGGTTCGCTGACCAACCCTCTCTCGCCCGAGTACATCCGAGTGGGAGTAAGGTGAGTACCTTACAGTAAACAGGCTAGAATTGCCACATGCGCTGGAAAGGGCTCTCACTCGGGAACTCGGAGAAGATACGGGTCGTTATCGCCGACGACCATGTTGTGCTGCTGGAATCGCTTTCGGCATTGCTATCCAGTCAGCCGGACTTTGAAGTGGTCGGCAAGGCTGTGAACGGGACGATCGCGGTCGAACTTGTCCAGCAACACCATCCTGATGTGCTGGTGCTTGATCTTTTCATGCCTGAGAACGACGGCTTCGAGGTGCTGCGTACGCTGGAACGTGCCGAGACTCGAGTGGCGGCCGTTGTGCTCACCGGGTCGGAAAGCCAGTTGGACTACGTTCAGGTGGTGAAACTTGGCGCTCGCGGACTTGTCCTCAAGGGCGACAATCCAGAGAAGCTCTTCACTGCTATCCGTACCGTCGCCTCCGGAGATCTCGCATTCTCCAATGACATCGCGAACCAGGTTGTGAGCGCCATGGCTACCGAGCCGCGCTCGGAACCAACCACACTTGCGCGCCTATCCGAGCGCGAGCGGCAGATCGCATTTCTCGTCGCGCGAGGGCTCAAGAACAAAGACATCGCCGCCGAACTGAACATCAGCGAGAACACCGTCAAGCGGCATCTCCAAAGCATTTTCAGCAAGACGGGCACGCGCGATAGGCTCGAATTGGCGGTGCTAGCAGTAACTGAACTGAGTAAGGCAGCCTGAGTTAAGAGTGTCGCGTCAGCATCATCGAGGATGGACTTGCGTGGGCTAACGCTGGCTGCCTGCCGTTGAACGCTGATTGCTAACCGACGGTTGCTGGGTGGTTGGCTGCACCCCGCTAGCTGCTGAATCCGCCGCTGGAGCAAGGGCAGGGAACTCCTCTGTATCGTTCCCCTGAATTGCGACTTTCATGAAGTCGATCCAGATGGGTAGCGCCGCAGCGCCGCCGGTCTCTTTGTTGCCCAGAGTCCGAGACTTTTCGTCAAAACCCACCCACACACCGCAACTGATCGAAGGTGAGAAGCCCACAAACCAGGCGTCACTGAAGTCGTTGGTGGTTCCGGTTTTTCCTGCAAGCGGATGCTTCAGTTTCGATGCTGAGTAGGCTGTTCCGTGCAGTACAACATCGCGCAGCATCGACGTCATGATCCGGGCGGTGCGGGGCGAAACGACGTCTCTGACCTCCGGAAAATTCTCTTCCATCACCCGTCCGGAGTAGTCGGTTACCTTGCGAATGTATCGTGGCACTACGCGAACCCCGTCGTTCGGGAACGCAGTGAATGCTGCCGTGTGCTCGATCAACAACATGTCGGCTGAACCAAGTGCAATGGGCAGATAAGCCGGAATGTCGGACGTGATGCCGAACCGCCGTGTGTACTCAATCACCTTACGAATCGTGACCTGCTGTGCCACCTTCAACGCCGGAATATTTCGAGATTGTGTCAGTGCACGACGCAGGGTGATGTTCCCCTCGAACTTTCCGTCATAATTATGCGGCGTGTACGCGCCGCTTGGAGTTGCGAATGTCGTCGGCGCATCGAGCACCAGGTCGTCGGGCGAGGCTCCCTGGTCGATAGCCGCCGTGTAGACGTAGGGCTTAAAGGACGACCCGACTTGTCTGAAGGCCTGGGTAGCTCGGTTGAACTTCGACTGATTGAAGTCACGGCCACCAACCATGGCTTTGACGTCGCCGCTGGCATTGTCGACGGCGAGCAGGGCGCCCTGCGTACCTGAATCCTGCTCCAGCGAGACTTGCGCAACGCCTTGAGGCGAGACGGAGTTGACTTTCACATAAACGATGTCGCCGATGGCGAGTATCTCTGCCGGGGACTTGTGCTCGGTCCACGACATATCCGCAGGAGCGATCTGCGCCGAATAACGGCTGAACTTGATGTCAGCAGCGGACGGGGTCACGTTGGTTACGACAGCGTGAATGTACTTGCCCGGTTCAACTGGCTCAATCCAATCGGCATGCTGATACGTGGTGATGTCCTCACCGGCGGCGATGATGTTGCGCAGCATGCCTTTCCAGCCGTGGCGACGCTCGTACGCGGCCAGTCCGTCCAGCAGTGCCCGATTCGCGGCAGCCTGTAGTTCCATATCCAGTGACGTATAGACCTTCAAGCCGCCTTGGTGAACCTGGTCGGTGCCGTATTTCTTTTCCAGATATTGGCGGACTTCTTCGACGAAATAGGGCGCCAGCGAATTCGGGCTGCCACCCAGGTTCAGTATGATGGGCTTCGCTTTGGCCTCGTTCGCCTGCTCCTGCGTGATCTTGCCGTCTTCCAGCATGGCGTTGATCACCAGGTTTCGCCGTTTGAGCGCGCGCTCGGGATTGTTAACAGGCGAGTAGGAATTCGGCGCCTTGGGAAGCCCGGCAAGCACCGCTGCCTCTTCGATGGTCAGGTCCTTGGCTTTCTTGTTGAAGTAGTACTCCGCGCCCGCCTCGAAGCCGTACACACCATGACCGAGGTAGATCTGGTTGCAATACATCGTGAAGATCTGCGGCTTGGTGAAGCGCCGCTCGATCTGCAACGAGAGCATGATCTCCTGCGCCTTCCTGCTCCACGTCCGCTCGGATGACAGGAAGAGATTGCGCGCCAGTTGCATGGTCAGGGTTGAGGCGCCCTGGGCGCGACTGCCGGTCGCCATATCCCGATAAGCCGCCCCGAACGCCCGCCAAACGCTAACGCCAACGTGCTTCTCAAAATTCTTGTCCTCGATGGAGAGGATGGCGTCCCGCAAGACCTTCGGAAAATCTTCGTACTTAGCGATCACCCGCCGCTGAAGCGCAAAGGAACCGATTACACGGCCATGATCGTCGTAGAGCTCGGTAATCGAGCTTGGACGGTACCGCTCCAGTTCACTGATCTGCGGCAGGTCGGTGGAATATACGATCAGCAGGCCGGTGAACGCGCCTGCGACAGCCATCGTGACCACGAGCAGGGAGAAGACAACATGTCCCAGCAACCTCCCCGGTCCACGGCGATTGGGGCCACCGTCCAAGGCTTGCTTGGACGGATTGTTCGGGGGGCTGCCAACAGCCACATCGGGCTTGGACTGCTCAGAAATCATCGGCGGAGAAGATCAGGATAGCAGAAAAGAAGATGGTGTGATGAGCCTGGAGCCCAAGGTCGAGGAGAACTGGCCATCTGCCGTTACTCAGGTGCATGGACGAAAATCACATCCACAGGAGCTTAGTTTCAGGTACTCTGAGAGCCTGTACTCATTTCATACAAAACGAAGTCGCCGCATGAGAAGTAGCTCGACCTCATTTATCGTTTCGTCGCTCGTCCTGGCAGCCTTGTTTGCCGCTCTGTGCGGAACGGCGAGCGCCCAAGCGCCTGCCGGGCCCCAAACACACGCCGGAGTAGTTGAAGGTACGCGGTACATCAGTCATTTCTTCGGTTTCAGCTTTTCGCTTCCGGAACAGTGGGCGGTGCGATCCGTGGCAGGAAAGACCGTGGGTAGTGGTCATATGCTGTTGTCGCTGAAGCCGAAAGATTCGGGCGGCGGACTTGCGACGATGATGCTGACCGCAGCTCCGTTGCCGGACGGAACGCCGAACGGAGTCAATGACAATCTCTGGCGATACCTGCTCGGCCGTTACCGCCTGAACCAAGGGCCTGAGTCGGACACGACGATCAACGGCATTCCGACCAGTCGCTTAAAAAAGTTAGCCGGAGTGCCCGACCCCGTGCTACTAACCTTCGGCGAGCGCAGCTTTTATCGTCTGCGGGTGGATAACTCCGGGGTCTCGAGGCTTGCCATCGCTACAGTAGAGAAGGGCCATGCGATTGTCTTCGAGTCGCTGGTTCCGCAGAACATGGCTGATCGTACCGAGGCCGAACTCATCGATAGTCTTCACAGCTTGAGCTTCGGCGCACCCGCACCTGTGCGCAGCGAGACCCGTACGGACATCAAGCCAAACTGATCGACGCACCACATCCGAGCCTTAATCGGGCTCATGATGGGTGCGTCGTTGCATGTCACCCACGAAAAGACGCGTGACGTCGACCGCTACACCTCTACACGATCAATGAGAGCCGGATCATTTGTCCCCAGGCGGTGATTTGCGTCAGCGGCCGTAGCGAGATATTTCGGCTCGCGGAACTCAGCCGAGAGGGTTCCGAAGCCAGCCACCTTACGCTGGTTTTCCAAGATCTGCCAGCCTACGTAGTCTAGAGCAACCGGATCACGTGAAACCAGCAGTCCGTTGTAGTTCCACTGCAGATGCGGTTTGCCGATAGGGCCTCCGTGGAACTGCGGTCGCAGCGCATCGCAGATGTGCAGTCGCACCTTTTGCCGAATGGGTTCGAGCATGTTCACATCCGCGATATACGGATTGCCCGCATTGCCGTGATAACTCGAGGGATTATCAATTGATCCATAGAAGCTCTTGAGTGCCGCCGTAACACCGGTGATGCTGTGGTCCTTGAGGATAGGCAAGTTGATCACGGCACTGCAGTATTGCGTGATCATCTTCGACACACGGCTCTTCACCTTGCCGAACGAGAACACAGGACCGTGGCCACTGGCCACGTCGCTTACGCAGCGGATCTTGTTCCGGGTGACGAAGCCAACGCGTTGCATTTCGTCTCCCATGCCACGATCAATGATAAAGATGTGCTCCGGCGGAATTCCTACCTGTTTTAGGCGCTCGCAGATGGCGTCGACGAGGTCCACGCTCGTTGAGGCGGTCGGGCCTCCGAGACAGTTGACTTTGAGAGCCACAACATCTGCCGGACTGACGACGAGCCGCCATGCTTCAAGCACATTATCGCGGTTGAAGCAGGCCTGCATGGCACGATCGAGCATGCCAGCCAGGCGTGCAGGATCGACCTTGCTGCCCTGACGCAGTGCTGTGTCCCGAGCGATTACAACCTTTGACCGGGTGGTTGCCGCGGCTAAAGGGGTGAATGTTTCACCGGCCAGAACCGCGGCGCCGGCAGCACAAGTCTGGATAAACTCACGACGGTTTCGCACGCGAGACTCTATCTCCTGTGACTTCGGTTTGCACCAGCGTCGGATGGTGAAAATCATCTGTCAAGGAGCAGATTTTCAGAGAATCGTGGGCCGTACTTGGATCGGGTAGCGTGGTGGTGAAACGAGCTGTGACCGCGACGATGGATCGCAAGATCGAGCTAGAAACGAAAACGCCGGGCGTGTGCCCGGCGCTCAATCCGAATAAGTAAGCGGCTATCGCTTCGTTGTACCAGCAACCGCCGCGGATGCAGCAGGTGCAGCGTCTGCGCGCTGGCCATTGTTTTTGAGCACTTGGATGGCGCGCTGCAACTGTTCATCAGGGCCAGTCTTGGGCTCTTTCTTCAACGGCTCGTTCGTCTTCACACCTTCGTCTTCGTCCGGTAGAACGAGATCCTCATCCTTGTCGGCAACGAGGATGTTCGGCGTGATGGCCGTTTCCTGAATGGCCTTGCCGTTCGGGGTGTAGTACTTCGCGACCGACAGGATCAGGGCCGCACCGTCAGGCAGGTCGAGAACCTTCTGCACCGATCCGACGCCGAAGGTCTTGTCGCCCAGAACGTCGCCTCGCGCGTTCTCGAGGATCGCGGCGGCAACGATCTCAGCGGGTCCGGCAGTGCCGCGATTGACGAGCACGACGAGCGGAAGATCGGTTATGGCCTTCGACGGGTCGGCGTTGAAGGTCTCGCGCGGATACTTCTGCCCTTGCAGGTATGTAATGGTGCCACGATTGAGGAACAGATTAGCAGTCGCTACGCCTTCGGACTCCTCGCCTACGGCGGTGTCACGCAGGTCGAGGATCAGCTTCTTGGCGCCAGACTTCTGAACGGCCTTGATCTTGTTTGCAATTTCCTGTGAGCGGCCCTTCGGCAGCGCGTCCACCCTGATGTAGCCCACGTCCTGATCCATGACCTCAGACGTAATTGGCGGCGCCTGAAAGTTTTCGCGGGTGATCGTCACCTTCACCGGTTCGGCGCGCCGGGCGCGCACGATCGACATATTCACGGTCGATCCGACCTGCCCGGTCAGGGCTGCATTGACCTCAGCCAGCGACATGTCACGCGTGGAGCGGCCCTCGATGGCTTCGATGATGTCACCCCCGGCGATGCCAATCTTGTCGGCCGGGCCGCCTGGAACGACCGAGATCACTGCTGCATAGCCAAAGCGCTTCGAGATCGCGGCCCCGATGTTGGCTTTGCCTTCGGACTTGCGATTCTTGAATGCCTTATATTCTTGCGGGCCAAGATAGCTGGAATTCGCATCCAGCGACTCCAGCAAGCCATGCAATGCGCCGTCTGTGACGGTGGGAATGTTCGGCTCTTCAACGTACTCGCGGCGGATTCGCGACAGCACCTCGCTATAAACGCCGAGCTGACGGTACGCTCCGTCGCCGGTTGACGCCTTAACGCCCAGACCGCCGATGACGGTGAAAATCACGAGCGCCAGCGAGACGCTCAACAGAATGGCTTTGGCTGTTTTGGACATTGAAATACTTCACTCTCGATACGTCAGCCCTACCGTTTGGGTACTCGGCAGTGAACACCGTTTACTAACGGGATACGGCTGGGACGTTCTCTCATTATATCCGCGTTATTGGATGCATGTTGCCACTGGGGAGAACTCCTTTGGTTCCCCCGTGCCATGCTGATTATTTGACGCACGCGTGGGGCGGTCGGGAGCAGGCAATTTGAAGCAGCCACTTGCGTTCCGGCGCTCCGCGACCGTGTGCCTTCCCGCGCTACGCGACCGTGTGCCGGAGCCACGCCCCTCGGGCGAAGGTATCCCCGAATCACTGCATGAGCACCCGATTGAAACGCCTCCGATCCTGTAGTCAATACCTCCTGACCCATACTCAAGTTCTGCTGATCTGGTGTGCGGGAACAAACACTTTCTTGCGCTTATGAAGCCGAGCTCATGGTGTTGCGCTCCACGACGTCAAGCTCACGAGAGATTGGGTTTTCTCTTTGAAAAAAATCTCATATCGCACATATCTGGAATTTTGCTGTTGTTGACACGTTTCGCGAACCACTTTTAGAATCAATTTAGCTGGGCAGTGGCGCAGCACACTTGCCCAGCGTTTTTCTTGCCTTCGCTGCGACACCGTGGCGGTGTAGCTCAGGTGGTTAGAGCGACGGTCTCATAATCCGTAGGTCGCTGGTTCGAGTCCAGCCGCCGCCACCAGTTAAATCAAAAACAACTGAAGAAATCTTCACCTCGGCAACCTCGCGTGCTTGCGCGGGGGTTTTGCGACTTCAATCCGCGCAGCATCCACTCTCTCCGGAGTACCGTACGCCGACCTACGGCGTCACGCGCTTTACGCAACGCAGCTAGGAGTGAACGCCCTCACTGCGGACAACAATTGGACACCATTCCAGAACTCGGACTCACGGACCCGGACTCGAACGGCTAAATGGGCCATGCCGGCGTGGCTGTATCTCGCTGATTGTGAGCACGTTGCTTTCAGATACGCAAGGCACATTCAGATTGGCATAGGAGGTGCTTTAAGGAGAGCGTGACTGGCTGTCCGCTCGGAGCTTCTCCCAGCGTCGCATGTTTGCGGCTCGCAATAAGTTGTCGGGACCTCACGATCGTGGATGCCAGGGTTTCACGCCCAGCTTTCTTGCAACGAGGCCACAGTGCAACAAGAACAGTCGAGTGAACCTATTGAGATGTCGACCGTGCGCTACACAAATCCGAAAGCGCCGTTCTTGCGGCCGGCAATCCGCACCGTTTCTGCCGCTGCGGTCATACCTAGAATAATGCTGGCGGCGCAGGCGGGTGCGCCGGATGCTCAGTATATGCTCGCGACCATGTACGAGATCGGTGCTGGAGTTCCGCAGAATGCGCAAGAAGCGGACGCATGGCTCCGGAAAGCTGCTCTAAGTGGTTTCCGTCCAGCAATTGAGAAGCTCAGGGCTCGTCGCTCCGAAGCGGACAGATAAGATGCCCTACCGCACGTGACGGGGGTGCGCCCACGTATGTGCCCCGTTCGGGAGAATGGCGGCGATCAAGATTACCTGTTCGACGCGCGTCTGCACCTTCAGAAGACCCGCGCTCACGATCAGCGCACTCGATCGAGGTTCGCCGGCGCTGTCGAGTTTAGTACCGTCACTTGCGCAATCAGCGTCCGTTCGATAGACAAGATTCTAGAAACTAGACACTCTCTGGCTCTCCGTCGATTGCAAACGTTTGTCTCTGCTCGACTTCTGCATTGCCCTGTAGTGGCATCCGTCGTGCTCCTCAGTGTTCCAATCCCATGAGTGCCGAACTCTTCACCTTACCCGGGGATCCTTCCCGTTATAACGCTGCTACACCTGCCGAGGGGGCAAGCGACTGCAAAGCGGCGGAGTTAGCGCGCCAACTCCGTTTGCCGTTCATTGATCTCGCTACAGCCGCGGCCGATCAGGACGCGTTGGATGTACTTCCGGAGCATCTCGCACAAAGGTTCGAATGCATTCCGCTGAGGAGAGAGCATGACGCCAGCGGCAGGGGAAGGCCGATTCTCGTGCTTGCGATGGCTAATCCTCTCGACTTAGCGGCGATCGAGAACATCGAGTTTGCCACCGGTCACCGGATAAGAGCAGTGGTTGCGAGCAATAAAGATGTAAGCGAGGCGATTGAACGACTCTACTCTCCGGAACGCTGGCTCAGAGATTTTCTTCGTAACGTCCCCGACACTGATGATGTGTTGCTCAATGAGACCACCGAGGCCGCCGATCCGCCAAAGGTGGACGAGTATCCTGCCGTCAAATTGGTGAACCTTATCCTGAACCGTGGCGTGCGACAGAACGCCAGCGATATTCACGTTGAACCGGATCTCCATGGGATTCAGGTGCGTTTCCGCATAAGCGGGGTACTGCGCGAGTTCTCGACTTTTCCGAAGTGGCTTCAGAACCCTCTGGTGTCACGGCTGAAAGTTCTGTCGAACTTGGATATTGCAGATAGGCGCCGACCGCAGGATGGGCGACTTAAGCTGCAAACGGCAACACGCCAGGTCGACATCCGTGTTTCGACGCTCCCGACAAACTTCGGCGAGAAGGTGGTGTTGCGGATTCTTGGGGCTGGCTTCACTTTGCCTGACGTGCACGCACTTGGGGTGGATGGGCCCGATCTTGAAATCCTGCGGCAAGCGTCGGAGCAGCCCCAAGGCATGATTCTGGTCACCGGACCCACGGGCAGTGGCAAAACGACAACTCTCTACTCCATTCTCAGGCAGAGGAAAGATCCATCGGTCAATATCGTCACAGTAGAAGACCCGATTGAATATCAGATCCCGGGTATAAACCAGGTCCAGGTAAACAGCAAAGCCGGCATGACGTTTGCAACTTGTCTCAGGTCCATTCTCCGGCAGGACCCAGACATCATTCTCGTTGGTGAAATACGTGACACGGAAACGCAAGAGATCGCTTTTCACGCTGCTCTGACAGGCCATCTCGTGCTTTCGACACTTCACACCAACAGCACGGTCGCCACAATCACGCGGCTAGCGGATCTGGGTGTTGACCCTTACGTGATGAGCGATTCTTTGAACGTGGTCGTAGCTCAACGGCTTCTGCGGAGAACGTGCGAAAGCTGTCGCGAGATGTATCGACCCTCGCGGAGCGACTTGCAGCGCCTCAACATGGAAAAGGCAAAGTTCCCGTTCTGGCGCGGCGTTGGATGCGAAAAGTGTGGACACACAGGATACGAAGGCAGGTTCGCGATTTACGAAGTGCTGCGGATGACACCCAGGCTGCGGGAATTGATCGTCGCGAAAGCAAGCGAAGCTGAGATCCGAAAAGCGGCTGTCGCCTCCGGGACGCGCCTCCTTGTCGACCAGGCGATCACAAAGATCCAGTCGGGGCTGACGACGGTGGAAGAGGTGCTTCGGGTAGTTCAGGTTGAACTCGATTGCTCTCGCTGTCCTGGCTGCGGCTGCGGGATCGAGGCGGAATTTGTGGTCTGTCCGAGCTGTTCTTACGAGTTAAAGCGTACCTGCCACTCGTGTCGGCAGGAGTTGAAGCTCGAGTGGAAGACATGTCCCTATTGCAACAGTGTCACGAGCCAGACGGACAAGACTGTGCACGCCATTACATCTGTCAAGCACCCCAGGACCTCGGAACAGGAACCGTCTGTCGAAAAGCGTACTCGCATTTTGGTGGTAGATGATGAGCCGGTGAGCAGACGTTTAGCGATTGCCGCCATGCAAACACTGCCAGGCTCACCGGAAGTATTTTCGGCAGCAGATGGTCTCAGTTGTTTGCGGATGGCGGGGGAATTGAAGCCCGACCTGGTGCTTCTTGATCTGCTGATGCCGGGCATGGATGGATTTGAAGTCTGCGCCAAGCTTCGCCAGGAGGTTGAAACAGCTTTCATTCCGATTCTGATGCTGACGGCCAGCTCCAGCGACGAGCACCGCCTCAAGGGCTACCTGATTGGCACGGACGACTACATGGCGAAGCCTTTTTCAATCCCGGAACTGCACGCCAGGGTTTTGCGCTTGCTCCGGAGAACATACGGAGCTTAAGCAGATTTGTTAGCGCGTCGGAGGGGGCGGGTGGAGCACTCTACAGAAGCACAAAATGCGTGGCCGTCAATTTTCGCTTACGGCAGGAACATGGGAGTCATGTTTCTGGCGTACTTCGCCGCGGTGCAAGTTTCGAACGCTTTGTGGGTTGAGGGAACTCTGGCGCCGCTGTGGTTCGGGTCAGGCATTGCTCTAGCGCTGATGATTCTGTTGGGTCCTAATGTTTGGCCTGGCATTGCGGCTGCTTCATTTATTACCTCCCTGTTGCACGGCGAGTCCTGGCATTACGCGGCAGGAGCTGCCGCGGCAAATGTGCTCGAGTCTTTGATAGGAACTTACCTCCTGCGGTTAAAGGGCTTCCGGTCATCGATTTCTACGCTGGAGGATGTGCTCCGCTTCGTAACCTTGGGTGCGGTGATTAGCCCTGCTGTTGCCGCATCGGCTTGGACCGCATACGAACACCTTCTGGGCCTGTGGGCGCACGACCCTATTCGCAGCTGGACGGTCTGGTTTGCAAGCGACTCCGTCGTGATCCTGATGATCACGCCTGTGATTCTCACCGGGCGGCACGTAGCAAAGAGGTGGGAGGCGCTGAAAACGGTCCGTTCGGTCGAAGCGCTGACCGGGATCCTCGGCGTTTTAGCAGTCACGCTAGTTGCGTTTTCCGTTCCGTATGAAAGAGGCTTAAGCTTCTCGCTCTCTTACCTGATTTTCCCATTCATCACATGGGTGGCGCTGCGCTTATCACCATTCTGGACATCTACCGCAACGCTGATCGCCTCCGGGCTCGCGATCTTCGAGACACTCAATGGCCGTGGGCCGTTTATCGGTCCTGTTTACGGTCATGCGCTCATCTGGTTGAACTGCTTCATTGCCGTGCTTTCGATAACTGGCCTGGTACTTGCGGCATCAGTGGCAGAACAGAAGAAACTGCAAGATCAACTGAGGGCAAATGAGGAAGACCTGGACGAGACTCAGGAACTTGCTCATATGGGGAACTGGACCCTGGACCTTGCTACCAGAAAGGTGACATGGTCCAACAGCATTTGTAAGCTCGTGGGCATAGATCCAGCCGAGGCCGGACCCGACATGCAGTCGGTATTCAGGGTCATGCATCCTGAAGACATTCCCGAGGTTCGATCGCGCGTTGAACACCTCCTCCGGACAGGAGAGCGAGTGTCGGTCGCATACCGGATCGTCCGGGCAGATGGTGAAGTGCGCGTGTTCCACACAAGAGGAAAACTGGTCCGTGATGAACGTGGCATTGCCGTTCGTGCGATTGGCAGTACGCAGGACGTAACCAGGGAACGGCGAGAATCAGACGAACTGCAGAAAGCCAAGCTGGCGGCAGAATCAGCCAATCGTGCCAAGAGCGAGTTTCTTGCGAACATGAGTCACGAGATCCGAACTCCGCTGAATGGCGTCATCGGCATGACCGAACTGGCTTTGGACACTGACCTAACGCCCGAGCAGCGGGAGTATCTGACCATCGCCAGAAGTTCCGCTGATGCTCTGCTGGCCGTAATCGACGACATCCTTGATTTTTCAAAGATAGAGGCCGGCAAACTCGTCCTCGATCCTCACCCGTTCAGCCTCGACTCCTGTCTTGCTGACAGCATAAAGATTCTGGCTCGCAAAGCTCACGAAAAAGGGCTCGAGTTGGCCTACGAAATCGAACCCGACATAGACGAATATCTTGTCGGCGATCCCGTGCGGTTACGGCAGATCCTGGTGAATCTGACGAGCAACGCGATCAAGTTTACGGAGCGGGGTGAGGTTGTCATCAAAGTTGAGGCCTTACGAAGGCGTGCAGGTTCCACGGTCCTGCACTTCAGCGTACGCGATACCGGCATCGGGATCCCTCAGGACAAACTCAATGTCATTTTCGATGTCTTCTCGCAAGCTGACCCTTCAACCACGCGTCAGTACGGCGGTACAGGACTCGGACTCGCTATCACCTCGCAACTTGTAAAACTCATGAACGGCTCTATTCACGTGAACAGTGAGGTGAGTGTTGGCAGCACCTTCCACTTCACCATTGAGTTTGGAACCTGCCCCAAAGACCAACTGGAACCACAGCCACCACGACACGACGGGTTGTCGGGTCTATCCGTTCTGGTCGCAGACGATAACTGGACGAATCGTCTGATTCTCGAAAAGTTGCTGATCAGTTCCGGCATGGTGGCGGAATCGGTTGGAGACGGTCTCACAGCCATTCTTCGTCTCGAAGAAACCGAGGCACAGGCAAAGCCTTTCTCTATTGTGCTCGTAGACAGAAACATGCCCGACATGGATGGACTGACTCTGGTCAGCAAGATAAAGGAGAGAGCACTCGGAGACAAGGCAATGGTCATGATGCTGACGTCCACCGATCTCGCAGAGGATGCCGTACGTTGTCGTGAAATGGGCGTTGCCGCTTATCTCACGAAACCGATTGCCCGCTCTGAACTGCTGAAGGCCATCTCGGATGCGATTAAACGGAAAAAGAAGCTTCAGGTTACTACTCCGGTCCGTGCGAATTCCGGACCGATTGCAGGTGGTCGCCTTGTTCGCGTGTTGGTTGCAGAGGACAACGTAGTGAATCAGCGCGTCGCCACGCAAATGTTGGCCCGACACGGCTACGACGCGGTCCTTGCCTCCAACGGGAAGGAGGTGCTCGAAAAGCTCGAACAAGATCGATTTGACATTGTCTTGATGGATATACAGATGCCGGAGATGGACGGGTATCAAGCCACCGCGGAGATTCGCAAAAAAGAACGGACTACCGGAACCCACCTTCCTATCGTCGCCATGACTGCTCACGCCATGAAAGAAGCGCGCGACCGCTGCATCGAGGCGGGCATGGATGGCTATGTCTCCAAGCCCATTCGGGGAAAAGAGTTGGTCGAAACGATCGAGTCGCTTCTTCCCCCGAGCACGACGACGCCCCCGGAAGTGGCGGCAGAAGCCATCACCGATATGAGCGCGGCCCTGGGCCGAGTGGGCGGAGACGAGGAATTACTTGCCGAGCTTGCAGGGATATTCATCGAAGATTTGCCGAGATCGGTTTCTGAACTCGAAGGCGCAGTTGCGCAACGCGATCCGGAACGCGTGCGCAGGGCGGCACATTCGATCAAAGGAGCGGTTCTCAATTTCGGCGCCTCGGCAGTTGC
>DASPIK010000095.1:0-97002 GCA_035629075.1 Terriglobales bacterium | reverse complement strand
TGCCCGCCTGATAGTGCTCATCCGCGACTCCCTCGATGGTGCTCTCAGGGTGCGGGATTGTGCTTCCCGCGCCGAAACGAAAACCGAGCGTCAATCGATCACGATCGCCCGCTTCACCACGCCATAGCGGCTGTCGGAAAGAGATATTCGCCATGAGCAGATTGACCCCGTGAGAAATGTTGAATCGCTGCACGATTGTGCTGATCGGTTGGCGAGCGTCTACAGCTACCCCGTTCAGCGTGCCGCGAATGTCGGCCGAAGAATTCACATCTGAGAAGACCTTCAGATGTACGAACTCGACTTCCGCGCCCCACCGCGGATGGAAGAAATACCCACCCCGCACGCCGTAATAAAGGGGACTCTCGAACGAGTCCCCGCGATAGCTGACGTTATGAAATCGAAGGTTGGTGCCCCGCGAAGGTTGACGGAGCTGCAATTCGCTATTCTGTGTCTGCGCCCCGCCCACGTAGGCCGACACTGTCCATTGCGCCGCGCAAGGTATGCTGACGCAGATGCAATAGAGCAGAACAAACGACAAACTGGCGGAGGTTGTCAGCATCGACTGTCACGAATCCTGGGGCACTCAGGACTCGCGTTTAGATGCTGCTCCAACCGACCGTGCCGGAGATATGCGCAGTTCAGCGGCTAAGGCTTTTGCTGAGCGTCCGGTGTACTGACCAACTCCTTCCGTTGCAAGACATCTTCGTCAGCCACGACGACGGCTACCCACGGCGTGTTCGCGGCAGTTGGCCTTGCCTTCCACTCGAGTCGCGCAGTCTTGCCAGGCTCGAGCGTAATCTCCTTGGTCGTTGCCTTCTCGATTAAGAGCGAGTCAGCCAGAATCTTGAAATTGTGAGGTCCGCGCCCGCTTGCCGACACACGAATGATGACCGCCCCGTCTCGCTGTGTTTCAGCGGTGGCCTCAAAATCCAGTCGCTGGCGTGCGCGAAGGTCCAACTGATACGTCCCGCCCGGCAGTAGCGTGATCGCTCGTTGCTGCCCATCTGCCGTAACATCATACTTTCCTTCGGGAATGAACGCACGGAATGCGCCAGTCACAGCTTCGGGCGTAACAGCCATAACGTGACCGGTTCGCGAATTCTTGAACGTGATCGGACTACCGTTGCCGGAAGCAACGCGGCCCTCGATAAGCGCCTGGCCGGCGAGGTCCTGCATAAGCCATAGCCACCGCGCAGAAGGATGAACCCAGACCTCTTTGTAGACGAAGCCATTCTGTGCGGGCCAATACGGAGCGTCGGCATTGCCGCGCGTCATCATGCCGACCGGAAGCGATCCAACAAAGTCGCCCGATGAAACGGTATATTGCTGGGCAAAGTCGTAGCCTTCACCCCACATGGTGCTCTGCGAAAACGGATTGCGGCCCAGGACCCATTGCAATTGCTGTTGAGCGAGATCGGCTGCTTCCAAATTTTGACGAAGATGTGCGGCAGCCGACAGCGCTTTTGCCTGCGACAACAGCACGCCATAGTTGCCCCGTCGTGCAAACCATACCGGAAAAGCTTTTAGATAAAAGCCGTCGCCGATGGGCATACCACGCAGTACCTGCTCCTTGTATGCCTCCCTGCTTGCCTGATAACGGTCCCCGTCAGGTGGAACTTGGAGATACTCGTCATCTTTGTACAAGTACGCTGGTAGGACGCGGTAGGGTTCGGTCGTCCCGGCAACTGCCTTCTGATACTCGGAATGTAAGGCTGCGACCGAGTACCAGGTGATCCACTCGGCGTCGTTCGGGAACGCTTCACACATTCGAGCCATGGCAACAACCGGAGCCTGATCGTTGCCGCGATGGAACTGATGAAAGATAGTTTTGCGATCTGGCCCGGTGTAGAAGAATCCTGCCAGCGGGAATTCCTTGCCGACATACGTCCGCTGTTGCGAGGCGATCACGACTTTGGCGAACTCGCGCGCCTTCGCCGCATATTCTTGCTTCCCGGTAGCTTCATAGAGTTCCACGGAAGCAAGGATGCCCACTGACGCAAGCTCCATCTCAGATGAGGCGAAAGCAGGCGTGCTTAAGTTCTCGGCGCTTTCCTTCCCTGCTACTGCGTACCGCCAGTCTTCCTCAGCGATGCGAAGAGTGCGCTCTGCCAACTGCGGATCGCTCTCTTTCAGAGCTTTGTAAGCTCTGGCTTCGGCAGTGGCCGCGAGGAAGTTTACGTTGGGATTGTTCTGGGCAACGCGAGTCCGATCGTCAGCGTCGCCGATGATCCCATTCGTCCACAGATTGTTGCTGGCGAAGCCTATGCGATGGCCACCCTCGAAGCGGACCTTCAGCAACCAATCGAGTCCCCACTTGGCCTCGTCCATCACCCGGTTTGCAAGCACCGGATCGTCGCCACGCATCTTCATTCTTTGTGCCAGCGCAAACATAGCGTAGGTGGCCTCGGCTGTATTGATTAACCCTTGCGAGAGGTCACCCGCATCGTGCCAGCCACCGTTCATAACAATCTTGCGGTCGCCAAGCACAGCCTGCCAGTCACGATGACACGCGTCGTGAATACCCGGGATTTCCATTCCGCAGCGTTCACCGAAGAAGAAGTTAATCGTCTTCCAGATCGTGCCGCTCCAGACGTCCGGGTCAATCCGAAACTCGCGCGAAGATAGATCTCCCGCACGAACGATGTAGGATCCGGTCCGGGTGATTTCGGAAAAGTCCAGAACTTCAAACTCCCCGAGTCTGTTCTTGGACTTCTTTACCGGCTTCGTGAGAACGGGTTCGCCATTGTCGGCGCGCAATACGCTGAACTCTTTAGCTCCAAGGCCGCTCGCAATGGCGCTCTTCGAGGCGCCAGTCGGATAGCCAGTGTGGCTGAACGAGAATCTTCCGGGCGCCACGTTCCAACCTTCGTAGTGGTCCGGATCGACCCGTTGCAGTTCCAGTCCGGCGATCTCAAACGCTACGCGGTCGCTCTGATCGGGAAGCCGCTTGTTGATCCAATAGTTGAAAGTGAGTGAGGTGACCTTGTCCCGCGCCAGTGGGGTGATCTCCCATACAACGTGCGTCCACTGATTGTTCGCCACGGTTATGTGGTGAATCCCTTCCCGTTGGTAAACGTCGGGCACTTTCTGCGCTCCGTCATTGCGCAGGGTCACAGCCATCGAGAAGACGTTCAGGCCAGACATGGCGGGACGTATCCAGAATGAAACCCTGTTGAAAGCTGTCCAGTTGTCGCCCCCGAAATCACGCCTGAGGTTCACGGTAGGCAAACCGCTGACTCCCGGACCCGACGGCCTCTGATCATGCACGTTTACGTCAACGCGAACCCTGGGCTTTCCCAGGTTCGACTCGGCAGGAGCGAAAGTCATGCTGCCTTGGCCCGTCAGGACCCAAGTCGACGGGTTCGCCATGTCGTCCAACAGTCGAGAGTCGAGCACCTTCTTTTGCAGCCATCCGCTTTCCGCAGAATTCTCAAACTTCACCTGCATCGGCATGCTGGGCGCGCTATCGCCCGCCAAACCAGTGCTGACAATCGCCAGAATGATGGCCAGAAGTGCAGTGCTCTTCATAACTTGCTTTCCGCTAAACCTTTCAAAGGGCTGGGACTGATCCGAAAACAGAGATTCTGTGCTCGAGACGCTTATACACGAACCCGAGGCCCGGAGATAGGACGAAGTTTCTGCCGGGAGCCGCATGCAAAAGCACGGATATGTGGTCGGTGAAAAACTGGCGGGCAAGCCTGCCGGGTGCCGCGTTCGGCGGGATTCGGATCGGCAAGGTGTTGTGTCCAGTTCGGGTCACATTTCACTTTTGCCGTGCAACGGCATCCTAAGCTGCGCATCGTAAGTTGATGGGGCTCCGGGAGAGCAACGAATGCATTCCACATCTCCGCTTAGGCAACGGGTTTCTCCACCAGCGGCGAAACCGACAACACCGAGAAGAGAGGCTCTGGCCAAAAGCTGGACGATGGCTTCCGTCGCCATCGTACTCGTCGGAGCTGCGCTGCGCCTCTGGTCCCTGCAACTCAAGCCGCTCCATCACGACGAGGGTGTTAATGGATACTTTCTTCTGAGTCTATTTCGGGAAGGTATTTACCGGTACGATCCGGCGAACTATCACGGTCCAACGCTTTACTACTTCGCGCTGATCTCTTCCAGTATCAACAACTTGTTATTCGGCGTTGAAGGTCCGAGTACGATTGCCATTCGAGCGGTGCCTGTGTTCTTTGGCATCACCCTGATCGTTCTCGTACTCAAGCTGCGCAGATACCTTGGCACATTAGGCGTACTCACGGCGGCGGGACTGATTGCCCTTTCTCCTGGCATGGTGTACCTGTCGCGGGATTTCATTCACGAGACACTGCTCGGATTCTTCAGCTTGTGGCTTGTCATCTGCTGCCTCAGATTCTGGGAGACCCGGCGGATTACAGATCTGTTGCTGGCCTCTGTTGCAGCCGCGCTGATGTTCAGCACGAAAGAGACTGCTCCCATTTCGCTGTTCTGTATGGCACTGGGAGCGATGGCCGCATTCGCTTGGGTTCCGAGTACAGTACCTGCGACCGCGGCGAGTTTCGGCGGACGAAAGCGGATCGTCCTTCTGGCGATCGCGACTATGGGGACTTTTGTCATCTGCTGTGTTCTGTTCTTTTCCTCCTTTTTCGGCAATTACCCACAAGGCATTCGCGACGCAGTCACTACATACACATACTGGGCGCGCACCGGGCTCACGCAACAGACTGCCCCCTGGCATACGTATTTACGCTGGTTACTGCGGGAAGAAGGTCCGATCCTCGTTCTCGCGGCCATCGGAACAATCACTGCTGTTGTGCGGCGGCGCAGTCGGTTTGCCGTTTTTGCGGGGGTGTGGGGCTTTGGCCTGCTGGTTGCTTACTCGCTGCTGCCCTACAAAACACCCTGGATTATGCTGAACATGCTGATACCCATGAGCATGGTGGCCGGCTATGCACTTCAGAAGTTATGGATTACCGGGACTCGCGGACAGACCCGTACTCGCACGAACTGCGTGACTGCCGTGCTCCTCTCAGCAGGAATAATCTGCGGCTACCAGTCAATACAGTTGAACTTCTTTCGATACGACGATGATCGGTACGTTTACCCATACGTCCAGACATCTCGCGGATTTCAGCATCTGGTAGACGAGGTGAACGGGATAGCGCAGAGCACCGGAAGCGGCAATCAACTCAGCATGGCCGTCCTCAGTCCTCATTATTGGCCGCTGCCGTGGTATCTGCGTGATTACAAGAACGTCGGGTACTTCGGTCGCCTTGAGCCTACTGAAGCAACCGTTGTTATCGGCTCGGGAAAACAGCGCAGAGTGCTTGAGGGCTCCCTTGGCGACCGTTATCGATTCGCAGGTTCGTATCCGCTGCGCCCCGGATCCGACCTCGTTCTCTTCGTGTTGAAGACGCCGCTGCAATGACGCGGGAAACCAAATCAGTTGTAACGCGAATTCGAAACTTTGCCCGGCGTGCAGGACCGGTCATTGTGCTGGTCATTTTCTTTGGCGCACTTCTCGGCAATTTGCTCTCGTCGCACATGCTCGCCAAAAGAAGCGACGGCCTCTATTCAGGCGGCGCAACATGGGGAGACCTGGCGTGGCACCTTACCCTGCTGACCCGGTTCGCGGAAAAGGGTCTGAGTGCAACCGGAGAGAACCCCGTCTTACCGGGGAAAGAACTCTCGTATCCCTTTGTCCCCGATCTATTGAGCGGGGTTCTACTGCGTAGCGGAATCGGCGTGCAAGCAAGCCTTATCTGGCCGACGTTGGCTGTTCTGGTGCTATCGGTTGTGGTGCTTTACATCGTTGCGAATAGGATGGCCGGCGGCAGGTTCGGCGGTTTCACCGTGCCGTTTCTCCTGGTTTTCAACGGCAGCGTCGTCGGGTGCTACTACTTATGGAAAGACTACCGTGCGTCGAAAGTTGGGGCAGTGTTTTTTAACGACCTGCCTGCTGACTACACTCATCTGCGTGATCACAACATTCATTTTTCGAATCTCATATCGGAATACTTTCTCCCCCAACGTGCTGCAGGATTTGGGTTTCTGTTAGGCCTTGTGGTCGTTTGGTTTTTTTGGCGTTACTGGGAACGCTCGGACCGGAGTTGGCTGCTCTGGGCCGGGCTCATCCTCTCGGCGATGCCACTGATTCACTTTCATAGTTTCGTGTCTCTGTGCCTGGTAGCGGGATTCTTGTTTCTCATCCAGTTCTCAACAGACATCTCTCGCTGGAAGTTTTGGCTTTCGAACTGGGCGTTTTTCGTTTTGCCGATCGCAGTTATCGCACTGCCGATCACTCTGTGGATCTTGCCTTCTGATACTGGGCATTTCATCCGAGTTCAGATCGGCTGGATGTCAGAGCAGGGATCTACGCTTTGGTTCTGGATCAAGAACCTGACTCCGCACCTTTTCGTGTTCGCACTGGCGTACTACTTCGCTCGACGAAAGCTGCGCCTTTTCTTCCTAGGCTTCTGCGGTGTCTTCGTGTTGGGGAACGTTCTCATCTTCCAGCCTAACGCTTTCGACAACTTGAAGCTTTTCTTCTGGTGGTTCCTGGCGGGTTGTCTGCTGACGGGTCGGCTCTTCCAAGAACTTGCACGCCGGTATTCATATCGTGGAGTAGTGATGGCGTTGGTTCTGATGGCCACCATGGTTGCGAGCGGTGCCGCGTCGGTTTGGAGGGAGTTGCATCTGAGCTGGCGGATGTTTTCAACCGAAGACGTCGTGCTTGCGGAATATATAAAAGCAAACACTGGAGTGGATGCGATATTTCTTACTTCTGACAAACACAATCACCCGGTGGCGTGTCTGGCGGGGCGGCGCATCGTTATGGGATATAGAGGCTGGCTATGGACGCACGGGGTCGATTACCGATCACGCGAACGCGATGTGTTCGATATGTATGCCGGGACAGCAAATGCAAACGCTCTATTGAAGAACTACGCTGTTCAGTTCGTATTGTTCGAGAAGGATAGGACGGCCGAGTTCCACGTAAATCCACAGTTTCTTGAAACGCGCTTCCCTGCCGTCTATCGCAGCGAGAACTACACGCTATTCAAGGTTGCACCTTAGCAGGACATCGAACATGGCTCGGAGAAGCAGGGGGCGTGCAAAGAAAGCGGGCGAGAGGAGATCTCTCGCCCAGACTCGTCGAAGCTCCGAACCTAATTCAGTGGGCAACCCAAGTTGTTGAATGCGTCAAGACGCGCAGCCAGTCTGATGATCGTGTCCCGATCGCCGCTTGCAAGTGCTGCATTCACGTCGGCGATGACTTGTGCGGTCGTTAGCGGATATTCCACACCGGAGTTTGCCGAATTCAGCAGGGAGGCAACTGCAGCTCTAAGCAGAATCTGAACAGCGCCCCCCAGCCCCGATCCGCCGCCATAATTCAGAGCATTAAGAAGCGTGTCGTTGCCGAAAGAGCTAAGGCCAGAGGGGAACGTGAACACTGTCCCAAGCAGAGTGTTAGGAGCAAATCCCGTCCCTGCCCAAGCGTCCAAATGGGTCTTCCAGTACCCCGGCGTGCAACCCTGGAGACCTGGCGTTGGAGTGGGGGTTGGCGTTGGTGTCGGAGTCGGGGTAGGTGTTGGCGTCGGAGTGGGTGTTGGTGTGGGTGTTGGAGTTGGCGATGGTGAGGCCTGCGCATAAGCAACTGGCACAAGATTCGTGCTCAACCCTTGTTTAGCCATGCGCTCGATCTGGTGCTGTCCGACCGCTACTAGCGCAAGCACCAGCAGCGTAAGGATCGCGATCTTGGAACGGTTCATCTCCGATGGTCTCCTTCTTTGTGTATCGAGAAAGCCGTGCAGATGATTAGTCGGGCCGGAACGCGAAAACCTGCAGGTAACCGCAGCTAGCGGTTACCTGCGGGTGCAACTTCATTGGTACGTCGCCGTGTAGGTGGCGCCCTTACTGTTGTTCGGGGCAGTAACCGTGTGCGTTTGCGCGCCGCGGTCTGACCACCTGACGAATGTGTAAGTCCGTCCGCCAACGGTTTGCGGCGTGACAGCACTGATCGTGTTTACGGACCTTTGCACTACAGTTCGCGTGAACGGAGTCACCTGCGTCCTGCCATTAACGCTCAGCGTCAATCCGGGCGGAGTCGACGTAAACGAAAGCACGGTCGTTGCAGGATTCAGTTGGATGGAAGTGGTGCCGGTCAACCCGCCCGAATCAGTTGCCGTAAGCGACAACACCAGATGCGCCGGATATTCGTGATCTGGTGAACGGAAAGATGCGCCAGAAACTCCATTCCACGTCTGGATCAAGTGCGAGTGGCAGCTTGAGGGATTGAAATAGTCGCAGTGCACAAGAGAGAGCGACCACTGCATCCGCGAAGCCGGGATGCTGCCGTCCTGCGTATCCGTCGCACTACCCGAAAAGCTTATGTTCTGTCCGACGTACCAGAGCTTGCTGGTAGACGGATTCGAAATCCGCGGCACAGGCGCGGTGTTTCCCACTGAGATCGTGATCGGGTTGCTCGTGCCGGTTCCATTCTGGTCGTCAGTCACCCTCAGACGCACCTGGAAGTTTCCGGAACTGGTATACGTGAAGCTCGGCTGCGGGATGGTGGAATCACCGAAAACGCCGTCTCCGTTCAAGTCCCAGGAATACGTCAGCGTGCCGCCATCCGGATCGTACGAGCCCGTTCCGTCGAACTGCACCGTCAGCGGCGCATTGCCCGTGGTTGGAGTTGTGGCCACTGCAACCGCTACAGGAGCTTGATTCCCCGGCGTGTATCGGATCCGCCGAATCGTTCCGCCTTCGAGGTCAACGTAAAAGAGGTCTCCGTTAGGACCGATCTCAAGCATGACGGGGTTTAATGCTCCAGAGACGAACGTCTTGATACCCGAAGAACTCGGCAGACCATCGTTGCCCGCTGTCATCGCCCAGATGCAATTTCGGCTGTGATCTGCAAAAAAAAGCGCGTTGCTGTAGGTGCTCGGGTAAGCGCTACCCGTATAAAACGCCAGCCCTGTGATCGCGGAACCTCCGACGGGGCAAGCCTCACCGGCGACAGCCTTCATGCTGTGGTTGTATGTGTAGTAGGGAGGCGTCGCTGCGCCCGAGGCGTTATACAGACTTTGGCAGATTGAGAGATTGGCACTTTGGTAGCCCGGCTGGACCGCATTACCTTCGTAGCAGGGCCAGCCGAAGTTGAGTGGTGTGCTCAGCGGGTTGATGATGCGATTGACTTCTTCCCACTCGTTCCAGCCGACATCGCCGACCCAGATTTCGCTCGTGCCCGGCCGGAACGTGAACCGGAACGGATTCCGCAGTCCGTACGCGATTATGCGCTGCGCGTTGGCGTCTGGATGGTTTGCAAGCGGATTGCCAGGCAAAGCCGCGCCCGTATCAGGGTCGAGGCGCAGGATCGCCCCGTCGATCGATATCGGATTTCCGGCAGGTCTCAAAAGACTTAGGCTTCTCAATGCGCCACCCGCGGCATTGGGCGGACTCTGCACACCGCCGACCGGCACCGGAGGGTCTCCGCAGGGGTTCCTAGGAGTTGGCGAACTCGGCGAACCGCCATACTGGCCATAATCGACGCCGCTGAAGCTCGCGCCATCACCCGCGCTTACGTAGAGAGCCCCATCAGGTCCAAATTGAACCGTTCCTATTGAGTGACTGGGAAACTGCTGGCACCAGTCCGTAATCAGCGGCACCTCGGTCGGGGCGCCACTGACACCGCTCGGTTGAAGACGCGATAGACGTGCAGTGACGACGCATCCGTCTGTGGTCGGTCCCGGCGGCGACGGACACCCATCATTCCACTGCGGCACCTGCGTTCCATTTGGCAGCTTGTCGTACGTGTAGAGGACGTAGACATAAGGGCGTCCGTTCGTGAAGTTGGGATCCAAGGCCATGGCCAGGAGACCGCGATCCCAGTAATCGTTGACTTGTGTCCTCAGATCGGCATACAGCGTTCGGCTTCCTCCGAGGCTGTCGTACACATAAATCATGCCGTTCTTCTGCGCTACGAACACCCGGCCATCGGGCAGGAATCGCACAACCGTGGGTGCAGTCAGTCCACTAATAGCTGTAGTGTCTTGAAATCCTGAAGGTAGCGATTGGGCGGCAAGGGTAACGGCGAAAAGCAAGACCAGTGCAAGAACCACAAACTTGTCACATCGCACGATGCACTTCTCCCCCGGCGGACAGTGTTGATGGTTTTTTCTTCTTATGCAAATCGGCCTTGTCCGTCGTTCCGACTGCCAAAACGCATAAGAGAAGAGGGGCCCCGCGAAGAAGGAGCGTGGCCGATGGCAGGTTGAGCGACCTGATCATTTTTTTGCGCACAACGCTAGGACACACTCACGATGCAGGTTCTTCGAATTCTGGAACATGGTTGTGGGTTGTGCGAAAGAAAGCTAGACATCGAAAAAATCTTCTGGATAAAAATGCACCACGCCGACACAACCAACGTGTTTTGTGCATTCAGAGTTCCTGCTTGAAATTCGTTTCCTGCTGGCGCACAATTTCGCGCGCAATGATCCACATACGCTGGCGCATTTCTAAATGGATCGCCCTGAGTGTGCTGTTCGCCGCATGTACAGCGACGGCACAAAGAGGCGCGCTTACTGCACCCCGCAACCTATCGCATTTGAGCAGGCAATCAGGCCTTATCCTGCGTGGCCGAGTGACTGCCGCTCACGTCGAACTGCATCCCACACTGCGCAGTCTCAGGACGGTGGTGGTCACGCTGCGTACCGACGAGGTGCTCAAAGGACGAGCGGGCACGACTTATACCTTCCGCCAAGTCATTTGGGACGTTCGCGATGTGCAGGACAATGCCGGTTATCGCAAAGGCCAGCACTGGCTGCTCTTCCTCAACACTCCGAACCATCATGGGCTGACCAGTCCCGTGGGCCTGGAACAAGGGCGTTTCAAGGTGACTGCACGCCGGGACGGTAACCTCGAGGTAATAAATGGTCGCGGCAACATTGGTCTTTTCGAAGGACTTACTGAAACGCCGGCTTTTCCATCAAAGGCGCTCTCCAGCCGTGCCCAATCGTTGGTAAGCACCCACACACGGGGCTCCGTAATGCTGGATTCGCTTCGTGAGGTCATACATTCTCTCGCCGGAGGCCAGCAATGAAGCGCCATATGTGCTGGTTCGTGTCCGTGGTCTGCATTGTTATCTGCGCTGCGCCCGGCTTTGCGGGTGGTCCCATGAACGTGGGCAGTCCCTACCTGGGCGAGGACGGCAAAGCGATCGTCTGGCCAGCGATGCCGATTACTTATCAGCTTGATGGCGGCCCTATGAGCAAAACATCTGCTGGCGACGTTATTGATCACTCGGTCGCCGTGGGAAGAGTCGCCAAGATGTTTGGCGTTTGGCAGAACGTCAGTACGACATCCATTCGGTTCACAAACGGCGGCGCGATCAGGGCAGTTGCAGACGGAGATGTCAGCACTTCCAGTGAATTCGAACAGGTATACAACGCCTGCTTGAGCGGCGCGGAAACCCCTGTGATTTTCGACGCGGATGGCTCCATCGTGAAAGAGATGGGTATCGACGATTCCGTAATTGGTTTTTCCGGCACATGCAGAATCGACGCCTCCGGTCATATCGTTTCCGGCATCCTGCTGATGAACGGCAGGTGGAAAGATGGCATCAACAGCGGCAGTAACGGCGAACTGGTCGATACGTTATTTGACGAAGCGATTTCGCACGAAATCGGTCACTTGGCTGGCCTGGACCACTCGCAGATCAATCTCGAGAGGCTGAGCAGTTCGTCTCCGTGCGCCGCGACCGACCTCATCGCCGGAATGCCTCTGATGTTTCCCTTCGCCATGTGCAATGGCAGACAAGCCGTTGGCCTGCCTGTATTGTCCGAAGATGACAAAGCTTGGATTTCGAAACTTTACCCGAGCCAGACCTTCACCACTCAATATGGTCACATTCGCGGAACGATCTATTTTTCCGATGGTTTCACGCAGGCTCAGGGTGTGAACGTTATTGCAAGAAAAGTCGGCAGTGAAAAGAGTTTTGCGGTTTCGGTTGTCTCAGGGTTCTTGTTCACGAGTAACCCAGGGCAAAGCCTGTTGGTTAAGTACCTGAAGTGCAATCCTCCGGACCATGCTGCGTGCGTGAATGGCTACTACGGCGACAACAGCGCTGGTTCACGCTTTGGCTCCCGATCACCATCGATGATCGGCTTCTACGATATACCAGTTCCACCGGGCGACTACACGGTGGAGGTCGAAAGTGTGTTTAGCCAATTTACGAGTGGATCCAGCGTTGGCCCACTGGATCCCCCGATGCGGAACCCAGGCCTAAACGAATTCTGGAGCACTCCGGAGTCAGCGGTCGATGATGTTGGGGAGAACGCGCAGGTACACGTGAACGCGGGAGTTGCGACAGAAGCTGTCGACATAATTCTTAACAAGACCAAACCGCGTTCAGATGCCTACGATACAGCTTGGTTGCTGTGGCCCGATGACGCAGCGCTGCGATCGACTGAGGAGAAAGGTGGCCGAGCATGAAGGCGCTCTCCCGGTTGATGGTTCTCTTGTCGGCGACAACTGTTCTGGCGATCCTTTCCGCATGCGGAGGAGGTGGAGGAGGATCGCGCACGCCTACACCACCCCCGCCACCCCCACTGTCGATCACGACCACCAGGCTTCCTGACGGCGTAGTCGGCAAGCAATATTCTGCGAAAGCCGAGGCGACGGGTGGCAATGGGACGCGCACTTGGAGCATTACGAACGGGCCATCTTGGCTGACAATCAACTCGGCGACTGGCGAGCTATCCGGCACAGTCAACGACCAGTGGGCTGGATATGTCTATCTCCAAGTCAAGGACACGGTGCCGAACTCTGTGACAGCCGTGTTCTGGCTTAACATGTATCCGGTGCTCGAGGTTGTGGCTCCGCCCGGAGGCACTCTTGGCCTTGAGTATTCCGGGTACATCAGCACTCGCGGCGGGAATCAGCCTCCCAACAAACTATCCATATCGGGATCGCTGCCGCCTGGACTCTCTGCAGACTTTGACAACTATGGCCACGGGACCCTCGCCGGAACGCCTACACAGGCCGGCTCGTTCACGTTCACGGTAAACGCCACGGATCGGGCGGACCCTCCGCAGAGCATCAAGGCAGAAGTCACGATGGTGATCGATACGCACCTCGCCATTACGACGAAGCAGTTGAAATACGCAGTTGAGGGTCGTTCCTACAGCGACTTCCCGACAGCAATCAACGGCACACCGCCATACACGTGGAGCGCGGAGTGGCTCCCACACGGACTCTCGATCAACGCGACAAGTGGTGAGATTAGCGGCACCCCAACCACGGGTTCCAGTACCGTGCCTCTCACCGTCACGGACTCCAGCAACCCTCCACAGACGGCCACCCGAGCCGTCAGTTTGATGGTTTACGGCAAGTTGGCGTTCAGCATATCCAACCCGGTTATCACTGCGAACGCCGGTTCGTTTTGGGGCCAGATATCTACATGGGGGGGCGTGCCGCCATTAAGCTACACGCTAACTTCCGGACAATTACCGACAGGCTTATCCATGAATCAGTCCGGCTACATCTCTGGCACCGTCGAAAAAGGCGATTACGAGTTCAGCGTAACCGTGCAGGACTCGGCATCACCACCACAGGTGTTGGAACGGCCATTTGCCTTACACATTTTGCCCCCAGCCCTTTCTGCCGACTGGAGCAAAAACGTCCTTGCGCGTGCCGGAAAGCCGGTTTCACACGAGTTGAGGGCAAGTGCCGGAACACCGCCCTACAGTTGGAAAGTCATCGGCTTGCTCCCGGCTGGACTGACGCTTTCAGATTCAGGGTTGCTGTCTGGAACGGCGCTAGAAGATGGTTATTTCACGTTCAACGCTGAAGTGAGCGATTCCGCGACCCCGGTGCAGAAAGCCAGAACGAGCGTAGAACTGCGCGTGCTGCCCTTCGCGCCGGTCCCGAACAACAGCGTTGCGAACGCGACACCGATCCAATTCGAGGCGCTCGCGCTTTCCATTAGCCCCTACACCGACGAAAATGGTGTGGCGGCACCGGATACCGACTATTTCAGATTTCTAGCGCAGGGCGGCTCCACGGTTAACGTTTATACCAGCGGCAGCTTCGGCAGCTCCGCAGATACGGTTCTGGAATTACTGGATCAGAACGGCGTGCGGCTGACGACCTGCAATAACCCGGCCGACGACAATCCTGCCTCATATATCGTCCGAGACCTGACACCATACGGCTTCGACGACGATTGCGTGAACGACGACGGCTACACGAGTGGTGTCAATTCGAGGCTCGACCTCAAAGTGCCGGGTAACAGCGACACGATTCACACGATCTACGCGCATGTGGTGGAATATACCGGCAATGCTCGCCCAGAATTCGAATATAGCGTCGGTGTGTCGTCGTCTCTCGAACCGCTCCGCGTGCGCGACACCTTCGCGCCAATTGGGGTTGTTGACGGTTACTACGCGTGGTACCCAAGCTTTATGGGAGGATTGGGATCAAGGACGCTCGGGTTGGGCGCAGGGTCCACGCTTCCCGCCGGATTGTCAATCAACGGCAGCGGCATTACCGGAAGACCGACCACTTCGGGCCAGTACAGCTTTACGTTGCAAGGGATGGACTCGGCAAATCCGCCCGAGATAGTCGAGCGTACGTACGAAGTCACAGTTGTACCGAAGCTGAAAGTTAATCTTGCCGAGCTGCCACAGGCGAAACTCGGCGTACCTTATGACGCGCAGATTGCCGTCTCCGGTGGCGGCCAGACGCTGAAGTACAGACTCAGTCCGTCATCGTGGCCATGCTGTCTTTACATGCGAGAGGACGGACACATCGTTGGCACGCCCAAGGAGTCCGGAACGTATAACGCGTGGATCGAAGTAAGTGACGAAACCGGCCAGTGGACGAACAAGTACTTCACTCTGACAGTTACGGACGGCACGCTCCAGGTGAGAACGTCCGCACTGCCGGAGGCCACCGCGGGCTCGCCTACTGCAGGGTTACAAACCGACGGTGGCCATAATTGACTTATGTGGCTAGTGGTGGCAGCGCGACTGCGGACCAGGAAGCTGGTTGTGCGCTGCCCATTCCTTTGCTCGCCAGCGAACCGGCTATCCCGCGAATACTTTTGGCCGGAATAGTGGGTGGCGCGAGCCTACGGATGTTGCGATGGCTGTGACGGGTGCACTTCGAACACCGGAGTCTTCGACGTCTTCACCACGGGATTCGACTGCGGCACGAGGTCGAACACAACCACCCGGTTCGCGCCTTTCTTAAGCCATGCACCGGGCACGTACATTGTTTGTTGCGGTCCGATGTTCCAGAACCGGCCTAGATGGTGACCGTTGATCCACACGGTGCCCTTCGACCAATTGCGCATGTCCAGAAAGGTGTCGGCAGGAGTGCGCACATCAAGGGTGCCGTCGTAGAAAGCGGGACCTTTAACCGCGTCGGTCGTGAAACGTAGACTCGACAGATCCGTCATCGGCAGCGGGTACACCTGCCATCCGGTCAGTTCCGTTCCCGCAAGGGTCACAGATTTCGTGATTCCCTTGCGCTCGTTCCGCAGTTCTTTTGTGAAGTTTATGCGCCCGGTGTTCTCGACCAGGATGTCGAGTCTCGCGTCTTTCTGTTTGATCTCGACGGGCAGGCGATCCTGTTTCGACCGCCGATCCAGCGATCCGACTAACATGCCATCCACGTAAACCAGCGCATAGTCGCGCACATCTGTGATTGCAAGTTCCCCTGCCACAGGCCCCTTAACCTTCGTGGTGTAAAGGATGTAGCCGTACGACTGTCCCACCCGCTCCATGTTCTGCGGCTTCTCAATCACAGTTGCTTTCGGCAGGTTCGAAAACAGCGGTGCCGTTCTTTCGAGTTTGATACCCGGCAACTCAATGGTGTCCGCTATAACTGGAACTTTAGGTAGCTTCGCGCCCGTGCGCTTCGCAATAACATCGCGGAACAGCCAGTACTTCTTCGTCGGACGTCCCGACTCATCCAGCGCAGCGCTGTAGTCGTAACTGCTGGTATCCGGTCGGTAGCCCCCGCGGTCGAAGTTGGCGCCGTTCATAAAGCCCCAAGACGTGCCGCCGTGAAACATGTAGAAGTTGATGGAATGCCCGTTCTGCAGGACCCAGTCGAGTTCCTTGGCTTCTTCCTCACCGTTGGTCGTGTGATGCTGGGCACCCCAATGATCGAACCAGCCAGCCCACCACTCGCCGATCATCAGCGGCTGGCCTGGGCGGAACTTCGCCAATACTTCCAATCCTTGTCGGGCTTGTCCGGGACCGAAGTTCACCACAGCCGGCACATCTGGAAGTGTGCCGTCCGGCAGCTGAGTCGGGCCATCGGCGGTATAAAGCAAGGTGTCGGTAAAGCCTGCGTTGCGCAGCGCGTCGTAAACACGCCGCATATAAACCTTGTCTTTGTCGAAAGAGCCGTACTCGTTTTCAACCTGCACAGCAATAATCGGACCACCTCGTCCGATTTGCAGCTTCGCAACCTCCTGGCCGAGTCGGGCAATCCAGCGTTCTGCCGGATTCATGAACTTCTCGTCCGTACTGCGCAGCACTGTATCGGGATTCTTGAGCAGCCATGCCGGAAAACCTCCCAGTTCCCACTCGGCGCAGATGTATGGTCCAGGCCGCAAGATGACCTTGAGCCCTTCCTCCTGCGCCATGCGGATAAAGGTCACGATGTCCTGCTGCCCGGTGAAGTCGTACACCCCAGGCCGCGGCTCGTGCAGGTTCCAGAAAACGTAAGTCGATACCGTGTTCAGCCCCATCGCGCGTGCCATCTTCAGGCGGTCACGCCAGTACTCGCGCGGTATGCGCGGATAGTGCATTTCGCCAGCAATTATTTGGAAGGGCTTGCCATCCAGCACAAACTTGTCACCGTCAATTCCGAACCGTTTATCTGTGGATCCGGCTGCGGGCGTGGCTAAACAAGCCAGAGCCAAAACTATGAGGAACGTGATGACGAGTGGAACTGCCTTACGATTTCGGTCCTTGGTCATATCGTTTTTTTATGCCGTCCCGGTGCAAAAGATTGGGCCTGGCTGGCAAACGCCGGTATCTCCCACAAACGTTTTACTATCAGAAGATCCGGAGACCAAGCCGGAGTTAAGGCTGTTCGTCAACCTGGCAGAGGCGGATGGTTTTATGCCTCGTGCGGAAGTGAAATGTCCAAAGATATCGATCGGGGCAGTCAGCCTTGGGGATTGCGGGCGGGGACGTGGCGAAGACTGGTTACGTGAATGAGTGCTAGTCACCCACAGCTTTGACTCACCTAGACTCTTCTTTATTCGATTAACGCTCTCCGCAACGGCAGGTCCGTATGTCAGATCGTTGAGTAAATATCCAGCGTGAGCAATGACTTCGAGGGCATTCCGAATTTCGTGATTCAGCCGTGCTGACTCTTGCACTTGAGATCTGACGTACTCTCTTCTTTCCCGGGCAGCTTGCAGCAGAAACCACGTCATCCCTCCGGCCACTGTGCCCAGAACCAGGCCGTTGATTGTGCCATGCGCAAACGGCGAGAGATGTCCCCTCGTGACCGCCCGCCCCACGACGAAATCAATGCCGCCGAATGCAAGAGAAATGGCGAGCGCCACCGCATTCTGCTTTGATCGGTCCTCGACGGCGTCGTTGATGAACTCGCCCACTTCCCGAAGCATACGCTTGGAATTCTCCACCTATCTATTATGACGATACTGACAGACACACAGTTGCGTAGGCGTCTCCAGCGACTTGGCCCGGCCCTGGATAAATCGTGAGTTGATGCTTCTGCACTGACGGTCTTAATTTCGTACTCGCGCGCTAGCAGAGACCGTTCATGCTGCAACCTCCACCATTTCCTCCTCGCCGACTTCCGCGCTGCGCGTGCGAGCAAGCAGTACGTAGATCGACGGCACCACGAAAAGCGTGAACGCCGAACCGATGATCATGCCGCTGACCAGCATGATCCCAATGCTGTTGCGCGCGCCTGCTCCCGGGCCGGTGGCGAGGATCAACGGGAAGTGCCCAGCCACAGTTGCCGCAGTCGTCATGAGAATCGGACGCAACCGTGTTCCGGCTGCCTCGATCACAGCCGATAATTTGTCGCGACCAGTTAGCTGCAATTCGTTCGCGAACTGCACGATCAGAATGCCGTTTTTCGACACCAAACCCACGAGCGTGATCAATCCGACCTGGCTGTAGATATTCAGAGTGGTCATCCCCAGGAACGAGAACAACAGCGCGCCGGAGATTGCCAGCGGTACTGATCCTGCGAGGATGATGAACGGATCGCGGAAGCTCTCAAACTGCGCCGCAAGTACGAGATAAATCAGGATGGCCGAGAGCAGGAAGGTGCCGAGGAACTTGCTGCCCTCAACGCGCAACTGACGCGACTCGCCTGCGTAGTCGATCGTAAAGCCCTCAGGCAGATTCTTCCTGGCTTCGTCTTCCAGGAAGCGCAGAGCTTGATCGAGTGATACGTTCGGAGGAATGACGCCCTGAATTCGCACCGCGTTAAGCTGCTGGAACTTCTTCAACTCACGCGGCTCAGTGGTCGTCCGCAAGCTGGCAAAAGTTGATAACGGAACTAACTTGCCACCAGCGCCCGCTACATAGACCTGCGAAAGCTGGTCCGGAGTAAGACGCTCCACGCGCTTCGCCTGAGGAATGACTTTGTAGCTCCGGCCCTGAATGCTGAACCGGTTGATGTAGTCGCCGCCGAGCAACGCCGAAAGGTCGCGCCCAGCCTGGCTCATGTCAACGCCTTGCGACCGGAGCTTATCGCGATCAAACACAACCTCGGTTTGCGGCTGATCGAATTTCAGATCTGCATCGGCAAAGATGAACATGCCGCTCGCAAAAGCTTTCTGCACCAACTGGTTCGCGATATCGCTCAACTGCTTGGGTTCCGCTGCGGAAGCGATAACAAGGTCCACAGGAAAGTCTCCGCCGCCCGGCAGCGGTGGTGGAGTGAGAGGAATTACTCGAATACCCGGAATCTGCGAGAGTGGCCCCATGGACTGTACCAACAACTCCTGTGTGCTACGGGTGCGCTCGCTCCAGGGCTTCGTCACCATTCCCCCGAACCCTCCCGTCGGTGACGTAATCTGGAAAACGCTGGCCGACTCGGGAAACGAGCGATAGACGTCGTACACCTGTTCCGTGAACAGCTTCGTTTGGTCCAGAGTGGCGTTCGGCGCGGCTTGGATGATTCCAAATACCACGCCCTGATCCTCCGCCGGCGCCAGTTCCTTCATCGAGAACATATAGAACGGAACAGCAAGCACCACGACGATCGCCCAAACTGTTAGGACCACCGGCCTGTATTGCAGAGTACCCGACAGAGTTCGCGTGTAGCGATTGCGAATACCATCAAACCGCCGGTTCACCCATCCTGCGAATCCGCGTTCTGTATCGCCAGCACGCAGGAGTTTAGCTCCCATCATCGGCGACAACGTGAGTGCCACAACGCCTGACACCATCACAGCGCCGGCCAGGGTGAATGCAAATTCGCGGAACAGAGCGCCCGTGAGACCACCTTGAAGACCGACCGGGGCATAGACCGCCGCTAGCGTGATGGTGATTGAGATGATCGGGCCCACCAACTCGCGGGCAGCGTCGATTGCTGCACGCTGCGGAGTCTTTCCGCTGTGCAGATGGCGCTCAACGTTTTCGACCACGACGATCGCGTCATCCACTACCAATCCGACCGCAAGCACAATCGCGAGAAGCGTGAGCAGATTCAGAGTGAATCCCGCGATCAGCATCAGAAATACAGCTCCGACAAGCGAAATTGGAATCGCCACAATCGGGATTAGTACGGAGCGCAAGGATCCCAGGAACAGGAAGATGACGATGATGACGATAATCAGCGTTTCACTCAAGGTGCGAAGCACTTCGCTGATCGCGTCCTGAATGTACTCCGTCGCGTCGTACGGAATGCCAACCTTCATTCCTGCGGGAAGTTGTTCCTGAATAGCGGGAAGGGCTTTACGGACATCTTGAATGACTTCGAGCGAGTTCGCCGTGGGCAGTACCCAGATACCCATGAAGGTCGCGGTCTCGCCGTTGAAGCGAACATCTTCGTCGTAGTTTTCGGCTCCGAGAACAACGTCGGCGATATCACCAAGCCTGACAACGGTGCCCTTGTCCTCTTTGACGACCATCTGCCGGAATTCATCGGGCGAGCGCAGGTCTGTGTTGGCCACCAGGTTTACGGAGACCATCGAGCCCTTGGTGCGTCCCAGAGTCGAGAGGTAGTTGTTCCTCGCCAATGTCTCCGTCACGGCGGACGGCGAGATGCCCAGCGCGGCCATTTTGTCCGGCTTGAGCCAAATGCGCATGGCAAACGTACGATTGCCAAGGATGTCGGCACGCTGGACGCCCCCGATCGCACTCAGCTTGGGCTGCACAACGCGCGTCAGGTAATCGGTGATCTGGTTCTGATCCAGATCAGGGGACGAGAAACCGATGTACATCGAAGCAAACTGCGTATCGGCAGTTTCCAATTCGATGACTGGCGCTTCGGCTTCCGGCGGCAAGTCGTTTCGGACTTGCGCCACTTTCGCCTGTATTTGTGTGAGCGCCGCGTTCGTGTCGTAATTCAGCTTCAGGTGCACGGTGATCGTGCTCACGCCCTGCGCACTCGAAGATTCCATGTAATCGATGCCGTCAGCGCTGGCGATAACGCGCTCCAGCGGCGTGGTGATGAATCCGCGCACCAGGTCCGCGTTCGCGCCAACGTAGGCGGTCGTAACTCGCACGACTGCGATGTCGCTGCGTGGGTATTGACGCACGCTGAGCGAACGTATCGACTGCAAGCCAGCGATCAGAATCACCAGGCTGACGACTATCGACAGAACCGGGCGTTTGATGAAGATGTCCGTGAACTTCATGAAGGGTCCTTAGCTGTCTTCGGGCCTAGGCGCCGGACTGTTCGAGGGTTGAACCTTGTTGTTGATACTCACAGCATCGCCGTTACGCAGCCTGAAAGTGCCTGACGTCACGACCTCATCACCGGGGTTCACCCCAGATAGGATTGCGACCTGATCGCCTCGCGAACGATCGATCTTCACAAACTGTTGCTTGACGCCCCGATACGTTTTGCCGCTTGGATCTTTCAGATCGGTCACGACGAACACCGAGTCACCGTATGGCGCATAACTGATCGCGGACGCCGGCAACGTGAGCACCGGCTGAGCAGCTCCGGTGTGCAGCTCCGCTTCCACGAACATTCCGGGATGTAGCTTCCCCGCAGGATTGGACAGCGTGGCCTGTACTCGAACGTTGCGCGTCGCTTCGTCTACGACGGAGTCAATCGCGCTCACGCGTCCCTCGAACCTGAGTCCGGCGAGTTCTCCGGCAGTCACGCGCACTTTTTGGCCGACTCGTACACGTGCAGCAACTTCCTGCGGAACACCGAAATCGACATAGATCGGATTTAGTGACTGGAGCGGCACGATCGGGTTACCGGCCGAGAGGTACTGCCCCAGGTTGACTTGCCGAATGCCAAGGGTGCCGCTGAACGGTGCACGAACGGTCTTGCGCGCGATGGTGGCACGGATCTCGCCGACCCTTGCTTCCGCCTGGTCTTTCTCGGCCAGCGCGCGATCGTACTCTGCCCGCGAGATCGCGCCTCCCTCGACAAGAGTTTTCGCGCGCTGGTAATTGACTCTAGCCAGACCGCGCTGCGCTTCAGCAGCCGCCAACTGCGCGCGTTCCTGCCGAGTATCGAGCTGAACCAAAACTTCACCGGCGCGCACCTTCCGCCCGGAATCGAACGAGATCCGCTCCACGATACCGGGAAGATCGGCGCTTACGGTTACGCCTTGAACAGCTACCACCGACCCTATCGCCTTCAGGGAGGACGACCAGTTTTCCTTTTTCGCAACAATGGTCGTGACCGACGTCGGGGGCGGCTGAAAGTTCGCCGCCTTCATGGCAGCCTGGATTTGCTGCAACTTGATGAACCCCAGCGCGCCGACGAACGCGGCCGCAATCAACAAGGTTACGATCATTCGCTTTCGCATAACTTCCCCTTGCGTGTGAGCCCTCTGCGATTGCCTTATGCCCGGAATGAGCGGGGCTTAAGCGAATCTCGACCTGCTGCGATCGCGCTAGAGGCCCGCAACAACGCTTGATAACGGTGGATTGACTGACAGAACGCCTGAAGTGCCATGGTGGAGTTTGACGCCATACCAGTTCCCGTTCCTATAGAGCACCGGATTGCTGTATCGGATTTATTTGGGCCCCCTTCGGATTCGAAAAGTCTGAGAGTCGAACCTTCGACGGCCCAACAGTGAGTCGAACGGCGAGGGCAATTTTCGACAACACCTTGCAAGACTGTCCATGTATGAGGCACTTACGAGAAGAGCTCAAATCCCAGGAAGACCGTTCTCTCGCACCAGCTTGATAAGTCCTAATCGCGTTTGGTGACCGATACGGGCAGCTACGACAAAGACCGTCATCAGGATGGGGATGCAGATCAGGACGACCCACCCCACTGACAACCCGAAACTGGCGCCGACGACAGTGGCCGTCAACACCGCCGCCGGATCAAGGTCGGCTGCCCCAGCGATGATGCCGAGAATGATGCGTCTGACTGAGGTTGCGCGTCTCTCCCACGCGATCACTTGGATTAAAATCGGAGGCTCACTGGCATGTGTTCACTCGGGTCATAGCGGTTTACGGGAGACATGACTAGGTATGGCGGCAAACCCCATCTTCTTTCGTGATTTCGCGTACGTATTCGTGGCCGCATTGGCGGGTGGGCTCATTGCGCGACGGTTACGCCAACCGCTGATCCTGGGTTACGTGCTCGGCGGTATCCTCATCGGCCCGTTTACCCCCGGCCCGAAGATCTCGGGTTTGCATTTCCTGGAATTACTTGCCGAGGTCGGCGTAATCCTCCTGATGTACTCGATCGGTATCGAGTTTTCATTCCGCGATCTGCTGCGGGTCAAATGGGTTGCCTTGTTGGGAGGGCCACTTGGTATTGTGCTGAGCATCGCACTCGCCGTTGGCGTTGGCAAACTGGTCGGCTGGCCAATTTCACAGGCAATTACCGTGGGAGCATTAATCTCGGTCGCCAGCACGATGGTTCTCTCGCGACTGCTGATCGACCGCGGAGAGCTGCACTCGCGTCACGGCAGCGTGACCATCGGAATCACTCTCGTCGAAGACGTCGCTGTCGTTGTGATGACAGTCCTGCTCCCTTCACTCGCCGCTTTAGGAAGCAGCGATAGGTACATGGCGGTCCTTGCCGCTCTGGGGCGCTCAGCGCTGCTCCTGATACCCGTCTCAGTGGCCGCTTTTCTGCTCGTGCCTCGCATAATGACGCGCATTGCGCGTACTGGCAGCCAGGAACTCTACCTGCTTGTGGCTTTGGCCATCGGGTTCGCAACCGCCGCCGCGACCCAGGCCGTTGGTTTCTCGCTGGCTCTGGGAGCTTTCCTTGCGGGCATGGTCATCAGCGAGTCCGAGTACGCTCACCAGACGTTCGCACAAGTGCTTCCGCTGCGGGATGCGTTTGTCGCATTGTTCTTCGTTACAATCGGCGCCCTTGTCGACCCCACTACTTTGTTTGCGAACCTGCCGCTGTTAGGCACGCTGCTGCTGTTGATCATCGTCGGTAAGTTTTTCATCTGGACAGCAGTTGCCTTGCTGTTTGGATACGAAAGATCTACTGCGTTCCTCGTGGGCATCGCGCTCACGCAAATTGGCGAGTTCTCCTTCATACTTGTCCAGGTCGCCCGTGACTCGAAACTCGTAGGCGATGACGTGTATAACGCCACGCTGGCGGCTTCTCTTGTCAGCATCACCATCAATGCCGTACTCGTGCGCTACGCTCCTGCGCTGGTGGGACGATGGGGAAGCGCTCGGAACACGGCAGCTTCTATTGCCCCGGTGAAGACACTATCGGGACATGTTGTGCTCTGCGGTTTCGGACGAGTCGGAAGCCTGGTCGGAGCTGCACTCGAGACGTTCGACATCCCTTATGCTGTCATCGAACTTGATCCTGACATTGTCAAGACTCTACGATCTCGAGGCATTCCCGTGGTCTACGGTGATCCGTCGCACGTCTCGATCCTCGAAATCGCCAATGTCCGAACTGCATCGCTCGTTGCGATCACCGTACCCGCGATGGAACGAGCCGTCATAACAGCTGAGACCGTCAGACGCATCAGGCGAGACGTTCCGATCGTGGCACGCGCACAAACAAAGCAGGACCGAGATGCTCTGCTTAGCTCTGGTGTGAACGAGATCGTTCAGCCGGAAGCTGAAGCTTCACTGACCATCATTCGACACGCGCTCGATTACCTTAAAGTGCCGTCTTCGAAGACCCTGTCGTACTTGTCTGACTTCCGCAGTTCGATTGAACTGGCGCACCACGAACCAAGAGATGGCGCCGAAGACATGCCCGAGGTCCGCCGAATCGCCATCGGTCCTGAGATGAAAACGCACGTGATGATTGGGGAGCAGCGAGTTCGTGAGCGGTTCGGCGTTACCATCCTGACTATTACCCGGCCTGGCAATATGCCACTCATGAACCCTCCACCAACTACGCGGTTGGAGGTCGGTGATCGCATTCGAGTCTTTGGGCTTCCCGAACAAATCCGTTTATTTGAGAGCTGGTTGCGAACAGCGGAAACCCAACACTGAGGCGCGAAGGAGGTTCGCTTAGCGCCGTGCGGATCAGGCGTGTTCCATTCTTGTCTCACCTGCTTCTTTGACGACCACTGCTGGGTGTGATGTTGTGGGCCGGCTGGCCATCTTCCAGTCTGTGGTTTCTGGGCCTCAGCGTAGGGGTGGCGCTTTTGTTCCGCGGCTGGTCTCAGGTGAGTTTCGCCATTGCGCTTCGACGAGCAAAGCTTTCAGCCGACATGCGACGTGCGGCGTAGAACTCATTCACCGCACAGTCGCGTTTCATCTTGATTGATAACGGCGAAACATACGCAGGATCTGTGAGCACTCTCAGGGACGACTGCTTCATGCTGGAACTGGAGCCGGAGTGACCACACCGGAGGGGCGTGTGATTCCGGCAGCCGCATAAATTTCGGGTTCGTCCAAGCTCTCACGGGCAAGTAACTGGGCGACTATGGCATCGAGTTTGTCGCGATTTTCTCGAAGCAATCGTCTTGCTTCCACGTAGCATTCATCCGTGATCCGCCGAACTTCTTCGTCCAGGGCATCAAGAAGACCGTCTGAAATACCTGCCATACGCGGATCCCCTTCTCTCGGCAACACGGAAAGCCTGCCAATCCGCTCCGACATGCCCCATCGACCCACCATCGCTCTGGCGATGCGAGTTACGGCCTCGAGGTCACTCTCTGCGCCGGTGGTGATCATGTCGAAGACTTCCTGCTCTGCAGCCATACCGCCAAGAGCGCCAATGATCCGTCCGTGCAGGTAGTTGGCATCGTAGCCGTAACGATCCGACTCCGGCGTGGCCAGCGTCACACCCAAGGCGCGACCGCGTGGAATAATGGAAACCTTGCGAACCGGATCGGCGCCCGGTTGGAGCATGCCAATCAGTGCGTGTCCCGCTTCGTGATAAGCCGTTCGACGACGCTCCGCCTCGGGAATCACTACTTTTCTGGCAGTACCAAGCTGGACTTTTTCGAGAGCATCATTCAAGTCGCGCTGATGCACACTTGCCTGGTTACGCCGCGCGGCCAATAAAGCGGCCTCATTCACCAGGTTTGCAAGATCGGCTCCCGTCATGCCGGGTGTCGCCGCCGCGATTCGATCTAGATCAACGTCGCTGGCGAGTGGCACCCGGCGCGTATGGACTTTGAGTATTTCAGCGCGGCCCTTGTGATCGGGCGGGTGCACCATGATTTGGCGGTCGAAGCGCCCCGGGCGAAGCAGGGCTGGATCGAGCACGTCGGGTCGATTGGTTGCGGCCAATACTACGACGCCTTCGCCCCCGGTAAAGCCGTCCATCTCTGTCAGAATCTGGTTGAGAGTCTGTTCGCGCTCGTCGTGTCCACCGACGGCGTGTGCGCCGCGAGCGCGACCAATCGTGTCAATCTCGTCGATAAAGATGATCGACGGTGCAACTTTCCGCGCTTCCGCGAAGAGTTCACGAACCCGGCTCGCGCCAACACCAACGATCATCTCGATAAATTCGGCGGCACTTGCGCTGAAAAAGGGGACCTTGGCCTCACCCGCAGTCGCACGCGCCAGCAAAGTCTTTCCTGTGCCGGGAGCCCCGGCCAGCAGCACTCCCTTTGGGGCACGAGCCCCCACCCGGCGATACTTCTCGGGGTCCCTCAGAAAGTCGACAACCTCGTTGATTTCGGCTTCGACCTCGTCAATACCTGCCACATCTGCGAAAGTCACGCGGACTGTTTCAGGATCAACTCTCTTGTGCTTGCCGCCTCCAAACAGACCACCAGTCAGCGCCTTCTGTTGGCGCTTGAATAACCAGAGATAAAAGCCGATAAGCAGGAGCAGCGGCGCAAACGAGATAAGCAGGTTAGCCAAAAAGCCGCGTTGCTGCACGACCGGCGTGGCGCGAACCGTGGCTCCTCCGTCCGTCAACTCTGCGAGCAAGTTGTCATCTGCGAATGTCGGACGCTCGGTCGTGAACTCCTGATAGGTGCGATCTGGCTGAGTTGGGACTGGAACTGCTTTTCTAAGCTTGCCCTGAATCGAATCACCCCGAGCAAATAGTTCGGAGACATTTCGGCCTGCCACCTGGCTCTTGAACTCGGTGTACGACACTGGCTGCGGACCCGAGAGACGGTCCTGAATTGTCAGTATGCCGAACACCACGAGGTATCCCAGGAGCCATATGGATATGGTCTTCCAGCGCGGCTTCATTTTGGGCCCCGGACCGTTTGGAAGCCCTTCTGTGCGCCACGGCTTGGGCTTCTCCGCGGCCGAGACAGCTTCCCGTTCGCGCTGCGGTTCGGAACTCGCTCGATTTTGCTCTGGCATTCTTGACCTCCTGGACCCAGGCTCCCCCTCTCAGCTTTTTTGCACCTCAGGTAGTTACTCCTCCCGACGTCCTCCCCAAGAGAAGGTCAACACTCATTGAGATGCCACCTTTTTTGCTCCGCGTGGTTCTATTGTCCTTCTGCGCTCACCGAGCAGCATCAAAGTGCACAGATTGGAGCGCCGTGATGACTCAAAAGACCATGCTCGCACTGCTGCTCGCCATGTCGCTTGTCGGCTACAGTGCCGCTGCTCAGCTTCCCGTACCTTCATCTGAAGCCGACCCGGGGGTCGATGTCGAAGTCGTGCGCACACACAACGATCATGGCGCATTGCGGGCCACGCCCGACGCTGAATTAGAGGCGCAAAAGGCCATTCAGAATGACTTGCGGAGAAACTTGAACCGGTTCCGGGATGCACAGGCATTGCAGAAGGTTCGCATCAAAATAAGCGAGAACCACATCGTCGTAAGCGGGCCAGAATTAGCCGAGATTGATGCCGGGACGATACTGAGTATCGCCCAAACGCACGCCGACGGACGCACCATCTTCAATCGTCTTGGGCTGGAACCTGACAAGAAATAAGGCTGGAGAATGCCCTTGCAAGCATTTTCACTCCGGCAGGTTTAGCTCTGGAAGGTGCGGGGCGGATTGCCGTCAGGGTAGTGAAGAATGCGGGCGGCAAACGAGCCGCCCGCTTGTGACGCTATTGCCTGCCCTCCGAGAACTCGTCGGGCCAGTTCATTTCATTGTCGAAGGTTGATAGCTCCCACTCCGACTTGGATTCGTCGTGGGTGATCGCTCGCCCTCCTGGAACTATCAAACCCCTCTTACCCCAGCCCGGCGGCACGAACTTCCGGTCTATCGCTTCGGATACGAAACGCCTTATCTGGCTGAGATGGTACCGGGTGTTGGAGTCAGCAGCGCGAGGCACCGCGGCCTTGACCTGTACAGACAAGTCGTTTAGCGCTCCCAACGCCACAGCTTGTACGAGAGGATCGGAGATCTCGAACGCTTCCTTGGCAAGGAAGTGAACCAAATTGAACTGGAGCCCCATGCGGTAGGCATCAACCTTGACCGGACCGGAGCCTTCCAGTTCTTTGAACACACCTTTCCGCATGTCGGCAACGAACTCCGCTGGAGCGTAAGCGTTCTTATCCTGCAACGCCATCTCCTGCATGCGTGCCCATACACGGCTGTCCATCAGGTACGTCAGCAGGCGGTTCTGATTCCCCCAGACTCGGTCCAGGCTGCCGGGGCCGAGTTTCTCGAGAAACTCGGGTTTCAACAGGAAGGACATCGACGATGTGCTAAAGGCGTTGTCCAGCAGGAACTTGACCGCCGCTCTTTGCCTTTCTGGCGGGACAGGGGCATACAACGCACCTTCCTGTCCGACGTGTCTGTTGGTTGTGACCATGCCTCCAACGAGTCTCGCCACCGGACGAACCTCGGACATCCACTGCTTCCACAAGCTGCTGTAGAGCAGTGAGAACTGCACGTAAGGTTTGCCTTTCTGCGAGTCACTAAGCGCCGGCAACAGCATGTCGGCCACGCGATGCAGATTCTTTATGCCCAAAGCGGCAGACTTCACGCTATCCGCATCACCCACGACTTCGGTCGCGATGCCGGCGTCGGGACCATTGACGGCCATATCGTCGTCGAAAAGCAGGTACGGGTTGGTCCCCTGCTCGCGCGCCCACGCGTCTAGAACAGGAAGTTCATCGTCCGGGGTTTTCGCATTTGGAACCGGCGCGTAGCCCCAATGGATTGCCCACCTGTCATAGGGTCCAATCTTCGGCCACAAGTCCTCCACGGGAATCTTGTCCTCAGGCTGCGCCACATAGTTGAAACGGGCGTAGTCCATGATGGACGGGCAGAACCCCATTTCGCGGAGCCACTTAGGATCACGCAACTTCTCTTGCGGATACATCGAGCTGGCCTTGAAGTTGTGCATCAAGCCCAGCGTATGTCCTACCTCGTGCTTCACGATGTATTCAATCAACTCGCCCATAAGTTGGTCCGACAAAGGCAACTTCTGGGCGCGCGGGTCGAGGGGGGCAAGCTGCGTGAAATACCACGTACGTGCGACGTCGAGCACGTTGTGGTACACCGTGATGTTTCCGTTGAGAATCTCGCCGGAACGTGGATCGCTTAAGTGCGGGCCCATCGCATTCTTCGTTGTAGAAGGAAGCCATCGAATAACCGTATTGCGAATGTCTTCCGTGCTCCATTCCGGATCTTGCTCGGGCGTAGGTGCCTCTTTGGCGATGATCGCGTTCTTGAACCCGGCCGCCTCAAATACCGGCTGCCATGCTTCGACCGCTCGCTTCAGAAACGGGACGTATTTCCTCGGCGTGGCGGGATCGATGTAATAGACGATCGGCTTCACCGGTTCTGAGATCGTGGCGGCCGGATCCTTCTTCTCCAGGCGCCAGCGCGCGATGTAGTTCCGGTAATCGACCATCTCGTCGATCTTGCTGAAATTGATTTGTCCTGATCCGCGGAAGAACCCGACACGGTCGTCACGCAGGCGCGGCATCATCGGATTCTCTGGCAACTTCACCATGCTGTAGTGAACTACATACGTACCGGTCGCGGCCGCTGCTGCCCGGAGCGCCGGAGTTGGCGCGGGGTCAGCCGAGGACTCGGATGAGGATGCGGGCCGCATCGGGGCCGCAGTGCCGTACGTGTAAGTCGCCTCGGCTTCGATGTTCTCAGGATAGGCAGAGATTCGGTCAATGAATGACCGCGAAGCATCAACACTGCCCTTGCCGGGGCCCAGTCCTTTGACATCCGTACCGTAAAGTTTGCTTACTTCGATGACTGCAGAACCGCGTTCACCCCAGGCAGCCACATCGAAAGCCATCAAAATCGGGCTGGCGTTTGAGGCTGCGACTCCATTCGCGAGTGGATCATCCTTATCCGCGATGGCGACGAACTCGGGAGCACGAATAAGAACTCTGTTGTCCCGGACTTCCCAACGAATGACTTTTCCGCCCCTTATCTGCCCGCCTCGTTCATCCGAGTTCGGCCTGACTTTGAAGGGTACCGCTGTGAATTGGGGAGCCCAGAGAAAATCTTTATTCAGTTGGTCTTTGGGAATCTCGAAGTACCACTTGACGCGGCCCTTTTCCCTTACCTGATGAACTGTGAAAATTCCTTTTTTCGAGACCGCATCTTTGGTTATGACTTGAGCGTAGGGCTTTGGGTCGCTGCTAGCAGCAGCCAAGCCAAGCCCTTCTCTCATATTCCGCTGAGCGCGTTGAGGTCCGTGCTCCTGGTCCTGATCCGGCTCTTGTGCCATTCCGAGACTGGCGAGCAACACAAGTAAGAATAATGCTGTGATTCTTCGCAAGCATCACCTCTGATTATGAAGACAGCGTAGGTTGCTACTGCGCGTTTTAGCTGCTACTTTGCCAATTCCTCGGCAAGCGCTGTTGCGCCGTAAATGTTACGGAGTGCCTCTGTAATGGCCCGCGAATCTACCGAAACGGCCCGGTTGTATCGCTCAACGAACTGGAAACGGCCTGGCAAACCTTGTATGTTCCCGTCGAAAATGAGTCCGACAATCTCGGCATTCTGGTTGATCAAAGGGCTCCCGGAATTGCCCGGCATGATGTCGTTCGTTGAAATCAGGTTGAACGGCACTTTGGGATTTACCTTGTTCTTGGCCTTGAGCCAGCTATCAGGCAGAACGTAATTGTTCTTGTTACCGTGCTTGGCCGCGATCTCATAGGCTTGAGCAATGGTGGTAAACGGCGCCAACTTTGTTCCTTTGGGAGCCGTGCCGCGTCCATCTTCCAAATACCCCTTCACGGCACCGTAGCTGAGTCGAAGCGTCAGGTTGGCATCAGGACAAGACTTAAGACCTTCCACTGCGAAGCGAGCCAACGCTATTTTGGTTCTGGCCGCTTGCGCGGGACCGGCTAACGGCGCGACTTTCATCGTCCATTCTTTCTTTACGCGCAACGCCTCTTCCACTTGCAGGCGCATGGCAACGATGAGTGGGTCAGTGCTCTTCTCAACAGCGTCCTTGCCGCCCTCGTAAAGTTGCTTTCGGAACTCTGCGTTGCCTACTTGGGTGTTCTCGATCCACTCTCTTGCGGCTTGTTCTGGCGATCTCCCATTCAACATCCGGGCGACGATCGGCGCGTCCTTCAACGACTTCGCCATCTGCGCCAGCGACGCGGTAAGCATCTCCACGTCCGATTTCTTCGTGTCCCGAACGGTGCTGAAGAGGTGCTTTCGTATCGACTCATCGGACATGCCCGGATCACGTTCGCTCTCCGGTTGTGCCTTTACGATGGGGGCGAGCACTAGATAGCGAGCAAGCGCAGGCAACATTCCTGGCAGCACGCCTGCTATGCTTCCGGGACCTCTTCGCTCAGTAGCTGCAGGCAGCGGATCGGGGAAGAACTGACGGTGAAGGTAAAGATTCCCCTCCCGCATTGCTTTGTAGTGATCGGCGATGTCCTTCCACGGGTCTCCGAACTGCGTCTTCAGTTTCGGATCGGAGAGGACCGCTTGGCGCAATCGATTCTCTTGCTCCGCCTTCGCAGTCATCAACTCCTTATCGAGTAAGCCTGAGTAGAACCCCTTCGTCGCCTTTAGTGTGTTCTGCGAGGCAAAAAGAGACTCTTCTAGTTTGCGTCGAGTTTCCTCAGAACTAGCACTGCGCTTGATGGTGTTCTCGACGAAGCGCTTCTGACGGTCGAGCTGCAACGGGTACTCGAAGTCGCGCATGAATTCGAGACGTGCCACCGTGTCGAGCCGAGCCGAGCTGCCGGGATGTCCAGGCACGAAGACCAACTGCCCGTCTTTTGCACCGGCTTTGGACCACTTGAAATAGCTTTCCGAACGGAGGGGCTTCTCGGCCTCGTACACTCGCAGGAACGTTACGTCGAACGCATATCTCGGATATTCGAAGTTGTCCGGATCCCCGCCAAAGAAGGCAATCGCTGTCTCAGGTGCGAACACCAGGCGGACATCGTCATAAGTCTTGTACTTGTACAGAAAATACTTGGCGCCGGAGTAGAAGGGGAGGGCGTCGCATGAGAGTTGGCTCGTGCTTTGGCATTCTTTCGCGAGAGTCGCGGCGGCCTTCTCTTCCGCGCGAGCCACATTCGCTTGGGGCATCTCCGGAGTGATCGCGGCTTTCACTTTCGGGGTGATGTCCTCGATTGACTGCAGCACTCTGACCGACATCTTGGGACATTTCACTTCTTCGGCCCGAGTACTTGCGTAAAAACCGGCCTTCATGTAATCCCTACTGTCGGTCGACACATCGTGAATGCAACTTGACGCGACATGATGGTTGGTCATCACTAGACCGTCGGGGGACACAAAAGAGCCGGTCGCGCCACTGAACCTCACCGTTGCCGTGCGCACGTGGTCGAGCCATTCGTCACTCGGTTCGAATCCATAACGTGCCTTGATCTTGTCCTTAGGGATGGCATTGAACGGCCACACTCCGTCGTCGGCAGTGGCCAGGGTCGCCAAGGCTGCGACCAGAACACACAACAGTAGGAATGATTTCGTTATTTTGGTCATTTCTCTTTTCCGTGATTACTTGGGACCGATGCGCCGAACGCGTTGCGAGGGGTCGTGCTGCGTAAACTTCTACGCAGCACGACCTTCGCGATGTTCGACTTAGAAGGAAAGCTTTAAAGAGAACTGTACAGAGCGATTTCCACCCATCTGGAACTGCTTGGCGAGCATGCCCAAGCCGTCAGCCATGGTCCTGTCTGGCACGCCGAGAGTTCTATCGTTCAACATGGCGGTGCAAGTCCTCGCGGTCCCAGCGCAACTTGCCAGAGATGAATCGCGGGACCCGAATGCCGGGTGGTTGAGCGGGTTGAAGATGTCAGCCTTGAATTGCAGCTTCCATCTCTCGTTGAGGCTGAAACGTCTGCCGAGCGAGACGGCTGTCTCCCACACGAATGGGGTCATTATTACGTTGCGACCCAGCGTCCCTTGCCGTAAGAACTCCTCCTCCGCATTTTTTTCAGGCAACAGGAACGCGGCTGGGTTGAGTCGCTGACCTCCCGCAACGCCCGGGTCGCTTATCCAGAAAGGCTGACCTTCAACGCGGTCGGGACGGACGGTGACATAACTTCCGTCATCCAGGGTCATGCTTCCGGCCGTGACTTCGAATGGCGCACCGGACTGAGCGTACAACGTGCTATCGATCCACCAGCCGTTCACGACGCTCTTTAGAGCTTTGGAAAATGGCTCGCTCATTGAGCCCGTATCTACTAGCGTCGGCAGTTCATACGTAAGCGCAGCGGACAAATTGTGCCGCGCGTCGAAATCGGAACTCGCCCGCAGCAGGCTGCCGTAGTTTATTTCGTCCGAAACGGTATCAATCGAATGCGACCATGTGTAGTTCACCAACGCCTGAAGACCGTGCGAGAGGCGACGGTGATACTTCACCTGCATTGAGTGGTAATCCGAAGTCGGTCCGTTAGTGGCCAGAATCAGCGCCGCGAACGCCGGGTTAGGCCGAGTCTCGGTGCTGTCTCGTTTCCCATTCAGATTAGCTCTGGTTAGAAGTTTGCGTCCGGCCGAGCCGACATACGAGACGCTGATCGTTTGCTCATTTCCCAGCGACTGTTCGACCGCTACGTTCCACTGAAGCGTATAGGGCAGCTTCAGGTTCGAATCGACCAGGAAAAAGTTGGACATGGTTGTCGGTGTCCATGGCTGTTGTGGCAAAGGATTGGAAGCGGATAGCTCAGCGGAAAGCGGAAACGCAGTCCTGGTAGTGATATTTTTTAGCGAACTGAACGGGTACGTGCTGGTAAATCCGTTCAGGCTTTGGCCGCTACCGAGATCATAAAACACGCCGAAACCACCGCGCAGCACGGTTTCCCGTCCGCTGTCCTGGTTCAACTGGTAGGCAGCCCCGACTCTAGGCGCGAACGCCCTGTAGAAGGTCTTGTAGAGAGAGGTGGCGTTCGGATCGATTCGTGCTTGGGTCGTATCGAATCCCGAAGCCAAGTCGCCGGTGATCCCCTCTATGACCGGGGGAACTATTCCAGTTGCCTCTTCGGGTGGTGGATTCAGTTCCCACCTCACTCCGTAGTCGAGCGTGAAACGCGGGGTGACCTTCCAGGTGTCCTGCGCATAAAGAGACAGGTTCTGGAACCGCGGTCGAGCTTCACGCTTGGAACTTATATTCACATTGTTGACGTATGCGGTGGTTCCAGTCAGATACGAAGCGGTCCTAACAGTGACGGTCCCGGAATACGCGAACGGACCATACGTGGGAGCGAGACGCCGATAGTCGACACCGAACTTTAGCTGGTGAGTGCCTTTGGCCCAAGCCACGTTGTCGACAATGTTCAACTGCCGCTGGTGCAAATCAACAAAATCGCCGGCGGTTATCGAGGCAGCAGTTGCGCCAGGAATGCTGTAAGTGAACGTTCCCATCCTCGTGCCAGGTCCGGTGTTGCCCCATAGAAGCACTGACTCGTCCACCGGGACGGCGCCGCCAAAATCGTCGAGAGAGCGATGCGACTGGCCGCGAGATTTCGTGTAATTGACCCTAAACTCATTGCTCAGCCTTGAGGTCAGCGTAGCAGTGGCGCCTAAAGTCACTGATCGGCTCATGTCTTTGTCGCCCGTGAGCACCGAAAGCCTGCGGGTCATGCTTTCAGACGGTGTCTCGCTGTACCTGCCGAACAGCGTCACTTTGCTCCCGATCGAGTGATCAAGACGAAGACTGTACGAATTCATCGTCATCGGGTTCGAGTATGGGGTCACGAAGGGTGCCCAACCTGGTGACACTTCCGGTCCCGTCGGAAGCGGGAAAGCGTTCAATAGTTCCTTGAATGCCGGGTTTGCACTGTTACGCATCTGCAGGGAAGGAACATACCAAGTATCATTGTCCGGTTCTCGCAGGCGCAAGCCTTCGTACGAGAAGAAGAAAAACGTGCTGTTCCTTAGTATCGGTCCGCTAAGCGTGCCGCCGAAATCGTTCATTCGCAGCGGTGCCTGCCGGTCAGGCTTTGGATTGAAATAGTCGCGCGCATCAAAAATGTCGTTACGGAAATAATTGAATACCGTGCCGTGGAGCGTGTTCGTGCCAGATCGCGTAACCATCTGCACCTGCGCTCCGGGCTGTCGCCCGAACTGGGCGGAGTAGGTGGACGTCTGGATCTTGAACTCTTCCAATGCATCGACGGAAACCATGCTGCCGGTGCTGCCGAAAGCGGTTACGCCTGGCGTTGCTCCCGCCATCTGCTGACCGATGGCCGTCGAGGCACCGCCGCCGGCGAAGGTGACAACGCCGGCATTCGCACTCACTCCATCAATCTGAAAGTAATTGGAGTTGCTCCTCTGGCCATTCACGCTGAACTGGCCTACATTGCCGCCGTTTGATGGCGTCTGCACCACGCCAGGGGTCAGCAGAATGAGCGGCTGAAAGCTTCGACCGTTAAGTGGAAGTCTCTCTACGAATTGACGATCGACCACGGTAGACACTGTGCCGTCCGAAGTGTTCACCGTAATCGCGCTGGCGCTGATGGTCACGCTCTCGGACGCTGTCGAAACTTTCAGCTTGATTTGAAGATCGCGGCGGTCACTGGCGTTGAGCGTGATATCTGGAATGTCGACCAGTGCAAAACCTTCACGGAATGCCTGGAGTTTGTACTGGCCCGGCTGCAATTGCGGCAGGACGAAATAGCCTTGATCGTTGGTTTCGACCTGGCGTCGGAAACCTGTGTTGATGTTGGTTAAGGCTATCTTCACGTCCGGAACCGCGGCGCCGGTTTGATCCAGCACCGTGCCCGTGATCGTAGCTGCCGTGCTCTGCCCGTAACTTACCGGGGAGAAAACGGTTGCAGCGATGGCCAGCAGGACAGCTGTTATAAAAGAATACAAGTATTGCAGCCTGCCTGATTTCATGTGGACTGCGCCCCCCTCAGTTTTTGCCTAAGTACTACGGATTTACTTCGTCAAGAATGTTCTTCGTGAGTTGCTCCAAGGTCTGGAGTGATCTCCATAACTTGGGGTCTTTCAACGCGGCGGATGTCCCCTCGTTAGGAGAGGCCAAGGCTTGCCAGATGACGCTGTCAGCAGACGACGCCAGTCTGGACATTTGCAGGGCAGCGCTCCGTACGTTCACGTGCACTGGCGCAGGCTCCGCCACGACGGGGCCGACGATTGGAGACAAGCTGTCCATCACGCCCCTGATCTCGCGTTGTACTTCCAGTCCGTGTTTTCTCACGAGGTATCGCCACTTCCGCTGTGCTTCAGGGGTCATGGCGTGATATTCAGATTCGGACAAGGACTCGACTACGTGTCTCAAGACCAGCGCATGTAGTTGAGCTTCGGCCAGATGGTTATACACACGGTAAGAAAAGCGCTGCACTTCCTCGTCTAGCTTCGATCCGGACCATTGGCCGGCAAGGAAATGACGAATATCTGGATTGCCATGGCCGGCTGCTGGCGAAATCTCGACTTCCTGCACCTGCAATCGCTCAAACGGCGCAGTAAGCTGCTGCTCGGCTTCCGCAGGTGTATAGATCGTGACCTGCACCGCTGGATTGCGAACCAATGGACCAAGGGCGCCCACGATTTCTTGCTTGCGTTCCTCTGTTCCCACCACTCCCGCAACCAGCAGCGTTCCGTCATGGGTACGGCTCACAGCCAGTTGGTTTTGTGCCAGCGCATCTACATCGTCGAGCCGCCCAAGGGCTTCGACTTCCATGTCAGCCGTGGCGAATTCGACCAGTTTTTCCGCGGGGCTGGGGTGAATTTCAGCAGGTGGCGCGACCAGGAATTGATCGATGTTGAACACACTTGCCTCGACCTCATCCACAGCCTTGCGCTCAAACGAGGCCTCGACGAAGCGATAATTTTCCAGTTTGCCGTTCTGCTCCACCGTGAGTGTCTGCTGGATGGGATGCAGGTCAGATCGCCGCAAGATCAAACTGGCGCTTCGCAGCTTCGGACTACCGCTTCGGTCGTCTTGGTACTTGAATACGTATGTCGCAGGTGTCGCTTCAACCGTGATGTTCTCCGGGTTAGCGACCACCTTATAGAAGCCATCTGCGCCTGGCTCTAACTGCCAGATCTCATTTTTTGCTAATGGGTGTTGGGGAGGGCAGTCGGGGCACATCTTGCCATCGCGGTACACTACTCGTGCACCGTCCGGCGTTAGCCATTCGCCCGCGAGAAGTTCACCATTTGTACCGTAAACCCTACGGGCGATGCGCTTATTTTTTGAATGCCACGATTCGATCCTTCGCCTGGAGATCACACGTCCAGTTCCGGGATCATGCTCGGTCAGTGAAATCGAGCGGTGTACCACAACTTTCGCAGCCGCAAACTCCTCAGCCGCAATGGATTGCCGCAACAACGTCGTTGCTTGCAGGGCGGGGGGCTGGGCGTGCCAAGTCAAAGCCAGCGCGATCACGGCAATCGCCACGGCTGCCGCAGCAACTCGCGCGAGGACCGGGCGCATGCTATCGATCAAAACTCCCGCCCGGCTGAGCGCCGCCCAGGACGGCTTATGGCACTCCTCGGCCTCGACCTGTTGTCGAAGTAGTCTTTGGAAGTTCCTCCACTCGTGCGGTGGCGCTGCTATCACGTCCTCAGAGAGCGCCTGCGAGCGGAATTGCATGAAATCGCGAATGGTTTGTTGAATGTCGGCGTGGAGCATGCGACATTCCCAGCAGGCGTCCAGGTGCGCGGCAATGCGGTCACGCGCTGAGGAACCTAGTTCTCCATCCAGGTATTCCAGCAGCATTTCCTTGCTGACATGCTGCTCGTCGAGATGGCAAGCACTTGGGAATAAGTTACGCATTGCTATGCGCCTTCAGTTTGTCTATCCCGCCGCGAAGTATGTCCGCGACAGTTGATTTTCCGATTCCAAGCACCTCGGCAATCTGTCGATACCGCAACCCCTCAGCCCGCAGGTGCAGAATCCTGTTTTCCTGATCGGTCAGTCGCGCCAGGCCGTTTCGAATGCTTTCGTACTTCTCTCTTTGAATTGCATCTTGCTCAGGGCTTGGGGAAGGATCGGCGCGATTCTCAGCGATCATCTCCCAGGTTGCGAAGTCGTAGGACTTCTCGAAACGCGCGCGTCTCTGGCGGTTGATAGTCAGATTGTGCGCCACCCTGAACAACCAGAACTGCGGTTCATCGATCCGAGTCCCCTGACGCAGCGTCTGGTAGAGCCGCAGAAACGACTCCTGGGTGACCTCTTCGGCTTCCTCGGGGACACCTGATATGACCAGAACGTAGCGATAGATCCTTCCCCTTAGCTGCTCGAATAGCTCCGATACCCGCTGTTCGGTCGCATTGGCAGACTGGGAGACAGCGATCGCGCGACTTGATAAAGCGATCTCAGCGACAGGTGACCGAAATTCGAGTGGTTCGTCTTCCACTATGTGGGAGTCCTCGAACGCGCAATCTGCGTTTCCGCATGTCTTGGAATTTTCTATCTGTAGATAAAGACAACTCTGAACCTACTCTGTCCGGAGAAACAACAAAATTTCTTTTGGCAGGTGATTCCGACGGCTTTAACACGCGGTTTACGCAGCGAAAGGCAAAAAAATCCACGTTTGCCGGTTCGAACTCGACAAACGTGGAAGCGCAGTACTTAATGCCCCGCAGAACTTGCCTGCAGGTTCGGGCAGCCTAGTCGAACACCTTCTCGACGTTCTGGTAATCCGTGTGCATCGTTTCCACCGCGTCCTTAATTCTCTTTTCATCATTGGTGGCAAGCGTTGCGGTCAGGGTCTCAAGAGACTTTGAGAGGTTGGTACGGGCCGCTTCGAATTCGGACTGTTTCTTGCTGAGTCGCTGTGGCAGTTTGGCCTGGTTCAGGACGGCCATCTTCTCGTTCAGCTTCGCAACGGAAGCCTTGATCTTGTCCAGCTTGTACTCCGGAGCCTCGTAGTGGTAGAGCATGTAGAGGGCGGTGTGGAACTGATCGAGCTCTTTCAGTACAGGCTTTACGATCCGCACCAGAACCTCGAACTGCGAGTGGAGCTTCTCGGCCGCTTTTAGCAGTCTGGCGTCGTCTTTCGCGTCTGCGGCGGCCTTGTATTCGGTGGCTGTCTGCTGGAATTTCGCTACGTTTTCCTGCCATGCTTTGGCTTTGTCGCGAAGAATTCCCGGCAGTTCGGCCGCGGCGACTTTGGCAACACCCTTTTCAACATCGGGCACCATCTTGCGCATCATCGCCGTATCTTTAGTCGGCCACGCTTGATGCCAGATCGGAACGATAACCTCGTGGAACTCACCCAGTGCAGGCACGTTCGCAGTCACTTCAGAACTCACGTCCGTAGCCGTCGCGAAAACCGAAGCCGACAGTGCAAGGCAACTGATCAGCACAATACGCCACAATCGAGTCATGGGTCTCCTTTGAAGATGCGTCTACAAGTTAAAGACAAACGAGGAGCTCATTTGTCCGGAACAGGATTGGTGACGAACGACACAAGGTCGCGGGGGCGAGTGTGGCCGCCCGGACGAATTGCAGCTCGCGAATAGCGGTGTGCCACAGTCATGACTCGCAGGCGAGCAAGATTGATCAGGATTCGCGCCCACGCATTGCAGGACTCATCGAAGACGAATGTTCATCTTCTTTCCGCCGCCCACGCGTCCACCTGGCGTCCTGCCGGAGCGAAGGTCCTCAATCTCGTCCTGCGCTGCCGCCTCCGCGAGTTCCCTCGAAGGAGCATGCCCCCACGACACCAGCGTGTCGGGATTCTGCGCCGTGCAGACAATCCAGTGAAAACGCATGCCCCTGTGGAAATGCTCTGATTGGATCGAGAGTATGTATCTGGCAGAAGTATCTGGCATCGTTCCTCCTCCAATGCAGCGTGGGTCTCAACGATTCGCTACCCAATACTCCATTCGCAATCTAAGCGTTAGCGTCCGCGCAGTTTACCCATCGCGTTCTAAGACTTATCTCGGTTGGCCGGTTGTTCCCTGCGAGTCTTCTTTCGGGCGCGTTTGCGTGCCAAAGCCTGCTTCGCACGGGCCTTCTCACCCGGCTTGAGATAGTAGGAGTGGCGCTTGACTTCCTTGATGATGTCTTCCTGCTGCACCTTGCGCTTGAATCGGCGAAGAGCATTTTCCAATGACTCGCCTTCTTGCAGTCGAACTTCTGCCACATTCACCTCACGTGAAATGCCCAGTCGGGCACGTTGATGTTGCGAATCCAGCGCCTGAAGTCGGCGCAGGATTCAGTCGGATCCTGCACCTGGCTCGAGTTTGCTGCCATAGGCGGGCACTCGCGAAGAGCCATTGAAATCCTGAATTTTGTTGCGCTCCTGGTTTCCATTCCACCGACTGAAACAGTCCTTGATGACGCTCCAAACCGGGCCTCGGTTCTGAGCAATCAGCTTCAGCCAGGGCCAGGCTCCCTTTTGCGGAAAATATATTCCGCGGAAGAACAGGCGCGACGTTAAATGGCTGATCTTGTAAGGCGCGGGTTCGTCGGCGATCGAATCAAGCGCTTTCTGGGTCGCAGCGGGACTGTAGGAGTTGGCCCATGCGTATCGCACTTCTTGCTGCACTTCGGCCATGGTGATGTGCAGAGGGTCGTGCGCCATGCGGAAAGGTGCAAAGTCGAGCCAGTGTTTCGGCCGGGTAAGTCGGTTTTCCCTTGCCAGGCGATCGTACAGAGGCGTAGCAGGGAAAGGCGTGATTTGTCCGAAAACCGGCAGCACCGGGGGCCAATCCCTCATTTCGGCCAGCGTGCGCTCAGCTACGCCCGGGGTATCGTGGTCTAGTCCGAAGATGAACGAAGTTATGGCGTAGATGTTGCGCTGCGCCATGGCCCGTAGAACTCCCGCATACTCTGCCGGTTTGTTGAATCCCTTGTTGACGCTTGCCAGGTTGGCGGGGTCGAGCGATTCCATGCCGATGAAGATCCACTTGCCACCCGAAGCGGCTATCAGATCCAGCAGTTCCTCATCCCGCAACAGGTTGGCGCTGATTTGACCTACCCATGCCAGTTGCGCTCCTGCGGCGATGATGTCGCGTAAAAGCGACTTCGTGCGCTTAACATTTATGGCGAAGTTGTCATCGACGAAAAATACGGCGACCTTGCCATTGCTGTTGCGGGCTCGCCGTTTAAGCCTGAGCATTTCTTCGACGACGCTGGCGTTCGACCGGAAACGGATCGAATCCCCAAAAAAGCCGGTGACCGTACAGAACTCGCATCCATAAGGACATCCGCGACCCGACTCAATGGGTACGACGTGAAATGTCTCCCACGCGTATCCGAATTTCCGCATGAGTGGACGCATGAACCGCGGGATCCGGTTGAACTGTTCAAGGTCGAGAGAATCCCATGGAATAGCCGGGTAGTTCTGCAAATTCGGCTTGCGTTCTTTTCCGGAAGCGTCCGTCGGAGTGTAAATCTCTTTCAGTTGTCCTTGAGCTGCATCTTGCACGATTAGCGGCCATGTTTCATCCGCCTCCCCCAGTGCCACCGCGTCCGCATGCTGGTGTCCGCCATCGCGTCCGAGCGCCTCGTCAGGAATCTCCGTCACGTGCGGTCCGCCCATGACGACGGGAACACCTGCGGCCCTGAGTGCATCAGCTACGCGATATGCCTTCGCGATCATGCGAGTCATTGCGCCGATGCCGACCAACCCGATTCGCTCGTTCACAGCGAACTCGACCAGTTCGGTATCACTCATCGGCCGCGTGTTTCCGTCGATCAGGACGACTTGATGTTCGGGTGGTGTGAGCGCCTGCAGCAGAAACATCCACAGATGAGGCATGAAGTTCTGCGTGACGCCATTGTCGGGATTATAAAGAAGAATCTTCAGTTTGCCGGTCCGAGCGCCAGTCTGTGCTAGGCGTGTCCTCTCTCCGGCAAATTGTCCGCTAGGGTAAGCAGAATTAGTCTGGTCCGCTAGCCTAACGGGGATGTCGGTATTGGTTATGTTATCACTTTGAGTTCCACAAGGCATTTTGATCTTCGTTAGTGCGATCCCACGCTTGCCCAGTCCTGATTCGACCGTCAGAATGATGTCTTTGATGCCAGTGACTACTCTGGCGTCATCTAAAGAACGATATGGCCGTCTCCGTTCAACCTGTTCAACTCAAGCCTGAGACCCTATCGGCGTTCGACGCCTACGTCCTCGCAGCCGAGAAAGCAATGGACGAAAACATGGCACGCGTCCCAGGCGCATTCCTCTGGTCGGAGGCTCATGCGGAACGGTTGCAGCAGGTGCGGAAAGGCAACATCGTCGCGGAGTACTGGGGCGCTGACGGGAGCGACACCATCGCCGTCCCCCATGGCCTGATCCATGACCTGATTTGTGCTGTCTTCGTGCCGGGAAGGAGCGTACAGCAGGCGGTTGCCTTGGTGCAGGACTACGAGAACCACAAGAACATCTATAAGCCGGAAGTGATTGATTCGAAGGTAATGACCCGCGCGGGCGATGACTTCCATGTCTACCTGCGTTTGCTAAAGAAAAAGATCATTACCGTCGTTCTCGATACGTATCACAATGCTCATTACTCATGGCCGAAGTCGAATCGCGCGTTGTGCCGCTCGCGTAGTACGCAGATTCGCGAAGTAGAAAATGCAGGCACTTCGAAAGAGGCGAGATCGCAGCCCGACGTGGGCTATGGGTTCTTGTGGCGCCTGTACTCCTATTGGCGCTTCGAGCAAAAGGACGGCGGCGTATTCATTGAATGTCGCGCCATTTCACTGACGCGGGACATTCCAACTGCGCTGGCGTGGATCATCAAGCCGATTGTGCGAAAGCTTCCAATGGAATCCCTGATTCATACGCTTGCAGCCACACGCAACGCACTCGCCTCGCCTGCCCTGGCGGACGGCTCAGCTTGCCGGTTCCGCCAATTCTGTTAGGTGATGAGGGTATCGTCGCGTATTCCCCATCGGTAGAATCCTTCCTGCATCTCCGGGGTGTGTGTTAGCATCCAATTGCTATCTCGCGAAGTTTGACGCGATTTGAGTTTGGCCTGCCTGTTTCGTTCTGCGCCTCCCACTCTCAGTCTCATCCGACCTTCAGCAAGAAATTCACAATTCGAGAAAACATAATGGAACAAGGAACTGTAAAGTGGTTCAACGACGCGAAAGGCTATGGATTCGTAACGCGCGATAGCGGCGGCGACGTCTTTGTGCACTTTTCGGCAATTCAGTCCGGAGGCTTTCGTAGTCTCCAAGAGGGACAGCGCGTTCAATTCAACGTGACGAAGGGCCCCAAAGGACTCCAGGCAGAGAACGTTCAAGCTGCCTAGAACAAGAACTCGGGAAGCTCAGCAGGCCTGGGCTTCTACTACTCCAACGTGCTATCACCCACGGTTCGTTTGTGGTGAGCTGGTCTGGCCGGTCGTCCGGCGACTCCTGCCTTCCTGCACTCCCGTCAGATCAGCGCAAAGCTCCATCGAGCGGCATCGTTTTGAACTTGCGAATCGCATCCTCTCTGCGTCTCGCGCGACGCGCCCTCTGGAAATCGAAAGAAGAAGACACGATTCGCATGACTAGTTTTACTGAACTCCCCTTGTCTGCTGCTCTTCAGCAAAAGCTTGCAGCAGCACGATTCATCACTCCCACGCCTGTCCAGGCAGCCGCTATTCCGCCCGCGTTGGAAGGAAAAGACTTGGTAGCTACCGCGCAGACCGGTACGGGAAAAACGTTAGCATTCCTCCTCCCCATCATTGATCTGTTGGAGCGAAGTGCTGGACGAAACGTCGAAGCCCTGGTGCTGGTTCCCACCCGAGAACTGGCGATGCAGGTACACGAACAATTTGAGCAACTGCGGGGCAAGAAGCTGAGCGCCGCCGCCTTGGTGATTGGCGGGCTCGCAGAGAAGAAGCAGTTGCAGGCGATTCGATCGGGCGCAAGACTCGTGGTCGCAACGCCCGGCAGGCTTGAAGATTATCTGCGCCGAAAACTTGTTGATCTACGCCAGGTGCGAATGGTCGTCCTGGATGAAGCCGACCGCATGCTGGACATGGGTTTTCTTCCTGCGATCAAGCGCATTCTCGGCGCGGTTCCGCAGCAGCGACAAACGCTGTGCTTTTCAGCCACGTTGGACCAGTCGGTAGCCACGCTCGTTAATCAGTATTCGCGTAACCCGGTTCGAATTGCCTTGGGCTCACCGCTGAAGCCGGCCGAATCCGTGGAGTTGCAGGCCTTCGAGGTAGGTGGCATGCAAAAGCCAGATGCACTTCGTCAGCTTCTCTACAATGAGAAGGGTCGCACGCTGGTCTTTGCCCGTACGAAGCGCGGAACAGAACGGCTCGCCAAACAGTTGACTCGCGATGGTTTCGCGGCGGCGATGATTCACGGCGACCGCACGCAGTCCCAACGTACGGCAGCGCTCAACAGCTTCGAGCAAGGACGTATTAAGGTGCTCGTCGCGACGGATGTAGCCGCGCGTGGCCTGCACGTTCCCGACGTCATGCACGTCATCAACTACGACCTTCCCAACTTGCCCGAGGACTTCATCCACCGCATCGGTCGTACCGGACGAGCGGGCGCGAGTGGGATCGCATCAACCCTGGTTTCCGGTGCAGAGATCTTCGAGTTGCGCAGTATTGAACGTATGTTAAAACTTCGCATCAAGCGAAGGGAGATCGCAGCCGGGGACGTGATCGTGCAAAAAACGTGCAACACCCTGGAATCACGTACGTTGATGGCGATGCCCGGTGAAGTGTTCGCGTAAGGGTCGATCCGTTGACACCAAGTGTCGATCCGCATACTCTGGGGATGGGTGCTTTTCGAGTCCTATCCCCTTCATATCCTCTGAACTGAGTCAGTTCATTAGATTCTTGTCTTTGCTCAGCCGCACAGGAGCTATCACTGACCGTTACGTCATCCCCAGCGGCGCGACAGCTTGCAACATTGCGGGCAGCGAAACTGAATCCCTGCGCGGGCCGTAAGCAGCAGCCTAGGCCTTATTTCCGAATTGAGGGTACTCCGATGCAAGTTAAGCAGGATAGTAAGTACGCCTTGAAAGACCTGCACCAGGAAATCGATCTCTTCGATCGAAAAATCGCCTACTGCAGCAGCCACGAAAGGTTCGATTCAGAGGAGGCGCGTGCGGTGGCAGTTAAGAAACTCGCGACCAAGCGCGAGACGTTGGTCAAGACGGCAGTGGCGATGGCTAACCGCGGAATCGAGTGCGACCCTAAGTACCTCCCGCGATCCTTCAAGACACCAGCGGCGAACGGTTCCGAACCCGCCTGACCGGATCGGGAGAACGCAGGCGCAAATAGTCTCGATTTAGGCAAGGATCAGAGATGCCGAAGACGAAATAGGGACAAAACAGCCTGATGGAGGAAAAACAGTGTCACCCAGGACACGCGTAACCTTTGCAAAACGTCAAAAGGAACAGGCCCGTCAGGAAAAACAACGAGCCAAGGCACAGCGCAAGCTGGAGAGAAAACTAGGAAATCGACCTACCGGTGAACGTGAAGAAACCGAACAGGCTTCCCCGGCTACCGGCGAGTCAACCGTTGCATGACGAAGCATCACATACACACTGTTGTTCGAAGCAGTCGAACCCAGAAAGAGTCGAAGGAACTCTCATGAAAAAGATATTCGTTGGAAACTTCTCGTTTAGCACAACCGAAGCCGATCTGCGCCAGTGGTTTGAGCAGCATGGTTCAGTCGAGAGCGCAACTGTCGTGACGGATCGCGACACCGGCCGCTCGCGCGGGTTCGGTTTTGTCGAAATGCCGAACAACAGCGAAGCCGAAGCCGCTATTGCAGCCCTTAATGGTGCCGATTCCGGTGGACGACAACTGACCGTCAACGAAGCCCGTCCGAAGGCGGATCGCAGTGGCGGGTTCCGCGGTGGTCGTGGCGGCGGCCGCGACGATTATCGGGGACATGCCCGCCAGCCTCGCGAGCCTCGCTGGTAATGCTACGAATCGCTCGCGCACCTTGGCGTGCGCGAGCGCTCACCTTTGAATCCGTTAGAAAGACTCCCATCCACATCCCTGGTTCGGACGAGGCTTAATGGGTAACGCTTTCAAACGCGACCGTACATTCCGTGAGCCGATCAGCCCCATCACAACTCTGTTCATGGTTGCTTTCCACGCTGGCGCAGTGGCGGCATTGTTCATGTTTGATTGGAAGGCGGTCGCGATCGCGGCTCTGTTGATGTGGATTGCAGGCAGTTGGGGCATCGGCATGGGTTACCATCGGCTCCTCACGCATCGGGGCTTCAGCACGCCAAAATGGATTGAATATGCGCTCACCGTGTGCGGCACTCTCGCGCTCGAAGGTGGGCCGATCTTCTGGGTGGCGACGCATCGAGTGCATCATCAGAACACCGATAAAGAGGGCGATCCGCATTCTCCGCGCGACGGCGGTTTCTGGTCGCACATGGGGTGGATTATCAGCGGTCGAGCGATGCACAACAACTCGTCCGACCTGCTGCCCTATGTACCCGATCTCCGCAAAGATCGGTTTCACACCTGGATCAGCAGGTGGCATTGGGTGCCCATGGTCGGGCTGGGTCTCATTCTGTTCGTTGTCGGTGGCTGGACGTTCGTGATGTGGGGCATTTTCTTCCGTACGGTCGTCGGCCTGCACGCCACATGGTTGGTGAACTCTGCCACGCACATGTGGGGAAGGCAGCGCTTCCATACAGGTGACACGTCGAAGAACAGCTTCTGGGTGGCCATGCTGACCTTTGGCGAAGGCTGGCACAACAATCATCACGCGCACCCCCAATCGGCACGACATGGTTTAGCGTGGTACGAGATCGACTTCAACTGGTATCAAATCGCGTTGTTGCGACGTTTACGGCTGGCGTGGAAGGTCAAATTGCCGAGAACGGCAGGTTCTTCTTGGGCGCTGGCTGTACCCAAAAGTTCGCCTACCTCGGCTATTGAAGAAGAACAGGCTACGGGATAAGGGTTCGCATCGACAGCCGAATTCCAGAGTTAAGTCACCGCGTCGTCATGCACGCGAGGCTCTGGAGCGAAGACGCGTTCTTGCTTTCCGGTAACCGAGCCGGGCGCGGTTAACGACACCACCAATTACTGATGAAGCGCGCATTACGCCCCCGAGTGAAACACCGGGCAGCGGCTTCGCATGGCCTACTGCGGCCAGACCCATAGTCGCGATGCAGCCGCACTGAGTGCAATCCGGGGTGCCTCCGAATTGGCATGGGGTGACCCGCGTCTTCAGGTCGGCCGAGATAGTGGTTGTGCTTCGGGCGAAGATACAGTCCTTGGGCGATTTCGGGGGCTGAGCATACTCGCGAATGATCGCCTCCGACATGTCAAGTTTGGGGTAGAGCGGTCGAAGCCGCAAAAGCTCGTTAACCACGAATAACCGCTGCTCGTAGCTGAGGATCTCCGGTGCGGTGTCGCCCACCTGAGGCGTGAAGATGCTGAACCACACTCGTTTCGTCTCTGGTCTGGGACTCCAGAACTCCAGGAATTCCTGCAAGTACGATTCGCGCTTAAGTAGCTGCGCGGTGATCGTGCAGTGAACGCTAACGCGATGTCCGACGATATTTTTGAGAATGCGATCGTAGGTCGCGGGTGCACGCCTAGCGTCGTGTTCGGGTTGCAGGCCGTCGATCGAAACAGTGAAATTCAGTCGGGGTAGTTGTGCCCAGTTCGCAGGAAGCGGGCGAAATGCACTGGTGACGAACTGAACGTGAATGCCGCGTTCGACCAGTTGCGGAATGACTCGATCCATCTCGCGGTAACGAACAAGCGGGTCTCCACCGACGAGCGAAACGTGCATGGGACGGTGCGCATCGACAACGGCCAGAATTCCGTCCACAAGTGCGTCGCCGCGGAAATCCGAAAGTTCGCGGAGGGTTATAGGCCCGCCAAGATGCTGTGGCTCATATGCGTAGCAGCCCGGACAACGGAGCGGGCACTCTCGGGTTACCTCGATCGAGAGGAAGGGGCGATAACCTGCAAGGATATGACCCCAGGAATAGAAAATTTCGGTAGGTCCCAACCCGACCTCCTCGTACCGTCATAGACGGTCCGCAAGAAACGTCTGAGCCCGTTAGAGGCGGCCCACGAGGCTGGAGTTGTTGGCTGCTGAACCAACTTGGTACCCGGCACGGCGGATTAGGCCAGCCAGCAACCGCGACCAATGATATCTCGAATCAACGCTATGCGGCGTCGCAACGCACGCGGCAGGCAGTTATGCAGCCCCTGTTCCGAATATCCGGATACCAACAACGGCTCTAGTCCAATCTCGTTTCGCTCCCTGGTGCCAATTCAGAACATCCCGTGCGAGAACCCGTATCAGCTCAGTAGGCGAACGGCTGTCGCAACCAGGAAGGTAACCAGGAATGCAATACCGAGCGGCATGAGGGCGCCGATCGTCGTCCACTTGGCGTCGCGAGTCTCCCTCCAGATCGTGAGAATCGTTGTCGCACATGGGTTGTGAAGCAGCGAGAACAGCATCAGGCAGACTGCCGTGAGCATGGTCCACCCATTCTGCTCCACCAAGATTCGCCGAACTTGTTCGAAAGATGTCACCTCGGTCATCGAGCCAGTTCCCAGGTACACCATGAGCATGGTCGGTACCACGATCTCGTTTGCCGGGATGGCAATGATGTACGCAAGCAGAATGACTCCATCGAGACCTATGGCAGAACCAAAGGGCTGCAAGAATTGCGACACGTGCTGTGCCAGGCTTGTTCCGTTCCAATAAGTGTTGGCCAAAATCCAGATCACGCCGCCGGCGGGAGCCGCGGTCAACATCGCCCTGCCCAGCACGAAAATGGTTCTATCGATCAACGAGGTGTAGAGAACGCGCGCAATGCTCGGCCGCCGGTACGGCGGGAGTTCCAGCGTGAAAGCTGAACCCTCCCCGACCAATAAAGTGCGGGAGAGTAACCACGAGACAATTAACGTCACCAAAATTCCCAGCAGCACAACCACCATCACCGAGCCCGCTGCTGCCAGCGAAGCGAACGCTGGCGGGAATTTTGCAGCTACGAAGATCGTCGCCAGCATGATCAACGTCGGAAAGCGGCCGTTGCAAGGTACGAAGTTGTTGGTCAGTATGGCGATCAGCCGCTCGCGTGGAGAGTCGATGATACGGGTGGAAACAACGCCTGCAGCGTTACACCCGAAGCCCATCGCGATGGTCAGGGACTGCTTACCGTGTGCACCTGCTTTCCGGAAGAGCCAGTCCATATTGAAGGCCACGCGGGGCAAGTAGCCGAGGTCCTCAAGAATGGTAAACAGTGGGAAAAAGATCGCCATCGGCGGAAGCATGACGCTGACGACCCACGCCAGCCCGCGGAAGACGCCGTTCCACACGAACCCCGTCAACCACCACGGCGCCCCCAGCGAATTGAACAACGCGACGGCACGGTCCTCTACCATGAACAACAACTCGGCGAGTGCCTGCGAGGGGTAGTTTGCGCCAATGATCGTGATCCAGAAAACCGCCGCCATGAGCAGAAGCATCAGGGGTAGGCCGAAAACTGGCGAAGTCACCAAGCGATCAATTCGCTGGTCCAGGTCCCAATCGCGCTTCTCCCCGGCTTTGACGGCGCGGCTCGCGATGCGGTCAGCCTCGCCGTAGAGTGTCTCGACCAAGCCATCACGGAAATTGGATGGCAGGTGCGTGCGCAGTTCGTCGGCCCGGGATAGAGCGGTTTGTGCAGCAGCTTCTGGACTCATTGTTTCCCCTCGATCGATATCAAGCTGCTCTGAGGTTCCGGTGGCGCACTCTGCGCACTGACCAGGGAAGCCAATTCTCCGGAAAGAAGTGCTTGCCGGATGCGGTGATCGCCATCGAGTAGTCGGTAGCTGACCCACCGCGCATTCGGCAATCCCGGCACGGCCTGCTCAATGAAGGGCACCAACTCGTCAATGGCTCTCTGCAATTCAGGATGGTACCTCGGGCGCAACGGCGTCGTAACGATGTCGCCCTCGATTACACCTGCAATCGTTTGAGCCAAGTCATGCAAGCCTTCCTTCGTGCGCGCGACAGTGGGCACAGCGGGCACGCCAAGATCACGCGAGAGACTGCGAACATCTACTTCCAGCCCTTTTCGTTTTGCCTCGTCCATCAAATTGACACAGACCACAACCTTGTCTGTGATCTCGAGCACCTGCAATATCAGGTTCAGATTACGTTCAAGGGCGGTCGCATCGGCCACCACAACGGTACAGTCAGGCTGACCGAAGAGGATGAAATTGCGGGCGACTTCTTCATCCTGCGAAGCCGACAGCAACGAGTAGGTTCCGGGCAAGTCCACAAGCTTGTACCGCACCGAGTTGAACGAGTAGCCGCCCTCTGCACGACTGACTGTCTTTCCCGGCCAGTTACCGACGTGTTGCTTCAGACCGGTGAGCGCATTGAACACCGAAGACTTGCCCGTATTCGGATTGCCTGCCAAGGCAACCAGCCGGTCGTACCTGGTCAGGTTGATTCCCATCTGCGCAAGTTGGCTGTGCGCGGGACAGCTCTCGCAGTCATGACCTGTCATTTTGGACAGCTTCATATCAACTCTCTCCCACTGGCGTCGAGACTGGCTCCGGTTGCAGCCGTCGGACCCAAATTCTGGAAGCCTGCTCCCGCCGCAATGCAACAACTGTCCCGCGGACGCGATAGCCGATTGGGTCGCCAAACGCATTCCCTAACTGCGGCGAAATACGGACATTACGCGTAAGTCCCAGATCGAGAAGCCGGCGCCGCGTGAAGCCTCGCAGAGCGTCATCAAGTGCCACGATCGCAGCTTCATCACCTGGCTTTAGGGCACTCAGTGGCAGCAGTGATTCCGGTGAAAGCTCGCGTTCGGCTGTCGCACGCACGTGAATATTTCCTGCAGCCAACGCCGAAATCGGATACTTCCTCTTCCCATCGCCGACCACCAACTGCGCTGGACCACGATCCACCACCCAGAGAACACTGCCAGGCTTCAGCCCCTGTTGGACAATCTCGCGCAGAAGTGGCTCGGGTTCATCTTCCACGTGCACCACGGTGGCAGGCTCGCCAATGGGCCAATCCGTAAGAGGCTGGACCGGTACGATCGGCATCTCGCCCGTCGCTGCAGGAATTGGGTCGCCATGAGGATCGGTACGAGGGTGACCCAGCAAGGCATCCAGTTCGTCCACTCGCCGATCTGCCACGATCCGGTGTTCGTGGCGATCTGCCCTGCCGTGAATGTTCGCCATCGCAACACCGGCTTCCTGGGCCAAGTACGTTTCCCAAAGCCGGTGCGCTCTTACAACCTGTAAAGCGAGTCGTCCCCCCTCTTCCGTCAAGGCGAACCGTCCCGCAGTGGAAAAAACCAGACCTGCCCTCTCCATCTGCTGGAGCGCCGGCAATAGCCGTCTAGTTCCCACTCCGAGACAGCCGGCAATCGTATCGAGTCCTGCTTCTCGACCTTGGCTGCGCAGAGTGTAAATGTGCTTTAGGACGTCTTCGAGCAGAACGCGATCTCGGAAGTCGCGCCACCGATTGAACTGCCGGTAGAGCCGCGGTGCTGACCAGATAAGGACAACAGCGATGACCGCCAGCGACAGCGCTGTTAGCCACAACGCGGATTGAGGATTCACTGCAACCCAAACAGAGGTACTCGCCACAAAGGCCATCCCCCTTAGCTGAGGCATATCATACTAAATAAACCATAGTTAATCCAGAGGAGGGAGTTAGTTTTTCAAACCGCCTAGCCAAGTGCTTACTTCTTAAGCGATAGCCAGACCTTGTCGGCAACGGGAGCCCCGATCGACACCACTCCTGTGTCGGTCCTCAGCGTTACGGTCTTGTCATAGCTACGTTCCCGTACCTCGACGTGAACTCCGGGACGAATTCCGCGGCTGTCCAGAAATTCCAAGAGTTCTCGATCGCGCTCATACGTTGCAGTCACACGGTAGGTACTCCCCTGTTGCGCTTCGGAGAGTTGCAGCAAACCACGCTTGCGACGGCTGGCGGACGGCTCCGGCTCTGCATCATTACCATGCGGACAAAGACCGTCGGTGCCTAGCTTCCCTATCAGCAACTGCTCGAAATCATCTGACACAGCGTGCTCGAGGCGTTCGGCTTCATCATGCACCTTGTACCAATCCATCCCGAAAATCTCGCTCAACATGCGCTCGATCAGGTGGTGGCGAGTCACGATACGACGGGCGATATCGCGTCCTTCAGGGGTCAGTTGCACCTGGCCTTGGCGGACTTCGACCAACCCGTCTTTCTTGAGTCGTCGAATTGCCATCGTCACAGCTGGAGCTGACACGGCCAAACGATGGACGAGTGTGGCGGAGATGACGTGCTCGCCCTCTCTCTCGGCCTCGAGTATGGCCTTGAGGTAGTCTTCTTTCGAAACCGTCAATCTTGAGCGGGCCATTTCGCCCAGATTATACCCGGAGTGTTAAGTCCAGTTAAGGCTTTCGGGATCGGCTGCGGGTTATCCTGCTCACCTCTCGGCCGCGATGCACTCCCAAAACGCCTGGAAGCCCGAGCATCACTTCGACGTGCGGTTTGCGCGCTCGACGCGCAGCAGTCGCCCATTCGAGTAATCAGTCAGCAGGTAAATCAGCCCGTCGGGACCCTGCTCCACCTCGCGCACGCGGCCAAGATCGCCGAGATAGCGTTCCTCATTGACGACGCGACCGTCGCGAAGCTCCAGTCTGACCAGTCCGCCTGGCTTGAGTGAGCCTACAAAGATGTGGTTCTTCCATTCCGGGAAGGCTTCCCCTGTGTAGAAGATCATGCCCGACGGCGCTATTACCGGATCCCAGTAGAACGTCGGCTGCTCCATTCCCGCCTGTGCCGTCTTGCCCTCATTGACCTTCTCGCCAGAGTACTCGCGGCCGTACGTTATGACCGGCCAGCCGTAGTTCTTCCCGGCCTGTGCGCGGTTCAGTTCATCGCCGCCGAGCGGACCATGTTCGATGACCCACAGGTCGCCAGTCTCCGGGTGCATTGCGGCGGCTTGAATATTCCGGTGACCGTAGGACCAGATTTCAGGCTGCGCGTCCTTGCGCCCGGCGAATGGATTGCGCTTCGCCGGCGATCCGTCGCTGTTGATGTGCACCACCTTCCCCAGACCGGACGCCAGATTCTGGGACTGGCCACGATGCTGCTTCGCCATGCGCTCGCCAAGGCCGATGAACATCGTGCCGTCCTGCCCGAAGATGATGCGCGAGCCAAAGTGTCCATTGCCCTGAACCTTGGGGCTCTGCCGGAAGATGACTTTTACGTCTTCGAGCGCATTGGCGCCGAGCTTCGCGCGAGCGACGGCCGTGCCCGCCGTCCCGCCATCTCCAGGCTCGGAATACGAGATATAGACGTACTGGTTTTCGCTGAACTTGGGATCGATCACCACGTCCAGCAGTCCGCCCTGACCGCGCGCAACTACGGTAGGGACGCCACCCAGCGGGGCAGAAAGCTTGCCATCCTTCTGCACGATGCGCAACCGACCCGGCAGTTCCGTGACCAGAATGCGTCCGTCGGGAAGGAACGCCATACCCCACGGATGCTCGAGTCCACTGGCGACTTCCGTCGCACGCAAGACACCCGGCGTGGACTGCGGCGTCTTCGAGCGCTGCGCCTCCTGCGCATTCGCACTCGGTGCCAGACATATCATCGCGAAGATCGTGGCGGCGAAAACCGAAACGATCGGCGTGCGGCGCGAAACTTTAAAGAATCTCTGCATCGTACGTCCTTCCGAATTGTCGAAATGGTGCACGGAGATTGGATGCGGGCGACAGACAGCCAGCGTGTTGCCTTCTGGCTCGCCAGAACTACACAGACCAGTCCCTTCCGGCAACATGGAAGAGGTTCGCTCGCCGCTTAGCATGTTGGGCCGCCATCGATACCGGGGTAGATATCGTGCAATCGCGAAGTTCCCAAACAGGCCTGCGCGCAAGCACATCCACGCGTTTCAAAAAACAGTTACATATATGGCTTGACAAATATGTTTCCGACAACTAGCCTGTCTACATATTCGCTTAGGCGAATGCAATGGGAGGACAGTATGAAGCGCAAAGTCATCGGGCTTTTGGAAGAGGTCGCGGCCGTCGTGAAGGACGTGTGGGCCGCCGCCGAGAACAGCGGATTCTGCTGCGGTATTCAGTTGGACTCCGGCAAGTGTTCGGAGAGCATGCCTACGCCGAGCAGTTGTTGCGGGGTCAGGGTATAGCCATGGGCGAAAAGGGCGCAGTCGCCGAAATGGAGAATTTGTTCCAGGCACTGGGGGACCGAACGCGCCTCCGCCTCCTTAATCTCATGGGGGACCAGGAGGTCTGCGTCTGCTACTTCGTTGAGATACTCGATATACCTCAACCGACGATTTCCCGGCACCTGGCCTACCTGCGACGGAACGGCATCGTGGCAGCGCGGCGCGAAGGCAAGTGGATGCACTACCGCATTGCTGCGCCGGCAAACGATCATGCGCACCGCTTGTTGTCTGACACTCTGCGCTGGCTCGCCTCAGACAAGCAGATGCAGCGCGACCGTTCGCGCCTGACCGCTGCTTGCTGCGCCCCACAAAAGTTCGTGACGCTTCAGAGCGCACCGGTCCCGAAAACACTTGCGGAACTAGCGATTGGAAAATGATGAACGAGGAAAGTATGGAGAACGAAAAGATCACCGCTGCTGTTCAAGATCACTACGCAGCCGTCGCACGCGGCGAAGCCGCCGCTTGTGGAGCCCCTGTCGACGACGTTGCCCGATCCATCGGTTACACCGATGAAGAGTTGGCGCTGGCGGGCGATGCCAACCTCGGCCTGGGTTGCGGTAATCCGCTTGCGCTCACCGAAATTAAGCCGGGCATGACCGTTCTGGATCTCGGCTCGGGTGCGGGCTTCGATGCTTTTCTTGCCTGGAACCGCGTCGGGCCCTCCGGTCACGTGATTGGTGTGGACATGACCGATGACATGCTCGCCCGTGCTCGCGAGAACGCCGAGAAGCGAGGCGCAAAGAACGTCGAATTCCGCAAAGGCATGATCGAGAATCTCCCTGTCGAAAGCGGCACGGTCGATTACGTCATCAGCAACTGCGTCATCAATCTTTCACCAGACAAACCCGCTGTCTTTGGGGAAATCGCGCGCGTACTAAAGCCAGGTGGACACTTCGCTGTCAGCGATATCGTGTTGCTCAAGAGCTTGCCTGAGGAAGTGGTGCGTGACATCAGCGCGTATGTGGGGTGTATTTCTGGCGCGAGTTTGCTGACGGATTACCTCGCAATTGCCTTAGCTGCCGGTCTTCGCGACCTCAGCATCCCACGTATCGCTCACGGCCCCGAACTCATAAAGGTGCTTGCACCTGCAGATACGTGCGGCGCCGGAAGTTCGTGCTGTGGTTCGACTATTTCTGTGGCCTCCCTCAAGAATCCCGATTCCCTGATACGAGCGGCTGCTGGGGCTGTCGCTTCGATCAAGCTACACGGGAGGAGGTGATCGGTTATGAGAGCTGGAAGCCGTCTCGGTGTCTTGGATCGTTATCTCACCGCTTGGATCTTCTCGGCCATGATCGTCGGTGTCGTATCCGGTTGGCTGATCCCAGGCATCGTCCCGTTTCTGAATAAGTTCAGCGTCGGGACGACTTCGATCCCCATAGCGGTCGGTCTGATCGTGATGATGTACCCGCCGTTCACGAAGGTGCGGTACGAGGAGTTGCACGAGGTCTTTCGCAACAAGCGTGTGCTGTTCCTGTCGCTTGTGCAGAACTGGATCATCGGCCCGGTTCTGATGTTCGCGCTAGCCGCCATTTTTCTCCGCGGTTATCCGGAATACATGGCCGGCCTCATCCTGATCGGGCTCGCGCGCTGCATCGCAATGGTGATCGTTTGGAACGATCTGGCCAAGGGCGACACGCAATATGCCGCGGGCTTGGTGGCCTTCAACTCACTTTTCCAGGTGTTCTTGTACTCCGTGTACGCCTGGGTGTTCATGACGGTGCTGCCACCTCACCTCGGACTACAGGGGCTGGTCGTGGATGTTTCCATCGCTGAAATCGCCAAGAGCGTGTTCGTGTACCTTGGCATTCCATTCCTTGCTGGATTCGTGACGCGAACGGTTCTAATCCCGGCCAAGGGACGCGAATGGTACGACCGGCGGTTCCTCCCCCGTGTAGGCCCGCTTACGCTGATTGCTCTGCTCTTTACGATTGTCGTGATGTTCTCGCTCAAGGGTGAGTACATCGTCAGGCTTCCGTTAGATGTCGTACGAATCGCGGTTCCATTACTGATCTATTTCGTGGCCATGTTCGTGGTGTCGTTTTATTTGGGGAGGAAGCTCGGAGCCGACTACTCGAAAACGACGACGCTTTCATTCACGGCCGCTTCCAACAATTTCGAACTCGCGATCGCGGTCGCCGTCGCGGTGTTTGGCATCGATTCCGGCGCTGCGTTCGCGGCAGTCATCGGGCCTCTTGTCGAAGTGCCGGTGATGATCGGCCTGGTGAACGTTGCGTTCTACTTTCAGCGTAAATATTTCGCCCCTTCCGCGATCGAAGTTGAGCCGGTCGGCACCGCAGCCGTGCCCCGTTAGGAGCAGGACATGAAAACCAGAGTTTTGTTTCTCTGTACTGGGAACTCGTGTCGCAGCCAGATGGCAGAAGGGTTTCTTCGTGCCTACGGCGGAGATGCCTACGAAGCTCACAGCGCCGGGACCAATCCGTCGACCGTCAACCCACTAGCGGCGGAGGTTATGAAAGAGATCGGGATCGACATTTCTGGCCAGCGTTCCAAGAATGTGGGTGAATATGTCGGCCAGCATTTCCCTCTGGTAATCACGGTCTGCGACAACGCAAAAGAGCACTGCCCGATTTTCCCAGGCCCGTGCGTTCGTGAGCACTGGCCTTTCGAGGATCCGGCCGAAGCGATGGGGTCTGACAAACAGCAGCTGGAGGTATTCCGGAAAGTTCGCGACCAGATCCGAGAATGCATCCGTAGCTTCGTGGCGCAGAAGGCGGCACCGTAGCTGCCGATGCAATGTTAGCAAACGGACCTGAATGCTTTCCTGTTCCAGAACGTCTCGTCAGAGTTGTCGTCGAATTTTAACAATTCGTTAACATGCGTAAGTTAAGCTAAGTTGCAGGAACCGGCATGAAGCAAACTATCGTGACCGTAGAAGATGACGTTGATATTGCCCAGTTGGTTTCGCACAGCCTGGCTAACGCAGGATATGTAGTTCGTAGGTTCTCAACGGGGCAAGGCGTGGTGGAAGCGTGCGAAAAAGAGCCACCCTCATTATTCCTGTTGGATGTGATGCTGCCGGGCAAGAGCGGTTTGCGCCTTTGTGATGAGATTCGGCAAAGTGTTGCGCTCGCAACCATACCTGTCATATTCCTCACCGCTAAGACTTCAGAGTCTGACCGCGTTGCCGGTTTGGAACTCGGCGGGGACGACTACATCACGAAGCCATTCAGCCCTCGGGAACTCATAGCTCGCATCAGAGCTGTTCTTCGTCGCTTCGAGCGCCCGCTGCCGATAGAAACGCTCAGGTCTGGCGACGTCGAGATCGATACAGGTGCGATGCTCGTCAGTGTTCGGGGTAAGCGCATCACGACTACAGCCACGGAGTTTCGCCTGCTCGAATATTTCGTAAGACATATCGGGCGCGTTTTCACCCGTGATCAGTTGCTGGACGCCGTCTGGCGCGATAATGCATTTGTCACCCCGCGCTCGGTAGACGTTTATGTGCGCAGGCTTAGAGAGAAGATCGAGCGCGATCCGGAGAACCCGGACATGTTAAGGACCGTTCGGGGGGCGGGTTATCGTTTTGGGGAGCCGGCATGAGGAGCAGTATTTTCCTGAAGCTCCTGGCAGCCTTTGTGCTGGTCATCATTGTTTCGACTGTCACACTCGGCATGATGGTGCGCGCCGCATGGCACCAATCGGTTCGAGTCCAGATCGATCAATCATTAAGTGACAAGGTCAAGTTGTTCGCACATCGAGTGCAAACAGCTGACCGCGAGTCACTGCAACAGATTGTGACAGAAATAGCCGCCGACTCGCGCGCGCGGGCCACTGTAATCGACAAGTCTGGGCGTGTGCTTGCCGACTCAGAGGCCGATCCGGCTACCATGGAAAATCACGGCGCCCGGCCTGAGTTCGTTGCCGCGTTGGGCGGAAAGCTCGGTAGTGATACTCGGTCGAGCCACACCGTTGGCGCGCCTTTTCTTTACACAGCTGCACCAGTCCGTGACGGCGCCGTGCGTTTGGCGTACCCTCTGTCGGCGATACAGGAGTCCACGCGTACCATACGAAACACCCTCTTGAAAGCGTCCATTATTGCGCTTGTTCTTGCCATGATATTCGCTGCCTACGTCGCGAGCGTAGTCTCGCGGCGATTGCGCAACATCGTCGAGTTCTCGCAAAGGATCTCTGATGGCGATCTTTCCGCGCGAATCGACGAACATGGAACCGATGAGATCGCAAAGACGGCAGCAGCATTGGATGCGACCGCGCGTAAACTGGAACAGAGCTTCGGCGCCGTGCAGCGCAGCCGCGAAGAACTTGAGACCGTGCTGAACAGCATGCAGGAAGGTGTTATTGCTGTCGCGAGAGATGGTCGAGTCCTATGGGTGAACCGGCAGATGCGATCCGTGGTGCAGAGCGGTGTTCGAATCGGCGCTCCCCTGACCGAAACGCTCCGCGATCCCGATTTCCTCAGTGCACTTCAGGCAGTGCTGGAGAACGGTGGCTCTCGCAGTGTTCGACTCGCATCCGTTGCTCCGGGACGGGTCTACAACGCCGCAATTGCGCCTATGCCCGACGGAGCGGCCGTTGCCGTGCTCTATGACCTCACCGCGATTGAGCGCGTTGAGAAGACGCGGCGCGACTTCATCGCCAACGTCTCCCATGAGTTGCGCACGCCTTTGACATCAATCCAGGGATATGCGGAAACGCTACTCGAAGGTGAGCACGACTCCCGCAGCTCGCGGGAATTTCTGGAGATCATTCGCAGGAACGCTTGGCGTATGACGCGCCTTACGGACGACCTGCTCACACTGGCGCGTGTGGAATCACGCGAGCATCGTTTTGACTTTCATCCAGCGCTCCCATCGGAACTGTTAAACGAAGCAGCCGAGGTTTTCCGTGAATCCGCCCGAGGTGCCGGCGTAGCTTTGGAGATTGAGGCTGGTTCCGTCAGGCCCGTGAACGCGGATCCCGACGCCATTCATCAAGTGTTTTCCAATCTCATTGAGAATGCGCTTAAATACGCTGCCGCCGGTAAGAGGATCATCATTGGATCCAATGATAACGGTGACTTCGTCCAGTTCTATGTGCAGGACTACGGCCCTGGAATCGCTTCCGAGCACCTGCCGCGACTTTTCGAGCGGTTCTATCGCATTGATAAGGCTCGGTCGCGGGAATCTGGCGGAACCGGCTTAGGCCTTGCGATTGCCAAGCACATTGTGCTCGCACATGGCGGTACGATCGAGGCCCGAAGCGACTTACATCAGGGCGCAACGTTCTCGTTCACTCTGCCAATTGCCAACACACACGCAGCACAACGTGCGTTTTAACCTCACATTCATTCAGGTTTAACATAAAAGCGCGAAGCTAATGTCGCATGGGAGGCGCGACATGCTCGCTCTGTTCGTTCCGTTTCTGATCTTCGGGCTCATATTCGGCTTTGTGATTGCCTCGCTGCGCCGCAGGCCCGTTCCGCGCCACGAATTCATCTTCTCGCTCGTAAGGACCATATCTGTGCAGGAGCGGACCGATCCGCTCCCTGAAACACGCTGGCTTGGCCCCAAAGCGGCGTAAGCATTGGTGTTAGCACCCGCGCCATGTTCCCTCCGAACCCTGTTCCAGCCCGAACAGAGCCTCGCGTTTAATTCAGTTTTCATCCCCGTGTAACCGCGCTGTAACAGGAACTCGGTACAACTTGGCCAGGAGGAAAGAATGATAAGGAGAACACTTGCTCTGGCCTTGGCCCTTCTTGTACTGGCCGGGTTCTCAGCAGCGCAGACCAATCTCAACGGCGCGGGTGCCACGTTCCCGTACCCGATCTATTCGAAGTGGTTCAACGATTTCCGAAAGGTCCGTTCCGACGTTCAGATCAATTATCAGTCCATCGGCAGCGGTGGCGGCATTCGCCAGGTCATCGCCGGAACCGTGGACTTCGGGGCGACTGACGGCCCGATGACCGACGAGCAGATCTCACAGTTCAAAGGAAAAATCCTGCACATCCCGACAGTGCTCGGCGCGGTGGTTCCCGCCTACAACCTTCCTGGCTTGCAGAACCTGAAGTTCACGCCCGAAGCGCTCGCCGGTATCTACCTGGGCAAGATCACAAAGTGGAATGACGCTCAGCTTACAAAGGCAAACCCTGGGGTTAACCTGCCGGACGAGAACATCATTGTCGTACATCGCTCTGACGGCAGCGGCACCACTTTTGTGTTTACGGATTACCTCTCCAAAGTGAGCCCCGAATGGAAGAGCCGCGTAGGCGCGAAGACCTCGGTGAGTTGGCCTGTCGGACTTGGCGCAAAAGGTAACGAGGGCATTGCAGGCATGATTCGCCAGATGAAGGGCGCGATCGGCTATGTTGAGCTGATCTATGCCGAGCAGAACAAGATCCCTTACGGCAGCGTAAAGAATTCCGCGGGTAACTTCGTGAAGGCGAGCCTGCAGAGCACGACGGCGGCCGCAGCGTCGCTGAAGAGCATGCCTGCCGATTATCGCGTCTCCATCACCAATGCCCCAGGCAAGGACGCTTATCCCATCGCTAGCTTCACGTGGCTACTAATCCCCGAGCAGTCCAAGGACCCCAATAAGGGCAAAGTCATCAACCAGTTCCTACAGTGGATGCTGGCCGAAGGCCAGAAGAGCGCACCGACACTTCATTACGCGCCGCTGCCACAAACCGTTGCTGAGAAGGTCCGGGCCACCATCACCAAAATTCGCTAGCTCTTAAAAGTGGACCTCATTACTGTTCGACGTCTCAAGGAGATATTGATGAAAGCGGTACTTAGGTGGAGTGCAGTTCTCTTGCTGGCCACGGTTCCAGTCTTCGGCCAAACCGCCACGACGCCAAAGCCAATCTCGAAAGCGCGCAGGTCGGCCATGAAGACGGAAAAACCGCCCGCGGCCACGCAGCAGGACATTCAGGCTATACGCCAATTACTAGAGCAGCAGCAACAGCAGATCCAGCAGTTGCAGCAGCAGATGCAGCAGCGGGACCAGGCACTTCAACAGACGCAGCAACAACTACAGCACGCACAGACCGTGGCGCAGGAAGCGCAAAGCAGACTCGCAGCCATGCAAGGCGGTTCCGAAGAGCAGCAGGCAGACGTCAGCAAGTTGAAAGCCGACGTCGCAGACGTGCAGACCACACTGAAGGACTCAGCCGTCCAGACGCAAGATGACCAGGAGAAAGTGTCGGAACTCGGCGCGGTGCTTGGGCGCTTCAGGTGGAGCGGAGACGCTCGCGTTCGTTACGAGAACTTCTTTCAGGAGGGGTCGGCTGACCGTCATCGTCCCCGCATTCGCCTTAGAGTCGGCGTCGAAAGCAAGCTGAACGAGGATTTCTCGGGCGGCATTTTCATCGCGACGGGCGATCTGACCGATCCGGTTTCGACCAACCAGACTTTGACGGGCTTCTTTGAGCGCAAACAGATCGGCCTCGATCGCGGCTGGATTAGCTACAATCCGCGATACGCGAAATGGCTGAGCCTGACCGGCGGCAAGTTCGCGTACTCCTGGACCCGCACGCCGTTGACTTTCGACAACGACCTGAATCCGGAAGGGTTCAGCGAGAAGTTATCCTTCAACGTTCCCAACAACGTTGTGAAGAACATCTCATTCACCGGTATGCAATTGATGTTCAACGAAAGCGGTTCGGGCCGCGATTCGTGGGCAACGGGCGGTCAGATCGGATCCAAGCTGCAGTTTGGAAAACTGCTTACTATCACGCCTTCGGTTTCGTTGCTGAAGTGGCAGAACGAGAACGTGATCGCGGTGCAACGGGCTGCGAATGGAATCACTGGCAATGCCCAGACGAACGCCGTCACTACGAACGGTGCTGGCGCGGTCACGGGCTTCGCCTCTGGGTTCTTCTACTCTGATTACGTCCTCGATGCCCAGATTCGGACCCCATCGGAGAAACTGCCGCTGCGGTTGCTCTTCAACTTCGAGCGAAACCTGGATGCGATAGACAATCAGGATTCGGCTGGCTGGGCTGAAATCTCCTTGGGCCAGGTGAAAAACCCGAAGGATTTTCAGTTCGGATATAGCTTCGCAAGAATCGAGCGTGACGCGCTTATTGCAGTGTTCAATGAAAGCGATCTGCGCCAGCCTACGAACGTGAAGCAACACCGAGTATTTGGCCAATACCAGATCACGCCAAACACGACCGCAGCGTACACCCTGTGGGTCGGCAAGCGCCTCAATGACACCGAGGACTGGCTCAAGCGCATGCAGTTCGACCTGATGTACAAGTTTTAGCCGGCACTAACTCATGAAAAGGGGCCTTCAGTGCGGCTTTATGCAATGAGCCTCTCTGAACGGCAAGAAACGGTGCTCCAAACCTGGAGCGCCTTTTCTGTTTGGCAGCCTCGGCCAGATCCACTTGCGGTCTCGATTTCTTGTCCACTTTACATAGCCAATGTAGATTCACACTCCTTTAATACGGCTGTAACACGGCTTTGTTACCTTCGGCTGGATGGGAACAGATTCCGTTAGAGCTAAGAAGCTCAGTCCGAGACCTGAGCAGCAGCCGAGGCATGAGCAAGACGAGGGCCCAGTCGCAGTTCACAGGCAGCCGCTCGAAACTCAGCGTGCATTTGCCAAGCCGTCGCTTCTCAGCAATCTCGCCGATCGTATTTTTAAGACTTCCACTTTTGTTTGTGCCGCTTCCGTTCTGCTGATACTTGGCCTGGTCATCTTTGAACTCGTTGAGAACTCGCAGCCGACATTGGGGAAGTTTGGACTCAGTTTCTTCACTGGAACAGCATGGGATCCGGTCTCCGGCGACTTCGGCGCGCTCCCGTTTGTGTACGGAACACTCGTCTCGTCCTTCCTGGCTCTCATCCTTGCTGTGCCCCTCGCCGTCGGCGTTGCGGTGTTCATCACTGAGATGTGCCCGCGCGTGCTTCGCGGACCACTATCATTCATGGTGGAGCTGCTCGCGGCCATTCCCAGTGTCATTTACGGACTGTGGGCAATCTTCGTTCTCTCTCCTCTGCTCCGGTCGTATGTGCAGCCATGGCTGGCTGAGCACTTTGCCTGGACTGGGCTATTCGACGGCATGCAGTTGGGCTTCGGCATGCTGGCCGCAGGAATAATCCTGGCCATCATGATCATCCCGATCATCTCTTCGATTACACGCGAAGTGCTGATTGCTGTGCCGCGCAACCAGCGCGAAGCGGCGCTCGCACTCGGTGCAACACGCTTCGAGATGATTCGGATCGCCGTTCTACGCAACGCGCGAGCAGGCATACTCGGTGCCATCATCCTTGGCCTTGGCCGTGCGCTGGGCGAAACCATGGCTGTAACCATGGTGATCGGCAACCGTGCAGAGATCGCGAAGTCACTGTTCGCCCCCGGTTACACCATGGCGAGCGTCATCGCCAACGAATTCAGCGAAGCAACTGATGAACTTTTTCTCAGCGCATTGGTGGAGATTGGACTGGCGTTGCTGCTCCTCACTCTTGTCGTAAATGCGTTGGCCCGGCTTCTCGTGTGGTCAATAACTCGCGGAGTCCCTGTGAGCAGCCATGCACAATAGGTTTCGATACGTCACAGACAAGCTCGCCACCGCCGGAGCTGCCATCGCGGCAGTGCTGGTCATCGTCCCGCTAGCTGCAATTTTTGTTTACCTCGTAATGAAGGGCTTCGGTGCACTGAACTGGGCCTTCCTAACGCAGATCCCCAAGCCCGTCGGTGAAAGCGGCGGAGGCATGGGAAACGCCATCGCCGGGTCCGCCATGATTCTCGGCATCGCCAGCGCTATCGGTGTGCCCCTCGGTATCGGAGGTGGCGTTTACCTTGCGGAATACGGTCGCGGTCGTTTTGCCCATATCTGCCGTTTCACGGCGGACGTCCTGAACGGCGTGCCTTCGATCGTGATCGGCATAGCGATTTACTCACTCGTTGTCGTTACGCAGGGGCATTTCTCGGCGCTCTCTGGCGGGATTGCGCTTGGCATCATGATGGTGCCGACCATTACGCGCGCAACCGAAGAAATCCTGCTCATGGTGCCACGCTCGGTTCGCGAAGCCGCGCTGGGACTTGGGATTCCGCAGTGGCGTACTACGATTTCCGTCACTTTGCGCACCGCGACCTCCGGCGTGATTACCGGCGTGATGTTGGCCTTCGCACGCGTTGCGGGCGAAACCGCGCCGTTGTTGTTCACGGCATTCGGAAATCAGTTCTGGAATACCAACATCAATCAGCCCACGGCCGCGCTGCCGTTGCAGATCTACACCTACGCGATCTCTCCGTTTGAAGAATGGCATCAGCAAGCCTGGGCAGGTGCGCTGGTCCTCGTCGCACTTATCGTTTTCAGCGTGGCCGTGGTGAGACTCGTCGCCGCTCGCGGCATGCTTAAAGGAGCACACTAAAGAATGGGAGTCGGAATCGATGTCCGAGGGCTTCGCGCCTGGTTTGGCAAATCCGAAGTACTGCATGACATCTCCATGCACATCCAGGCAAACCGCGCGACTGCCATCATTGGACCTTCCGGATGCGGAAAATCCACGTTCATTCGCTGCCTGAATCGCATGCACGAAACCGTCCCCGGTGCTGGCGTCAGCGGTGTCGTTCGCGTGGGCGATCTGAATATTTACAACGGGACCTCGGCCGTCGAGGTACGCCGCAGGATCGGCATGGTGTTTCAAAAGCCCAATCCGTTCCCTGCCATGTCGATCTACGACAACGTTGCTGCGGGATTGAAATTGAACGGATTCAGGCGCCGCCGCACACTCGACGAAGTCGTTGAACGCTCATTGCGACAATCAGCACTGTGGGACGAAGTTAAGGACGTGCTGAAAAAGAAATCCGGCGCAAGCCTCTCCGGAGGCCAGCAGCAGCGCTTGTGCATCGCTCGCGCTCTTGCGGTTGAGCCTGAGGTTTTGCTTATGGACGAGCCCGCTTCAGCACTTGATCCCATCTCGACAAGCAAGATCGAGGAACTCATTTTCGAGCTAAAGCGGCAATACACAGTCGTCATCGTTACCCACAACATGCAGCAGGCGGCACGCGTCGCCGATGACACAGGCTTCTTTCTGCTCGGCGACCTCATCGAATTCGACGACACGAAAAAGATATTCACCAATCCTTCAGACAAACGCACGGAGGATTACATCACAGGAAGGTTCGGCTGATGCGCACACGTTTCTTGCAGGGCCTGGACGAACTCAAACAGAAGCTGCTCCGAATGGGCGGATTGGCCGAGCAGGCTGTGGATCGTGCCGTGCGCGCGTATCGTACGCGTGACCTGGATACATGCAAACTTGTGTTCGAGGGCGAAGATGCTGTCAACGCAATCGAGCGCGAGATCGATGAACTCGCTCTCGACCTCCTGGCCATGCAGCAGCCGATGGCTGTGGATCTGCGCTTCATCATTGCTGTCGTAAAAATCAATGCTGACCTTGAGCGCGTCGGCGATCAGGCGTACAACATCGCCGAGCGCGTGCAATCGCTGTGCAAGCTCCCTGAGATTGACTTGCCGGTGGACATCCCGAAAATGGCTGAGTTCGCCTCCAAGATGGTTCGCGACGCTCTCGGTTCGTTCCTCGCCGGCGACGCCGCCTTGGCGCAATCGGTGCTCGATGCGGACAGCGCGCTCGACACAATGAACCGTGACAACTCGTTCGCTTTGATCGAGATGATGAAGAACTCACCCAGCTCCGCAGAGGCCGCGATGAACGTCCTCATCGTCTCCCGTAACCTGGAGCGCGTCGGAGATCACGCAACCAACATCGCAGAAGACGTGATCTTCTGGGTCCGCGGCGCCGATGTGCGCCACGGTCATGTACACAAATAAGGTCAAGCCCAGGACCGCTGTGACATTTCGCTAGCTTGCTGCACTGGCAAGCATAAAGAAGAGTCGCTAAACAATGGTGCTCGGCCTTTGACAGCGGACTGTTTAACGAGCGTACCCGTACATTCAGGGTTGCGGCTCGAGGAGATCAGCGTACAGTCGTAGGCGCAACCGGACCTACCAATCGGGCGACATCCGCCCGCTGTCGCTGCCGTAGTATCTGGCTGCGAAGTAGCCGAGACCGGTCTCGCTGTCGCGTTCTTTGCCGGTGCAACGAATCATCAATCGCCACTGCAGTCGTGCGTTTCGAGAATGCCCCAGTTTGAGTTCAACTCTATCCTCTTGCTTCCGGCTTGGTCCGTTGCTATTCCGGAGTACCGCACCTGCAATTTGTAGAAGCCGGCACGATCGAAGATCTTCTTCGGCAGCGAAAGCTTCATCGTGACTCGATAGGGCTGTCCCTGCCGAAGTAGCCTCGTGCCATCTCGGTTTACTTCTGGAAGCCAATCGCCGACAGAACCCATCACCTCGCTTCGGAACGAGCCTGCGATGGAATCGTAGAGTGCAAAGTATGTTATTCCAGTACCAAAGCCGTTCTCTGTAAACTCAATCTCGCCTTGACTATCGTTTGTGAGAAAGAGTTCAACCGGCACTTCGCTCTGCGACGTGCATATCGAGGAGTCCGGTATGACAAGGCGAAGGCCAAGGCGAGCGCCATTGAGCGGAGCCGAACCAGCGGCTAGGGGGCAAAGTGCGATCGCCAAAAAGAGCAGCTGCTGCAGCCGGGCCAACATCATTTCTTCTCCTTTGGGTTCTGCGGGTCAGGTTCTTGGCCGTGGTCTGTTCTTACTCAAGACGGGTGGCCGGGCAAAGAAGCTGATGGTGGCCCATTCAGGCCCGATTTTGGCTTGAGTGGGAAGTGGAAGATGCTCGCAGCGTGACTCCCGCACGCTCGCGTCTGCTCGCCGTCCGTCACGATTCGATCTCCACGATGCCTTCAGCTCCCGCTGCATAGTGGCGAAAGCTGCTTCACTCCCAATCCTCTGGTCTTCATGCGACTGCGCGGATTCGTCATAGCGCCTGGGTCCGGTGGGCACCAGGAACTCTACACAGCGCAGGAATGCAAAACAAGAGTACGTGCGCGCACTCGTGCTCCAAACATAAGCAGCTTATGTGACTACCTGAAGGTTCTTGCGGATAAAAGAATGGTCGGGGAGAGAGGATTTGAACCTCCGACCCCCTGGTCCCGAACCAGGTGCTCTACCAGGCTGAGCCACTCCCCGACACTGCGGTGCGGGCGCCGTGGACGGTGAAGATACTCTTGCGTCCGACTGATTGCGCCTGAACGAATTATAACAAAAGCTACTTGAGGCGACTACTCGCAATCCGCACGCTTCACAAGAATCTGCATGATCAATGAGGTTGTGTCGCCGTGCTGCGTTTCAGAGCGCTCGACAGCGGTGAATCTTTAATGAGAGCGCTCGAGCGACAACAGGAGATCAGTTAGGATGTACTTGCGAACCTGCAACTCCAATTAGATAACTGTGTTACATCTCACGTCAGGATGGCATTCGTAAGCGGCAGCCCGGAAAAGCGGCAGACCGTCTAAAGCACTCGGGACTGGAACAGGATGCGAAAACTCTTTGGGACGAAACTCGCGTTAGGTGCCCTGATCGTCATAACGGCCGCCGTCGGCACTTCCGTTTACCTCGTTCATTCCGCTCGACAACGCGAGACGGCAGCAACGCTTGCGGTTGCGGCGGGCTCAAGCACACCCTCGCCCGCACCGGCCCCGGATACCGTCGCTGACATCATCGTGCAACGGGGCGCCAACTGGAGCGACATCCTGGAAGACCTCGAAATCGATCCCGACACAGCGCAGAAGATTACCGTCGCCGCCGAACCGGTGTTCAATTTTCGGCAGTTGCAGCAAGGCAGCAAAGTCACACTGACGCGAGCGGCCGACGGGATGATCAAGTCATTGCTGTACCCAATCGACTTCGACCACGAACTGTGGATCTCGCCCAGCGGCGATGGATTTTTGGCGCAGGTGAAGCAAGTTCCGAGCACTGTTCACACAGTCGGGATCGCGGGCGAAGTGCAGGGATCGTTATTCGAGAGCGTCGTAGACGCCGGCGAAGGTCCGGAATTGGCGCTTCGCATTGCCGAGATCTTCGCGTGGGACCTCGATTTCTACACCGATCCGCGACCGGGCGACACCTTCAGGGTCATCATTGAGAAGAAGGTCTATGACAACGGCGCGCCGCCTGCGTACGGGAAGATTTTGGCAGCCGAGTACGACAATGCCGGAAAGAAGTTCGACGCCATTTTTTTCCAAGATCAGACCGGCAAGCCCGCATACTACGACGTGAACGGTAACTCGCTTCAGAAGGCGTTCCTTCGCTCGCCGCTGAAGTTCGCTGCTCGTATCAGTTCGCGCTTCAGTCGCGCTCGATTTCATCCCGTTCTCAAGATCTACCGGCCGCATCTTGGGACGGACTACGCAGCTCCCACGGGCACTCCGGTTCAGGCCATTGCTGGTGGCCGTGTGGTGTTTTCGGGTTATCAGGGCGGCGGTGGGAACACCGTCCGATTGCAACACACGAACGGTTACGAAACGTACTACATGCATTTGTCGAAGCGCCTGGTGCGCACGGGGCAGCGTGTAACACAAGGCCAGCGCATCGGACTCGTAGGATCAACGGGGCTGTCCACAGGCCCGCACCTCGACTTCCGTATTCGCCGCAAAGGAGCGTTTGTAAACTTCGAGCGCATGAAGTTGCCGCCAGACACTCCTGTCAGCCGCCGCAATCTCACGGCCTTCAAGGCCGAACGTGATCGCTGGCTGCCGATGCTGGTAGCGTTGTCGCCCAAGAAGCCTGCAACCGAAGTCGCCGGCGTGCAGGGCACGTCTGGAGAACCCGGAAGTGAATCTTCCGGCACGAAGACTCAGTTAGCGCCTGCCGGTCGATAAACAATCGCTTGTTCGATGTGCATCAGGACTGGTCAGCCGAGTTCGCTTTAGCCTGCTTCTGGCGTTCCGGCCTGACTCGCTCGGCTTCGATGTAAACCGAGTCCTTGCGAATTCGTTCGGCTAACCGCTTATCCAGCTTCCATTGCTTTCGCATAGCGGAGATTGATGGCACTGAAGCGACAACCCCGCTCACATCAGCCAGCGTGCCGTCCTTCGGGATATCTGTTTTGGCGTCATTGAGAACGACCACGATTTCTTTGCCGCCACGGTCTTTAGCGAAATACACAGTTCCCTCAGGCTTCACAAAGAGATCGTTGAAAAACACGATCGCTCCCACCGATTCCCGAACCTTGGGATTCGCGAGGAATGCGCCAACATCCGTAGGTGTACTGATCTCTTTTTTTGTTGACCGAACGTCCCCGTCATCACGCGACGTGACGGCCGCCGCGATCACAACACCGATTACGACGCACGCCAAGGCTGCGCCCACGATGATCCACTTCGTGCGCCCACCGCCACCCGCATTGCTGCGCGCTGCAACCGCTTCGAGTCTGCGACTCTCATCCGCAGGCCTGTCGCCGTACTTCTCCGGCCAAGGTTCACGTAAGCCCATGCAACGTTAGATGTCAGTAGCACGTGCCTTGAGAAGACGAGATGCTAAACACTATTTCCGCGGTTACCACCATTCAATACCTGTGAAGTACGATCTGGAACAATCCTCTCTTGTGGCGTACAGTGCTGCACACGATGCCATCTAGGCCAAAGTACCGTGTTCTGTTACCAGTTGTTCTCGGCTGCATTCACCTGTTGTTCGTGTCATTCGCCGAAATACAGTACAGAACCGGCTGGTGGTTCGACCCTCCAGGCGTTGCGTTCGACCCGCCCCACCTCCCCCTTGCGGAGCGCATAGCCGTTTATTTGAACCTCCCCTCGTGCCTTCTTGCGCTCGCCTTGGCGGTGATTTTGTTCACAATTTCAGGAGCAACGGTAGAGGGACTTGAACTTTTGTTGCTCGCAACGCCGATTGTGGTCGGGTTTTGGTTCTTGGTTGGAAGATGGGTGGATGCCCGATCGCAGAGAAGGCGCTCGATCATTTAACGTCCGCATGAGCATTCTTAACGACATGGCCCAAAAACCTGGCCCGCTGGAACGTATCGCGGAAGCCATCACTCTCCGCCGCTTGATTCTGGTTTCTGGAATCATCTTCGGCATCACTTCGGTATGCCTGGCTACATTGCTTATCGTAGGGCTAGTGTTCTTTACAGCAAACGACTCTGAGGTGGCTTGGCTGTTTCCTCTTACAAGTTGGGTAGCTGGGTTCTGGATGGTAAGCGCACCCATCTTCGCGATATCAGGAGTAGTGGCCGTCGTTCAAGCAACTCGGCGAGACACATAGACGATCACGTTTATCGACCCGGAGTTCAGCCCCGTCTGACGCGCACCGGCGCCCTCACAGCCGTTCGGAAAAGGTCGCCTGCCGCACCAAACTCAAGTAGGATTTCAGGAAGCACCTGCACCCGCATTGGGAGGTTCGATTGTTCCTAGCTCAGCTGGGCCTTGTGATCGCCGCGATTGGCATTGTGAGTTGTACGGTGTTTCTCACGTTCGTAGCCATTTCGGCTCTACGTTTTCGGCGAAGGTGCAAAGCTCCGCAGCACGACTCTGGAACTCCGTTCGTATCATTATTAAAGCCTCTGTGCGGCCTGGAACCGAGGCTCGAAGAGAACCTCACAAGCTTTTTCCAGCAGGACTACCCCAACTTCGAGATTGTTTTCGGCACGCGAGACGGCAGCGATCCGGCTTTGAACGTTGTTCGCACGGTGCAGGCGCGTTTTCCCCATGTCCCGGTCAAGATCGCCTTCTCCGGCCAGCCCGACCGTCCGAACGCCAAGGTCTGCTCGCTAATAAAAATGTGCAAACAAGCTGATGCCGAATACCTCATCATCAGTGACAGCGACGCGCACGTCTCCCCTGGCTACCTTCGCGAGGTCGTCCGGCCACTTCTGAACCCTAAGGTCGGCCTCGTCACTTGCATATATCGTGGCGTTCCGACTGGCGGTTTCTGGTCGCGCCTCGAAGCGCTCGGTATGTCGGTGGAGATGACCGCTGGCGTACTGGCAGCGGACCTGCTGGAAGGAATGAAGTTTGCGCTCGGCCCGACCATGGCGATTCGGCGCAATGTGCTCGACGCCATCGGCGGCATGGAAATCCTGGCGGACTATTGTGCCGACGACTACGTCCTGGGCAACAGAGTGCACGAGGCGGGATACGAAGTCGTCCTCTCCCAGTATGTCGTCGATCACATCGTGCTGAACTACTCCTTCCGTTCATCTATGCTCCACCAGGTGCGCTGGATGAAGAGCACACGGTTTTCCCGTCCGAAAGGACATCTCGGCACGATCTTCACCTTTGCGATGCCGTTCGGACTTCTCGGCCTCGCATCTGGATTCCTGGCCGGACACGCCCTGCTCGGTGTCTCGCTGTTCGTCGCCGCTGTAGTTAACAGGGTTTTGCTCTCACTCCTCGCCGGCTGGACAGTGGTTCGAGATCCGCAGTCGTTGAAATATTGCTGGCTTTACCCGGTGCGCGACCTGCTCGGCTTCTTCCTGTGGTGTGCCAGCTTCACGTCAGGGCAGATCGTCTGGCGCGAGCAAGTTTACCGTCTCGAAACGGGTGGAAAAATGCTATGTCTGAGCGCAGCCCGAACTAGTACGCCAAGCTCAGCGCCGGTTGCTGTAGATGACCTTGCCGGAGCTTTCGCTAACGACGAATCTAGGTCCACGAAGTAGCGCATCGACTTGTGCCCTGCGGTTGATCGGCACGAAAAGAAACACGCGTTCGTCCGATTGCCACACCCGTAACAGATCATCATCCTTCAGGTGGATTTTTGGCGCGTCGGGGAATGTGGAACCGAACCACATCGACGTGGTCCTGCCGTTGACCAGCTCGATTGGTCGCTGTAGATAAAACAACAACGAAGAGCCGTACGCCTGGTCTCCGTAGATCATCAGCCGGTCCTGCGGCTTGATCTGTGTCGCGACCGCATCGGCCATTCGCTTCGACGAAAGGTACGGATCAAAGCGCACGAGCGCGATATGCGCCGCCACCAGGAACACAGCCATCGTGATCGCCGTTGCCCACGTCGCACCGTAGTTGCGTCGCCGTATGCGCAACCAAAGCGCCGCAGTTGGACCGACTGCCAGAGCAACCATGGCCAAAATCGCGGGTAAACGCAGGGCGGCAAACGAGTGCCCGGTCAGGTCGAGCATGTGGCCCATCGAAAGCGTCTCGGCTCCCGAGTCAGGCTTCGCCAGCACCGTCCCGATATCGGTTACGAACGGCAAGTGCCGCGACACGTAAAGTCCGGCTGCCAGCACACCGGCTGAGGCCAGCGACAACACTGCCATCACCGCAGTCATGCCGATCAGCAGTTTGCTCTTACGCTCTTCTTCTTGAGCCAAAGCCCCGGCAATGAGCAGCAGCACCGGGAGGTATACCGGCACCGTGTAGTACTCCTGGTTCGTCGAAAACGCGAAAAACGTCAGGATCACGCCTGCCCAAATCCAGCACAGGAGCTGCGTCCGGCTTCGGAAGCGATTCTTCCCCGAGTCCGGCTCCGCCGTTCTTGCTGACCTCAACTCATGCCATGCGTTCCGCACCGCAACCGGCAGGTACATGCTCCAGGGGAACAGCCACACAAGGTGCAGGCTCCAGTACAAAACGCCTGGCAGCTTGTTGTAATCGCGCGGGTAACGCCGCCCCAGGAACCGCAAAAAGTGTTCGTTGACGAAATAGAACCAGAAGAAACGTTCGTTACGATAACCCGCCAACAAATGCCACGGGGCCGCAATAACAAAAAACAGCAGGAGCCCCGTCACGATTCGGAACTCGCGCCAGCGACGCCATTCGCCACTAAGCAGCAAGTAGCCGGCAAGCGGCATGCCGACCGCGACAGGCGCCAGCAGTCCCTTCGTTAGCACAGCCAGGGCCAATAGTGCATAGCCGGCGTACCATCGCCAGCCGCTCTTCGGTTCGTCCAACGCTGTGAGGAACGAGTAGAGCGAAGCGCCGATAAACAAGCCCAGTATGGCTTCCGGTATAAGGATGCGCGTGAAAAGGTAATACCCTGCCGCCGTACACACGAACAGTCCGGCGTAAATCGAAGCGCGTTCTCCATACGCCCGCCGTGCCCACTTCATCGCCAGCAGGATCAGCAGCAGCATCGCTATTGCGGTTGGTAGCCGCGTAGCAAATGCGTTTGCCCCAAAGATGCTGTAGCTGAGTGCGACAGTCCAATACAGGAACGGTGCTTTTTCGAGATAGCGAATCCCGTTGACGTGCAACGTGACCCAATCACCGCGCACAACCATCTCGCGCGCCGCTTCGGCGTGCGTCGAGTCCGCGTCGTCCTGTAGCGCGGGCGAAAAAGTCGAGCCGAAATAGATGACCGCATATAACAGGAGTATCGCGGCTGTCGCGACTCTCGAAGACTTCGTTTTCAACGGATGTGCATCAAGTTGAGCAGTCGAACTGGCCATGTACCGTTCCATGAAAAGGCTGGCTTTCGCACTTTGCTGCGATGCGCTGTCGCACTTCAACTCAGAAGGTCATCAGCGCCGAACCCTGCTGATGACAGAGATGTCCAGCAAAGCGAAAAGAAAAGTATATAGTCAGCGCGACATTGTAGAAGGCGAGTCGTTACGCTCTCGTTCAACAGCGATGCCGAAGGCGCTCCTGAGCCGACACATCTCCTCGGCGCTCACCGCGGGCATGGCTCCGGGCCTTGATACGATCCACGACGCAATCCCGTTAGCCGCCTCGCTCACGCGCTCAAGCGATGCGCCCGCGAGCATCTGCATGGTCATCGCGGCAGTGAACGCATCGCCGGCGCCGATCGTATCCACCACCCGAATCGGAATACCGGCATGCACAGCCGTTCCGTTCGCAGTCGCGATCACGCTTCCCCGAGGGCCTCTGGTGATGCAAACGGCTTCCGCGCCCCAGCGGTTCTTCAACGCGTCAGCGGCTTCAACATCGTTCGTTGCTCGGAGCGAGCTGCATTCGAGCGCGTAACCGACCTCCTCGTGATTCAACTTCACCACCGTCGCACGTTGGAGAGAGTCAATCATCACGTCCCGGCCGTAAAAGGGTGCCCGTAGGTTGGCGTCAAACACCCGCAGGCAGTCAGGTCTCGTTTCATCGAGGAAGCGCAAAATTGTCTTCCTGCTCTCCTCTGACCTTTGCGCCAGGGTACCGAAACACACTGCGTCCGCACGCGCAGCAAGCGTGCAGAGTTCAGGCGTCCAAGTCAGGTGATCCCATGCAACGCCTTCGACGATGCGATAGCTTGCGACACCCTCATCGGACACGCTGACTTCGGTAGTTCCGGTCGGAAGCTCTGGATCGACTTGAAGGGTGGAGACGTCAATAAGAGTTCTCCGAAGCATTTGCTGTGACGCCGCTCCGAGTTCATCGCCCCCAACTCGGCTGACGACTACACCCGACGCGCCAAGCAGGCCCGCAATATAAGCGAAGTTTGCGGGTGCTCCTCCCAGGTGCTTTCCCGCTGGTAGCAGGTCCCACAGGATCTCGCCTAGTCCCACCACAACCGGAAGGTTCGCGAGAGTTCGTTCTTCACACATGCCACTCAGTATGAGCGAACGGCGCGATTGGCGTGACCTATTTCTTTACCGTAATCCGGTCGGCGATCTTTTCATATTGTTGGCGCGATACGATGCGCTTGGTCACAAGCTCGTCGGCTGCCTTGTAAGGTCGGTTCGCAACGATCCGGTTCGCTGTCCTCGAGTTGATTCCCGGGAGTTCCAGTAGTTCCTTCTCTGTCGCCCGGTTAAGATCAAGCTGACGGTCGCGGTTCCAGCCCTCGCGGATGCCTTCGGCCACTGCCTTCGCGTCCCGCTTCAACTCGGCCGTTGCGGCCGCGGTCCGCTCCTTTAACTGTTCCGGATCCTGCCTTGTGTTGCAGCCCAGGACGAACAGGCAAAAGCCGAGCACCACGACAGTCGAGCACTCAGTCAACAAACGCATGTTCTTTTGGATGCCGAAGCCGGGTATATTCCAGTTCCCGTGCCCCGGTCAGAGCGGTTGTAGGTACATCGCCATCTACTCTGAGTCACGACCTTTTCACAGGCGAGAGCGCCGATTTTCCTTCCTGGGTTAATTTCTGGTAACCTCCCGGTTACATCCAAGTAAACATCGGCAACTTCGGTTCGTCCGAAATTGCTGTTCTCGCCAGCAAACACACAGGAGTCCAGATGAAGAATCTGCACGAAGTCTTAAGACAGAAGGAATTGGAACTAGAGGATGTGCAGCGCCAGATAGAAGCTCTCCGCCTTGCCATTCGCCTGTGCAGTGATGCGGATGAGAGTGATCGCAGCGTAAGCCCTGGTGCTTTCGCCGAAAATACTGCGGCCCCGAGAACCGTACGCAGCGTCCCCGCCGCTCCCGACAAAGCACTGAAGCAGTTTCCGTAAGACCTCAACCTTTCTGAGGTAGGGCCCCATGTCGGCACCACGACCTGCTCCCCTGGCGTCGCGCCCCGAAAGGCGCAAGTACGCTCGCAAGGACGTGATCGGAACTCAACTCCTATCCGCGGACGTGAACGCAAATCGCGCGAGCGCTCTCATCCTTGATATCAGCGAAAGTGGGATGGCGGTCCGCCTTCTTTCGCCGCTCAAGTCGCGCTCGGAAGCAACGTTCTCCTTCTTTCTGCCCGGCTATAACTCGCGCCTATCGCTTTCGGCCTTCCCGGTCTGGAGCGATGATAATCGGGCCGGCGTCCGCTTTACCCGCGTGCCGGACGCTACCCGAGCCGTGTTGGAAGACTGGATGAGTTCGCTTCCAGCGCTTTCGGTGCGGTCCGGTCGGAAGGAGCCTTCAACCAAACCGCTTGATACGAATGTTGTCGCGTCCATCGCCCCCGCAAGCCCGCGCTCAGCGGCGGACGTTGCTCCCCAGCAAGATCAGCTTGATACCGTTGCGTCGCGAGCACGTATGTTGCTGTGCGGAACAGGCGCCGCAATCGCATGGGTGGACGCTGGCGGTATGGTGTGCCGGGCCAGTTGTGGGAATGCTCCTCCTCCCGGCGTCAGGGTGGAGGTCACTCGCGGACTATCCGGCGAGTGTGTTCGCACTGCCGAAATTGTTCGCTGCGATGACACCGAAACCGATCCGCGCGTTGACGCTGAAGTTTGTCGGCAGCTTGATCTTCGATCAGTCATCATCGTTCCTATCCTCGGCCAGTCCGGGATGGTCGGTCTGCTCGAAGTTTTTTCTGATAAGCCTCGCGCGTTCACAGAACGCGATGTCCCCACGCTCAGAACCCTTGCCAGCCAGATAGCGCCACGTCCGGCGGAGCCAATGCGAATGCCCTCGAAGGGCCCCGTTACCGTTTCCACATCTTCATCGGAAACGGCATCCCCGGCGCTTCCAGCGGCAGGACCAAGAGCTACGCCAGCCCCAGCGCCTCCAATGGAAGCGTTGCGCCAGACCTTCTCCAGTTCACCTGACATTACGCGATCCAAGCGGAGCTTCAGACCGCTCACTTTGGCCATAGTCGTCGTAGCCATCCTGCTCGCAGCGATTTATTTCTACTTCGCCTACGAAAGGGATTCCGGCGCGAGATCTTCTTCGCGTGGTCCGAGTGCAAGTTCGCCTTCATCACCTGCCACCGTCGCACCCGCCGCAGCCACCGCATCCGTTCGGTCGAACTCACGGACCGCTGATCAGGAACCTGGAACGAGCCGCAGGCGACCTGCTACCGCATCCAGCGACGCGGCTCGCAGCGAACAATCCAGCGACGAGACTAGGGAAGCAGAGGTACTAACTTACAACCTGCAACCATCAACCAGCGAAGCAGTCCCTCCGCAACCCACCGCCGCTCCCGTTCAGTCAAGCACGGTCGACACTGCGGAGGGGCCGATTGCCGCTCCGCAGTTACCCGCTTCCAGCACTGAGCGAAACAGGGTTCTCCTCTCCGGTTTGCCGTCGGGTGGCCCCTCCGTACCGAGCTTGAGTTCAACTCCGCGTCAAAGCCGCACCTCGGACCTGAAGCTCATCCGCCGCGTCGTGCCGAAGTATCCGGCGACCGCTCTCCTCGCGAGGCGAGAGGGGCAGGTCGTATTGCGTCTCACGGTTGGTGCTGACGGCTTGGTCAAAGACACGCAGGTCATCAGCGGACACCGCGATCTCGCCCAGGCAGCCGCCGATGCAGTCAAGGAGTGGCGTTATGAACCTTACCGGCTTGATGGCAAAGCCGTCGATGCCACCACTCAAGCGGTCGTCAACTTTTCTCTAACGCGCAAGTCAGCCGAATAGCAAGTCCCGAAGATCGCGCGTTCCGATTCCCCACCTACTCCGTGTGCCGCTTGGCTCACTGAGGCTTCCCTGCGATAGAATCACCCAAATTCATGTTCCGAGGACGCACGCATGAGTGCGCTGGTACTGATCATCAACGGCGAGGAACGGCGGATCGATGTTCCGCCCGATGAGAATCTTCTTTCCGTTCTTCGAAACGAGCTGAAGCTTACCGGAACCAAATACGGTTGTGGCGAAGGTCAATGTGGCGCTTGTACCGTGCTGATCGACGGCAAACCTGTTCGGTCATGCACGACCGCCGTTTCGGGAGTTATCGGCAAGAAGATCACCACGATCGAAGGTCTCGCGCAGAACGGACGCCTGCATCCGGTACAAGAGGCATTCCTGCGCCAGGAAGCCTTCCAGTGTGGCTATTGCACTCCCGGCATGATTTTGTCAGCCGTCGGCCTCCTCAGCGAGAACGCCGATCCCAGTGAAGCCGACATCATCCGCTACATGAACATGAACATATGTCGCTGCGGCAGTTACGCCCGAATCGTTACTGCCGTCCGCTCGGCTGCACAGGCCATGCGCAAGGGGGTGAGGTCATGAACAACCGTAAGGATGATCAGCTCGCTCCCGAAATCGTTCAGCACGACGTCGAAGCGTTGCACGCGTTCCACGTCGACCGGCGCGACTTCATGAAGCTTTTTGGCGGAGGCCTCGTAGTGTGCCTCTGCACGAACGAAGCGCTCTCGCAGGAGTCTCGCAGACGCAACACTCAGGACCTGCCCGACGACATCGCCTCCTGGTTACACATCGATGAGGATGGCCGCGTCACCGTTTACACCGGCAAGGTCGAGCTTGGACAAAACATTCGTACCTCGCTGGCACTACAGGTCGCAGAAGAACTTCAGGTCCCAATCGAGGCCATCACCATGGTGATGGCCGACACGGCCTTGGTACCGTGGGACGCGGGTACGTTTGGCAGTCGTACCACGCCCACAATGGCGCCCCAATTACGGAAGGCAGCCGTCGCCGCCCGTGAGACGTTGCTCGCCATGGCCGCACAGCGCTGGAGCGTGCAACCAGCGGTTCTGGCCGTTGCCTCGGGCAAGGTCACGAATCCACGCACTCAAGACGCCATCAGCTACGGCGAACTCACGCGTGGACAGAAGATGGTGAAGGTCATCGGTGAGAACGACCTCACTCCTGCGGCGCAGTGGAAGGTAGCTGGAAAATCGATTCCCAAAGTGAACGGGACCGACTTCGTCACAGGCAAGCACCTATACCCGTCGGATATCGAGCGCCCGGGACTGCTGCACGGGAAGGTCCTCCGTCCTACTGGGATCAACGCGAAGCTGGAATCGCTTGATACCCGAGACGCCGAAAAGATCCCGGGCGTCAAGATCGTCCGCGATGGCGATATTGTTGGCGTTGTGGCCCCGCAACCTTGGACAGCCGAGCGAGCCATTGAAGCGTTGCACGCGCGATGGGACGTTCCTCAGCAGCCGGCGAACAAGGATCTCTTCGAATACCTCAGGAAGAATGCCGATGCAGGCGACGAGGACAAAGCCGCCGCGTCTGCTGTCGAGAAGGCGCTCGCTTCAGCCGACACAAAGCTTCAGCAGACATACACGGTCCAATACATCGCGCATGTCCCGCTTGAGCCTCGGGCCGCTGTCGCTGAGTGGAACGGCGATCAACTCACGGTGTGGACAGGTTCGCAACGGCCGTTTTCGATCCGCGAAGAACTGTTAGGAGCCTTCCACATTTCGCCCGATAAGGTGCGCGTCATCATCCCCGACACGGGCTCTGCCTACGGAGGCAAGCACACCGGCGACGCCGCCGTTGAAGCCGCTCGCCTCGCCAAGGCCGCCGGCAAGCCAGTCAGGCTCGTATGGACTCGTGAGGAAGAGTTCACCTGGGCCTACGTCCGTCCTGCCGGAGTCATCGACGTCCGGAGCGGCGCGACCAAAGATGGCAAGATCATGGCGTGGGACTTCCACAACTACAACTCGGGTCCTGCCGCAATCAGCACGCCGTACACAGTTGCACATCAGAACATCCAATTTCACCGATCCCGTTCGCCGCTGCGTCAGGGATCGTATCGGGCACTTGCCGCCACCGCGAACGCATTCGCTCGCGAGAGTCACATGGACGAGTTCGCCCATGCACTCGGCATCGATCCGCTCCAGTTCCGTCTGAAGAACCTCGACGACCCGCGCCTGCGTGCCGTATTCGAGGCTGCCGCCGAGAAGTTCGGCTGGGGCAAACAGAAGCCGACCCCTCTTCGAGGCTTCGGAATCGCTGGCGCAATTGAGAAGGGCGGGCGAGTAGCAACTTGCGCCGAAATCGAGATCGACCCGGCAACACGTGCCGTACGCATCCGTCGCGTGGTTGAGGCTTTTGATTGCGGCGCTATCGTCAATCCAGATGGAGTTCGTAACCAGATCGCTGGCGCGGTGGTGCAGGCAATCGGAGGCGCTCTGTTCGAAGCGGTACGCTTCGAAAACGGCCGTATCTTAAACGCAGATCTATCAACCTATCGCGTTCCCCGATTCTCCGACATGCCGGAAATCGAAGTCGTCGTCCTCGATCTCAAGGACAAGCCGTCTGCAGGTGCCGGCGAAACGCCCATTCTTGGACTCGCTCCGGCTGTTGCTAATGCTATCTTCTCCGCGACCGGTCTCAGGCTCCGCGCCTTGCCGCTTGTCCCTGATGGCCTGCCAAAGGCAACCCAGAAAACCTCTTAGCAATTCGTGCCGTCCACGTCTGCTTGCACGAAAAAAAGCCGGGTGAATGCACACGCATTCACCCGGTTGCTGTCTAGCTGTAGCACTTCAGTCCGTGAGCCTGATCTTGCCTTCGAGTCTGATGTCCGCTGATGAACTGCCCACCAACACGCCGAACTCACCTGCGTCCGCCGTCCAGTCCTTTTTCGTCACGTCGTAATACGAAAACGACCGGCGATCCAGCGTGACACTTACCTTTCTTGTTTCACCAGGCTTCAGGCTAACTTTGGCAAAGCCCTTGAGTTCCTTGACTGGCCGATCTATCTTCGCATGCTTGTCGTTCACATAGACTTGAGCGACCTCTGCGCCCTCGCGCTTTCCACTGTTCGTTACGTCGAACGACACGGTGACTGTCCCGTTGTTCGTCGTCCCGGGTGTGACCTTCAAATTGCTGTACTTGAACGTGGTGTAAGACAGGCCATAGCCAAACGGGAACATTGGCTTTGTTTCACTCCTATCGAAGTACCGATACCCGAGGAAGACACCTTCCTTGTAGGCCACATGACCGCGGGCTTCTCCCGTGTCACGGGGTCCATCACCGCCCTGCCCTGCCGGAAGGTTCGGATCGTAATAACTGTTGTGGGTCGGATTGTCCTCCCACCGGCGTTCAAAACTTACCGGAAGTTTGCCGGATGGGTTCACGGCTCCGAAGAGGATCTCAGCCAGCGCTCTCCCGCCTTCCTGCCCCGGATACCACGCATGCAGCAGCGCCGGTGTTTGTTCGCTCCAGCCGTTCATGTCGACGTTGCCACCTGCAACCAGGACAACAGCGACGTTCTTGTTGGCTCCGAGCACGTGCCTGATCAGTTCCTCTTGTGCGCCCGGCAAAGCAAATGTTCGGTCAAAGCCCTCGCCTTCGGTCTGCGCGTCAAAACCAATGCACAGCACAACAGCATCAGCTTTGGCGGCCGCTTCTTTCGCCTGAAGCAGCGCTCGGTCAGTTGCACGGCCAATTCCGAACCCGATCACCGAGTCGCCTTCTGCCTCGAAGTACTCAAGCCGAACCTTGTAGGTCTTGCCCTGCTCGAGATTGAGCGTTTTCACCGTGAGAGTATCGCCCTGGGTTTGCCAGCGTTCGATGAGTGGCTTGTCGTCGACAAAGACTCGATAACCATCGTCGCCGCTCACATAGAACTTGTATTCAGCGCTCGCATCCGGCGTGAAGTAACCGGTCCAGCGCACCGAGAAGTCGTTCACCGGACCACCAGCGACATACGACGCCTGTCCCCAGCGGAAGTTTACGTGCCGATCGCGGCGCGTTAGCGCGGGAGTACCGGACAGTTCCGTATTGTTGAAGTACTCCGCAGTCATGCCGCGTAAGCCACCCTCGGCGCCAACCGTGAATTGCGTCTCGTCGTAGATATCCGAAAGCTTCGGTATGCCCGCGCTGTAAACGACGTTCGTTTCTGCGCCAGCGTAGTTGCTGATCCCTTCCAGGAAACTGGTCGAGAGCAACGGATTGACTTTTGAACTTCCGCCGCCACCTGTTACGGCCGGATGCGCTGTCGGCCCAATCACGGCTACCGTCTTCACCTTCGACTTATCGAATGGAAGCACGCCAGTGTTCTTCAGCAGGACCATGCTGCCACGCGCCGCCTCTAGCGCTACCTGCCGTCCTTGCTGATTCAGCAACGAGATTGACGAATCTTCTTGGTTTCGGTCAAAGAAACCAAACTCAATGGCAGTGCGCACAATGCGCCGTACTTTTTCGTCGATTACTGCCTCGCTCACCCTGCCGTCCCTCACGGCCGGAAGTAGCGCCTGGCGATTCATGAACTTTCCAAACGGCATCTCCAGGTCGAGTCCGCCGTTCGCAGCGCCCACGCCGTCGTAAGTCGCGTCCCAATCCGACATCATGATGCCGGTAAAGCCCCATTCCTTTCGGGCAATCTCGATGTTCAAGTGCGCGTTCTGGGTCGCGTGTACTCCGTTGATCAGGTTGTAGGAGTCCATGATCGAGCCGACGCGAGCCTCCTTCACAGAAGCTTCAAACGCCGGCAGGTAGATCTCGCGGAGCGTGCGTTCGTCCACGTCCGAGCTTATGCGATGCCGGTCCCACTCCTGGTTGTTCGCCGCGTAGTGTTTGGCCGTCGCGATCACGCCCTGGCTCTGAATTCCCTTGATCGACGCTACTGCCAGCCGTGAAGCGAGGAACGGATCTTCTCCGAAGTACTCGAAATTTCTGCCATTCATCGGGGCACGATAAATATTCATGCCTGGCCCGAGCAGGAAGTGCACCCCTCGTGCTCGCGAGTCCCTCCCCAACTGAACGCCGATGCGGTGCACCAGTTCGGTGTCCCACGAAGCAGCCATGGCAATGCCCGCCGGGAACGCCGTTGCAGGACCATAGTTGCGGACGCCCATCGGTCCGTCTGCCATCTTCAGTTCAGGCACGCCCAGCCGCGGGATCGCTCTGATGTAAAAAGAATTATGCCCGCCGATATAGTCGATCTTCTCCTCGAGCGTCATCTTGCCCAGGATCGCCTCGACCCGCTTCTCAATTTCCGCCTTTGACAGCTCAGCCGTCTGCGCAGTCGCCACAACGCCGATAATCAGCAGGATTGTCAGCAGGACTGACGTGATCGCTCGCCTCATCGCCTCTCCTAATCGCCCGTTTGAACCCAAGTCACCGGAGACCGGGCAAAAAAGGGGTGCCGCACCCTTGTCGCTCAGCAACAGGGTGCGTCCCCACAGTTCCTACTTCCACATCAAGGTCACAACCGACTCTTTCGGCAATACCACATCAGCAGCCATTCCCGCCATCTGCACACGCGTTGTTGTTTCCGCACCCGCATTGGTCAGAACAACTGCTTTCGATCCGTCCGGATTCACAAAGGCCACGTGCGAGATATTGGCAACCTCGCCTTTCGAGTCGAAACGCTTCGCGCCGCGCTTAACCGCCTTGGAGTAGTGAGCAAGTGCCCAGTACTGACCGCTGCGTGTGATCTCCTTCGTCTCCGAGTTGATGGTGACCACGCCGCCACATGGGAACGGTCCGATGTTCGGACGGCCCTTCTCATCCAGTGCCAGGTTCCAGCCGATGATGCAGCGCGACCAGTTCCGCAGAATACCCGTAAACTGCGCCGACCATTTCGTCCAGTCGGTCAGATAAGCAGGATCTGTGTAATCCGGACCGCCTTCGGTCCAGTAGGTGCTCTTAGTCGGGAACGCGTTGTGCACCTTCGACATCGCTTCCGGACTGCCGGCGTAACCGTGCCACGCCACGCCTTCTGCGTACTTGTTGACCAGCTTGTCTTCCAGTTCGCAAATCGCGCGTCCCCACAGGTTGTAGTTGTGATCAATCAACCAGATCTTCGTATTGATACCGGCCTTCTCGAGCGCCGGGCCGAGGTGCTGGCCTACGAATTCGATCTCATACTCCTGTCCCCACAGGCAGGCTGGCATGCGCCCATCCTGGTCGGTATCGACTTCATTCTGCGTTGTGATCGAATTGACGGGAACGCCTTCCGCCTCGTACGCCTTAAGGAACTTCACGAAGTACTGCGCATACGGTTGATAGAACTTCTTTTTCATCGAACCGCCCAGCATTGAACCGTTCGACTTCATCCACCCCGGGGGGCTCCAAGGTGAACCCAGGAGGTAGAGCTCCGGATTGAACTTCCGCGCCATGCGAAGCGCCGGCAGAATGTACTCCTTGTCGTGATCGACGGAAAAGCTTTTCAACTCAGGATCGGCTTCATCGCAATAGCTATACGCCTTCGTCGCGTAGTCGCTTGAACCGATGCAAAGCCGCCCGACACCGAAGTTCATTTCAGCCGGATCGTAAAACTCGCGGAGCAGCTTCTCCCGGTCAGCGGGCGCGAGTTGATTGAACATGTAGCAGGCCGCGTCCGTGAAGGCCGCCCCGAAGCCCAACATATCCTGGTAAGTCTTCGCCGCGTCCAGTTGAATAGCTGACTTGCTGCCGCCCGAGGCTGGCCGCCACCGAACCGGCGCCTCCTGGGAATACCTCTTCGCTCCGGCTGTCAGCCGCACATTGATCTCACCGCTTGGCCGTTTCGAGTTAATCACTGCCTTCGCCGAAGCCGGCAGCGCTTCGATCACCGCCGCCCCGGCTATTCCGGCTGTAGTTACCTTCAAGAAATCGCGACGAGTGCGTTGTTTCGACATACTTCATGCCTCTCTTCTGACCGCAATTACTTCGTATGGAAAAAAAGCCCGCGACCGGAGCCGCGGGCCTTTGTTGAAGGTTGATTAGAAGTACAGCTTCAGAGCCAGCTGGAGCTTTCGCTCGTTGCCGCTGCCGTTGTACTCGCCAAAGTACTGACCCATGTTGCCGAGTTTGCCAGCCGGGCGAATGTTGTTGGGATTTACGAACTGTACCTTGTCGTAGTTGAAAACGACATCCCATCCATTCGTCGAGCCGTTGACCCAGGGCTGCGCTCCAAGGTTCAAGCCATAGAACTGTGGATGGTTGAACACGTTGAAGGCTTCCACGCGCAGCTGGAGGTAGCGCGACTCGTTACCCAGCGGGATGTTCTTGAACAGCGACATGTCCCAGTTGTTTGTGCCGCCCGAGCGAGCATACACGCCAGGCTTGCGGTTCGGAGTTGCCAACTGCGGCAGAGCATAGGCAGCCGGGTTGACGTGGCCGTACGGGTTGTCACCGACGTCGTTCGGATCGCCAACAACGCGCACCGAGGAAGGCGGTTCAGACCATGACCCCATCAGGAACTGCGTACCGTACCAGTCCCAGTTCACGCCGAGATAGGCCGGCGGACCGCTCAGAAACTGGGTAATGCCAGACAGCGTGTACCCATCCGTGAAGTAGGAGAGGAGTTTCGACCCGCCAAGCATCTTGCTGAACTTTGGCAGATCGTAGCTGTAGTTCAGAGCAAACACGTGCGGACGATCCCAGCTCGTCGGCCCATAGCTGTAAATCTTCGGGTCGATGATGTTGGTCCATTCGCCGTCGCCGCTCGAAGTCGCCTGCGTCTTCGACCAGGTGTAGGCAGCGCCAAAGGTAAGGCCCTTGCTGAATCGCTTGTTAGCCGAAATCTGCAGCGAGTTGTAGTTCGCCGTACCGTCGAAGTTCATGTACGAGATGTCCGCATAGCCCATGTACTTCCGGAGGAAGTTGGGACGCAGAGCATTGTGGCCCATGAACTTGTAGCCGGCATCCTTGTACATCTGCGGAATCCAGCCGTCGCCGTCAACCGGCACCGACCCGCCGTACTTGGCCGGATCCTGCGCGGCATACGTGAACAGCGTGCCGTAAGGAATTGCGTTCAGGTTGTACTTCTGCGAAAGATGACGCGACTGCGAACCGACGTACGCAACGTCCAGCACCGTGCCCCAGCCCAGATCGTGCTGCACGCCAAGGCTGTAGCTGTAAACGGCCGGGATGTCGGCTTCCTTCTGCCACGCGGTCACGTTGACCGGCGAGCTGACGGCAGCCATCGTGAGGGTCGGAATGTCCTGCACCCTGCCCCACGAGTTTTCAATGCGCTTCATCGTGATCGGGTTGTCGGTCACGGCAGCGTAGATCGGGTTGCCCTGGAAGCGATCGTGCGTGATGCCCGCGCCGCCACGAAGAACCGTCTTGCCGTTGCCAAACACGTCAAACGCGAAGCCGAAACGCGGCTCCCACGAGATGGTCGGGGTCTTGAAACCGCCGTTCGGATAACCGTTCTTTTCGTAGACGATTCCGTTGTTTGGATCGCCCGAACCCGGAACGATCATGCCCACCAGCGCGCTGCTGACCACCGCGCCAGTGCCCGGATCGTACGCCTGACCCTGACCATTGTCCCTGTACAGCCGGACTGCCTTCGTCGGATCGAACGAAGTCGGATCGAAGTACGCGCCACGGTTCAGGTCATCATGCTGCGGCTGGATGTGGGCGAAACGAACGCCGTAATCGAGCGTCAGGCGATGCGTAACCTTGAACGTGTCCTGAATGAAGAATTCCAGGTTCGTGTACCGGAAGTAGCCACGCGGGCGGCTGTTCGACTGTGCAAACGTGTTGTAGTAGCCGAGCAGGGCGTTCGCGTAAGGATTCGTGGTCTGCAACGGCTGGTTCGACTTGCCGTCGAATTTAATTTCGCCGTTGTAGTTGCCCCACGCGTCCTGGTCCTTGCGATAACGCTCGAAGAACACACCAGCCTTAAGCGTGTGCTTGCCGGCAATCTTCGTGATGTTGTCGTTGAAGTTGATAACCGTGGCAGCGTTGTTCCACGGAATCGAACCCAGATAGCTCCATGTGCCCCACTGATTGTCGATCCCCCCGAAACCGAGGTCAGGAAGCGGAGTCTCTGGAAGCACCTGGTAAACCAGCGGAATCTGGATGCCGTACTTAGACGTCGCAACCTGATTGCCTACCGAGTAGATTTGCTGCTTGTTGACCGTCCAGCCGAAGTTCAACTCGTTCAGCAGCGTGTTGCTGAAGTTGGTCGTCAGGTTCGTCGAGATTGTGCGGCCGGGCTCGTTCAGGAACATGCCGCCCGGGAACTGGAAGTTCGAGATGCCCTGCGGGCTCAAGCCTTCGGGAAGTGCCTGCGTGCCTTCGTTATTGATAATGCGGAAGAACACGCGGTTGTTAGTGTTGACCTGCCAATCCACTCTGCCGATATCTTCGCGGCGCGGGTGGGTCGTCGTCTTGGGTGTGATGTAGTTGTAGCGGTTGCAGTGGCCGCCCTGAAAAACTGACCCTTCGCACGTCGTGGGATCCGACGTATTCGGACGCGGATACACCTTCAACAAATATTGCTGAACCGAAGGCACAATCCGGTCCTGCGGGATGATGTTGTTGGTAAAGGGCTGGCCCGTCAGCGGGTCCCTTACCGTAATTCTGTGGCCGTAACCGTCGGTGCTATTTGAGAAGTTGCCATTGATCTCCTCCACGGTCGGGATGTAGACCATGTCGAATCCGTCAGGCAACAACTGACGGTAGTACTCCTGGTTGAAGAAGAAGTACAGCTTGTCCTTGTTCTTGTTGATCTTCGGAGCTAGCAGCGGTCCACCAATCTGATAACCGAAATAGTTATATCGGTAGGGCTGCATCTTGTGGCCCGGTTCCCTGCCATTCTGGATGTCGATGGCGTTCGCCTGCTTGTCGAACCAGTTCTGGGCATTGAACTGTTCGTGGCGGTGGAACCAGCGCGCTCCACCGTGGAACTGGTTGGTGCCGTTTTTGGTCGTGATCGCCATCTGGCCGCCCGCTGCCTTGCCGTATTCGGCCTGGTAGTTGGAGGTCAGCATCTTGACTTCCGCGATCGCGTCAGGGTTGATCGTCACCTGCGTAGCGCAGTTACAGCCGTTGTCGATGTTGGTGATGCCGTCAATCGTCAACTGGTGCTGGTTGCCGCGTGCGCCGTTAACCTGGAAGCTATCCAAACCACCCTTAGTCGAGCGCTCGCCGTTGAAGGTGCTGATGATGCCAGGCAGGACCTTCACGTAATCGAAGATCATGCGGCCGTTTGTGGCCAGATTGTTAAGCTGTGCGCCGGTGATGGTGCCGGAACGTTCCGCCGAATCAGCCTGGATCTGGATCTGGCCGGCTTCCGCCGTGACCGTAACCGTATCCTGCGTTGTGCCGACCTGCAGCACAAAGTCGCCCGCGTTGAGGCGGTCGCCTGTGCTCAGCACGATTTGCTGCTTTTCCAACTGCTTGAAGCCGTCTGCGGATACCGTGATGTTGTACGTTCCCGGCGGCAGGTTGGGAGCGACGAACACACCTTCGCCATTGGTTGTAACGACTCTGTTGACGCCGATCGCCGGAGCCTTGATCGTAACGGTCGCCTTTGGAACATATGCTCCTGAAGCGTCCTTCACGTCACCCGAGATCGAGCCGTTTATGACCTGCGCGAATGCGGAGATGCAACCGAGGAGAAGAATAACAATCAGCGGCAGAATGGCCTGCCATTTCCTCGGAGCCTTAGGACTGAACATGCTTGCCTCCATAGCTCGCAAAAGGTTTGCTGACAAAGGGACCGTCTCGCCCCCGCCGCGCCAGGTGGTAGATCCAACGCTCTCCGTCTGATCAAGGCCCCTCAATTCCTTTTCCGGAGGCCATTTGGCGGACCGAAAACGATTCCAGTTTTCGTTCTGCTACTTCCCTTCTCACAAACGGGACAGGCTCATTGAAGAAAGGAGAGTAGCGGTCAGATTTTTATCAGTCCAGAGCTCCTGGGTCAAGCGTCTTTTTTCTGCTAAACCGATTAACTAGCGTGTTTGCCTTATGTGCCTGATTCGACTGGCGCGACGCCGCCAGCCGTCGGTTAACTGCATTCGCACAAGCTTCAAAAGGAATGTTTGACAAGAGCGCTCCGCTCCGATACCGTTCCGCCGTGTGGAATCGTTTCCAGTTTCCACCTGAATCATTATCGATCTTGGTGCCACCCAGCGCCCCAACTGGACCAAATTGCTTTATCGCAAAGCGAGGTGACTGTGGGGTAAAAGGCTATTGAAGGGCGAATCCATGGATAGCAAAGTCACATTACAGGACATCGCTGACGCATTAGGCCTATCCCTCGGGACTGTGCATCGCGCCATTCACGGCCAGCCGGGCGTCAATCCGATGAAGAAAGCGCGTGTGCTTCAGATGGCGAAGACCATGGGTTACCGCCCGAATCTCGCCGCGCGCTATCTGCGCTCGAAGCGCAGCGTCGTTATCAGCATCAATACTCCGCAGGAAATCGCATCATTCTACGATCCAGTTCGCGCCGGCATTGACCACGAGGCGACGCCATTCAAAATGGCTGGCGTCGAGATTCAGCATCGTATGTTTCCCCGCCTCGGAATCGGCGAGCAGGAAGCGTTCGAGGCAGCGATTCAAGCAGAAGTTGACGGCATCATCGTTGTTCCCGGTGATCTTGCTGCTCTCAACCCGATGATTCGCCGCGCTGCTCGTTCACGCATCCCTGTCGTATGCCTGATCAACGACGGCCCAGGCACAGACAAACTTTCGGCCGTTTCCGTCGATACCACAGCCAGCGGCGCTCTTGTTGCTGAACTCATGGGCCGATTCCTGCAGGGTGCGGGAAAGATCGCCGTTACCAGCGGTGATCTTGAGGTTCCCAACCACCGCGAGAAAGTTGACGCGTTCCACTCGGCATTGCGGTCCTTGTTCCCAGGCATGGTGGTGATCGACCCCATCCAGAACCACGAGTCCGAAGTCGAAGCCTACGAGAAGACCCTTGCAGTGCTTTCTGCTCACAACGACATCAACGGCCTGTACGTAAGTACTGGCAACGGTGCACCGGTGCTGCGCGCAGTTGAAGACGCCGGTTTGATGGGCAAGGTAACGATCCTGAGCACAAATCTCTTCCCCGCGCTCGTGCCGCGAATAGAGGCGGGGCACGTCGTAGCCACGATTTATGAGCGGCCTTACAGCCAGGGGCGTATTGCGTTCCGCATCATGCACGACTTCCTGATGGACGGCCAGTGTCCGACTATGCGCGTCACTCTTGCACCGCATTTGGTCATGAAAAGTAACTTGAACCGGTTCCTCCAGCACGAATATCTCGGAACCGAGAGCGGTCATCGCGCGCCCGACGACGCAGAACAACCGGAAGAATTCGCGGGAGGCCACCTGCTCTGCTACTAGCAGCACGTGGGCCCATGAAGTAAGAGCCTCAATAGTTTCGTTGTACTTGGATTTACAGGCGTACCTGCCGAGCGAGCACCGACACTAGTCAGCACCGGGCAGACAGTCCGGGACGAAGCTCGCAGCCGGACGCATGTTTGTTGCATGTAGCGATGGAGGATGTGTTTTCATGTCGAAGGCTTTAGTCGCAGTACTCTGTCTATTGACCCTGGTCCCCTTGGTTCCGGCCCAGACCCAGACTGTCTCGTTTTATCAAACCACCCCTGACTTCAGCCAAAAGCTGCAAAAACAGGCTGATCTCAACGTAACCACGACCGGGTCAGCTTCGCAGACCATAACCGTTGACCCATCGAAAACCTATCAGCAGATCGACGGCTTCGGCGCTTCGTTCACTGACTCTTCAGCTTGGCTCGTTTACACGAAGCTCACCGAAGAACAGCGCAATGACGCCATGCAGAAGTTGTTCGATCGCACCAATGGCATCGCGCTCAGCTTTATTCGTCAGCCGATGGGCGCATCGGACCTGGCGCTGAACTTCTATTCGTACGACGACATGCCAGCCGGCCAGACAGATCCGACGCTGGCCAACTTCTCCATCGAACACGACAAGGCTTACATCATCCCTGTGCTCAAGCAGGCCTTGACTATCAACCCCAACACCAAGATGATGGCCAGCCCCTGGAGCCCACCGGCCTGGATGAAGTCCAACAATTCGCTCCTCGGCAGCCCGAACGGTAATAGCGGGTACCTCAAACCTGAGGCTTATGCTCCGTTTGCGCAGTACTTCGTCAAGTACATCAAGGCGTATGGAGCCGAAGGCATTCCGACCCACTACATCTCCATGCAGAATGAGCCGCTTTACGCTCCCGATGGCTACACAGGCATGTTGATGAGCGTTCAAAATCAGATCGATTTGCTGGGAAACCACATCGGCCCTGCCTTCGCCGATGCCGGCATCAAGACCAAGGTCATGGTCTACGATCACAACTGGGATCGCTCCGACTACGCGATCGCGGTGCTGAAAGATCCGAAAGCCCGTCAATATGCGGCCGGATCTGCATGGCATCACTACGCCGGTGACCCATCAGTCATGTCAACCGTCCATGACATGTTTCCGGATATGGACATCTGGGAAACGGAAGCTTCCGGCGGCACGTGGCAGAACCAGTCAACCGCGTTCGGTGACGGAGCGAAGGAATTGATCAACGTCATGCGCAATTGGGCGAAAGCCTACGTACTGTGGAACATGGTGCTCGACCAGAACCACGGTCCGATAGCGAAAACGCCGGAAGGCAAACACGGTTGCGATACGTGCCGCGGCGTCCTTACGGTCAACTGGGAGGACGGCAAGCCCTCGAGCTTCAAGCCCGAACTGGACTACTACGTGCTCGGCCACGCCAGCAAGTTCATCATGCCTGGCGCGTATCGAATCTACTCGGATGCGAACGTACCCGCCGGCTTGTACGATGTCGCGTTCCGCAACCCCGACGGATCGATCGTCCTGTATCTGTTCAACAACGCAGCAAGCGATCAGACCTTCAACGTCAAACAGGGCTCAAGCTACATCACCGCGACGGTAAAGGCTGGCTCGATCGCCACGTTCGTATGGCCGCCTGCAACCGCTCCGAAGGTTGCTCTCACACACGAACCGAACGGCCTGTCCCTTGCAGCCGGCCAGACCGGTTCCGTCAACCTGACTGTTTCTCCGCTGACTGGCACGCCGAGCGTTACGCTCGGGTGCCAGGTTTTGAACGCCTCCGGCGCGGTGAGCAACAAGCTCACTTGTGAGGCCGCGCAGTCCGCGATCAGCTTTACAAACAGCACGCCTCAGACCACTACGGTCACTATCAAGCCAGTGGGCGCGTCTGCCGCCAACGTTCGAAACTCGACTCGTTGGAGCGCTTCGGGGTTCGCGCTTTTAGCTGGAGCGTTCGGGATCGTGTTCGTCGGAGGAACGAAGAAGCATCTTGCAACGGCTGGCATCCTGACAGTTATTTTGTTCGCTGGCGTACTGACCAGTTGCGGTGGTGGCGGTGGCGGCGGCTCGACCAACCCTCCCCCAGTCACGCCAACTGCAGCGACGCCCGTGTTCGCTCCGGCCGAAGGTACTTATACGTCCGCTCAGAACGTCACCATTTCAAGCGCCACTACCGGAGCGGCCATTTACTACACCCTCGATGGCAGCACACCAACGACTTCATCAACGAGATACTCGGCGCCGGTCAGCATCTCGTCCACAAAGACTCTGAAAGCGATCGCGACTGCCGCGGGCTACAACAACAGTGCTGTGGCTACAGCCACCTACACCATCACGGGTGAGAGCGCTACCGGGAATTTCACAATGGTAATCACGGCCGTGACCGAAGCCGGTGGTCCAGCAATCCTCACCGTCCCGGTTCTAGTGCAGTAAACGAATTTCACGCCGGCAAATACACCGGCTTCGATTGTTCGTATCGCCTCCTCCCGGCGGTTCGCGTTGCGAGCCGCCTTTTTTGTTTCTCGACGGCACTGCCTTTTCAAACAAAAAGCCGTCCGGCGTGACCGGACGGCAACCTCGAAACGCTCTACTAATTTCTGGGTACCAACTCCTGCACGCCCGTGACTACTGCGGACGACTTTCGGACTACCAATTCGGGCTCCACTACGATCTCCTCAGGTTCCATGTCCCCAGTCTGGATGCGCCGCAACAGCGTCTTGGCTGCAAGTTCGCCCATATGGCGTAGCGGCTGGCGAATCGTCGTCAACTGCGGATAAACGAACGCAGCCGCCTGCACGTCGTCAAACCCGACAACCGATATATCCTCGGGCAGTCGGTACCCGGCATCGCGGAACGCCCCGATCGCACCGATCGCAGACATATCATTAAATGCAAACAAGGCCGTGAAATCCCGTTTCCGCGCTAGCAGCTTGCTCGCGAAGAAGTAGCCTTCGTCCTGTGCGCTCATCGGCTCCGGTAATTCGTTCTTGTTGAGCTGCACAACCAGCTCAGGATCGATTTCTACTCCCAGTTCCGCCGCAGCTCGGCGGATCCCCTCCCACCGTTCTTCTGTATCGGCGCTCCCCGGGTGCCCTTTGAAGAAGGCCAGCTTCTTGTGACCCAGTTCCACTAGGTGTTCCAAGCCGAGCCGTACTCCATGGTAGTTATCGATCAGAATGTTGGTCATGCCTTCGAGTTTGGTTCGTCCGCCGATGTTCACGCACGGAACGCCGGCACTCTCCGAAACAGGCGTATTCACGAAGATCACGCCTTCCGCGCCTCTCTGGACGAACAGTCGTGCCGTTTCTTCGATCAGATCACGCCGCCATTGGTGGCCCGCGATGAAATAGAAGTACTGATCATGAAGAAGCTGCCGCTCCACTCCTGACAACACCGCCGCATCATATCCCTCACCTATGTCGGGCACCATGATGCCGACCAGAAAGCTCCGCTTATTGTTGAGATAGCGTGCGAAGTAGTTCGGCTTGTAATTGAACTCGCGTGCGGCTTGCAGAATGCGCTCGCGTGTCGCCTGCGAAAATTCCTTCGCTACGGGCGAGTCGTTCAGCACCAAGGAAATCGTCGCGCGAGAAAGCCCAAGGTGCTCGGCCAGCGTTTTCAAGCTGACAGGCTTAGACGAGCGCGCGCCAACCCTACTAGGCGTATCGTTTTTTCCGCTTTTCCCGGGCATCGGATCAAAGCTTAACACGCCGATCCAACGCACCGTCTGACTTTTCACAAAACAATTGACAACTCCCGATGCCTGAGGCTTAATGCGAGATGTCCTATCCTAAACCGGTTTAAACGGCCTATTTTCCCGACGCGTGTCTACGGACACTCGCTCGCAGCGGAGGTGCACGATGAGGACGGTTAACCTGTGTCTTGAACCTTCTGCTTCGCACGATTGTCCTTTCCGCACCGCTGCACCAGCTCGCATCCCGATGCTCTGCCGTTCGTTCACCGACCAACTACGATTTCGAGGTTCATTCTTGATGCGTCGCCTCGGTCTTCTGACCTGCTTGTTCTGGCTTGCTGCTAACCTCGCTTGCGGTGGCGGAGGGACTGCGCAAACGCCCTCACCCGCACCGGTCACGCCAGATCCTTACCCCACGAACGGCACATGGACTCTCGTCTGGAACGACGAGTTCGAGGGTGCCGACGGATCCTCCCCCGATTCTACGAAGTGGACTATGGAGACTGGCACCGGCAGCAACGGTTGGGGCAACAACGAGCTTGAGACCTATACCAGTCGTCCCGAAAACGCGCGTCAGCAAGGCGGCAGTTTGGTCATCACAGCCATAAAAGAGACCTTCACCGGTACGGACGGCCAAACCCGCCAGTACACCTCGGCGCGCCTCAAGACCCAAAACAAGTTCACCCAGAAGTACGGCAGGTTTGAGGCTCGCATCAAGGTACCGTCGGGCCAGGGTTTGTGGCCCGCGTTTTGGATGCTCGGCGATGACATCACCACGGTATCGTGGCCCGCGTGCGGCGAGATCGACATCATGGAAAACATTGGCCGCGAACCGAACATCGTTCACGGCAGCCTGCACGGTCCCGGCTATTCCGGAGGCAGCCCATTAACAGGCTCCTACACGCTTCCATCCGGCAACTTCAGCGACGACTTCCACGTTTTCTCCGTCGAATGGGAGCCGAATGTCGTTCGCTTCTATGTCGACGGGAATCTTTACCAGACCCGCACACCAAGTGACACCAACGGCAACCAGTGGGTATTCAGTCACCCCTTTTTCATGCTGTTGAATGTAGCGGTCGGCGGCGGTTGGCCCGGCAGCCCCGACCAGAACACGCAATTTCCGCAAACAATGCTTGTGGATTACGTTCGCGTTTATGCGCGGAAATGACCGACCGAGAAAACTGAAAAGCAACGCCTTAGCTGAGGGAGCCCGAGTTCAATGGCTATAGCAACCGCCACCAAACCTGCTACTACCAGTGCCGCACCGGCCAGCACCAACTACGGTGCAATGGCTATGGTGACCACGCTGTTCTTCATGTGGGGATTTCTCACTTGCTTGAACGACATCCTCATCCCGCACCTGAAGAGCATCTTCGACCTGAACTATGCAGAAGTGATGCTCGTTCAGTTCGCTTTCTTCTCGGCCTATTTCGTCTTCTCGTTCCCGTCGGGCAAGATCGTCGAACTGCTGGGCTATCAGCGTGCCATGGTCATCGGTCTGATCACGATGGGCATCGGCTCGGTGCTATTCGTTCCCGCAGCCAGCGTACCGTCTTTCCCGCTGTTCCTGTCGGCACTGATCATTCTGGCCGGTGGCATGACCGTACTTCAGACCTCGGCCAATCCTTACGTCGCGGTGCTCGGTCCGCCACGTACGGCTTCCAGCCGTCTCAACCTCACCCAAGCGTTCAACTCTCTTGGAACCACGCTTGCTCCGACGTTCGGCAGCATCCTGATCCTCGGTGCCGCATCCGAGACGCTTTCCACCGAAGCATTGAGCGCCTTGACGCCTGACAAGTTACAGGCATACCGCATCGCTCAGGCTGCCTCGGTCAAAGCCCCCTATATCGGTCTTGCTGTCGCGCTCTTCGTCTTAGCCGTCATCATCGCCTTTTTCAAGCTGCCGCATATCCCATCGGCCGAGGCTCACGGCAAGGTTAACGACTCGGTATGGCGCCATCGCCACTTGGTACTCGGTGCTGGAGCCATCTTCGTTTACGTCGGAGCCGAAGTCGCCATCGGCAGCTTCCTGACGAACTATCTGAACCGTCCCGAAATCGGGAACCTTTCACTCAAAGACGCTGCTGACCTGCTGAAGTACTACTGGGGCGGCGCCATGGTCGGGCGTTTCATCGGTTCGGCGCTGTTACAGAGGGTATCTACCGGCAAGCTTCTCGCCTTCAACGGCATCATGGCCTCCGCGTTGGTCGTTGTTTCAATGTGTACTACCGGCCAGGTTGCGATGTGGAGCATCCTCGGTGTCGGCCTGTTCAACTCCATCATGTTCCCCAGCATCTTCACGCTGTCCATCGACGGACTGGGCGCACTGACCGGCAAGGGTTCCGGCCTTCTCGTTGCCGCAATCATCGGCGGCGCTATCATCCCCGAGATACAGGGCCTGCTGGCAGATCGCATCGGCATCCAGAACGCGTTCTTCCTGCCCGCGATTTGCTATCTCTACATCGTGTACTTCGGTCTCCGTGGCTCACGCAGAAAGACCGAAACACCCGAACTGGCAACAACGCAGGCGTAAACAGCGAAAGCGCAGCATCATAGGGCGGCCGCCACGCGGTCGCCCTTTTCGTTTATTGACGGCTGAGAGCTGACCGCTGAAACTGTTTTCTATCCAGTTTCCATCCCGCAGCCCCCGCAGTTTGTAAAATCAACTGCATGCCCGACCACATTGGAATCGTCGCTTGCTCCGCCGAAGGCGCATCGCTTTGTTATCGCACGATCTGCGTGGAAGGAGCGCAGCTTCTCGGCCCACACGATCATCCCGAGGTCTCGATGCACACGCACTCGCTCGGCGAGTACATGAAGTGCATTTACCGTGGAGATTGGCAGGGCGTCGCGGATTTGATGCTCTCATCCGCGAATAAACTCGCGCAGATTGGCGCCAAGTTCCTGATCTGTCCCGACAACACCATTCACCAAGCGCTGCCATATGTTCAACCCAAGTCACCACTGCCCTGGTTGCACATCGCCGAGGTCGTCGCGGCACAAGCAGTCGAGCGTGGATTCCGGCGCATTGGCCTGACGGGAACCCGTTATCTGGTCGAAAGCGAAGTCTATCCGGAAAAGCTGAAGGCGATTGGGTTGGAGTATGTCCGCCCGAACACCGCTGAGCGCGAAGAGATCAACCGCATCATCTTCGATGAGTTGGTTTATGGCGTGTTCAGGCCCGAGTCGATCGCTTATTTTCAGCAAGTGATAGGACGACTAAAAGATGACGGCTGTGATGCCGTCGTACTCGGCTGCACCGAGATACCGCTGATCATGAACGACGCGAATTCGCCTCTGCCGACACTCGATTCCACGCGCTTACTCGCAAGGGCAGCGCTGAGGCGGGCAGTACAAGGCGCAGGTGCGAAAGCATGAACATCATCTCTGAAGACGTTGTTCTCTCTGCTGAACGTAAGCATCAACGGAACTCCTGGGCGTACCCGCTGTACGTGGACGTCCACGGAACTCACGGGAGTCCCTGCTTCGCGTGAACATCAACGGAACTTACGGCCGTTCCCGCTGTACGTGAGCATCAACGCAACTCAAAACCGTCCCGCAAGGGACGGAGGAAGATCGCCCGGCTTTCAGTGCCGGGCGATAACCGAGACCCTAACAAAAAGGTGCCGTAGGCACGACGGAAGCCGCGCACGGCACTCGATCTTCCGGTTGATCTCACTGCGGGTGGCCGCGTTAGCGCTCGGCAACTGACATTCGGTTTAGCTACAGCGCCGGAGTGCCGACGCGACTTTCCTTGCGAACCGGTGTAGCTACGATGTTCGTTGCTGACCTGATTTTAAGTAGAACGTTGAACATGCCCATGTGTCCGAATCCGGGCTTACCGGGATTCTTGCCGGTCGGATCGGCGTTTTCAACCACCCCGACCAAAGTGGCAGTAACCGAATACC
>DASPIK010000094.1:0-180873 GCA_035629075.1 Terriglobales bacterium | reverse complement strand
TGGTCGTCGGAGAAACGACTTTCGGCAAGGGACTGGTGCAGACGGTTTACCCGCTGTCTGAAAACACGGGCCTGGCACTGACCACGGCAAAGTACTACACGCCTAGCGGTCGTCTGATCCAGCGTGAGTACGCGGGTGTTTCGCTTTATGACTACTACTACAATCACGAAACGAACGAGAAGAACCAGCAGAATCGCGAAGTGAAAACGACCGACAGCGGGCGTCCCGTTTATGGCGGTGGAGGTATCACTCCCGACGTCAAACTTGAGGAACAAAAGACGAATCGCTTCCAGGACACGCTGCTGCAGAAGTATGCATTCTTCAACTTCGGCAAACGATACACAACAGGCAAGCAGATCCCCAAGAACTTCCAGGTTGACGAGCCTGTCATGCAGGACTTCCGCAGGTTCCTCGACGAGCAGAAGATCGCTTACACGGAAGCCGATCTGATGGAAAACAATGACTGGCTCCGCTCCCGGATAAAGACGGAGATCTTTGTAGACGCCTTCGGCCAGCAGGAAGGCCTGAAGGTGTCGGCGGAAGCTGACCCCGACGTGCAGAAGGCTCTCGAGTTGCTCCCGAAAGCAAAAGAACTCGCCGACAATGCACGCAAAATCATCGCCGAAAAAGCAGCCGCTCGCGGCATTGGAGCCAATCGGTAACGAGCTAATTCGGCCTCATCAAAGCCCGCGGTCTGCGGGCTTTTTGTTTTGCGCAACAGATGTCACTTGCGGCGCATACCGAGACCTTCGTGAAGGAACGGAGAGCGCGAAATGAAACCGATGCAGTGAACTATAGCGAGCTGTGAACCTTGATGAGGGGCGTGTGCTATGGAGGGTGCAGAAACAGAAATGGCGCGCCCTGAGTGATTCGAACACCCGACCTTCTGGTTCGTAGCCAGACGCTCTATCCAACTGAGCTAAGGGCGCGCATACGTCGTTGACGTCCGCAGTCAGATTATAAACACAGAGCGTAGGATTGCGAAAGTGCTTCTCTCAAGTTGTTCAACTTTTTGGTGCTGAATTTTTATCAGGCTGTCTGATCCGAAGCGCACCGTCGGTTTTCCTCTGACAATCACTTGCCCAAGTGTTGTGAGTCACAGCCTGTTTGGCATTCGCAGTCGTAGCTTCGAGTCGCTCACCCATAACAAGCCCGTGGCGAGGATACATGCAGGTAGCCGCAGAAGTTGAACACGTCGCGACACTCGATCCCGAGTCACCGCAATCTCTCACAGTTTCCGGATTCTCCTGGAAGCGCGTACTGAGCTTTATCTCAGGCCTGGGCATGATTGTCTTCTCAGTGCTGACGATTCGGCATTTCTTCCAGGCAAACTATCCGACCTCCATTTACGAAGGCTCGTTCTGCGACATCAACTCATTCTTCAACTGCAATAGTTCGGCTTATTCGATGATCGCGGCGATCGCTGGCGTTCCGCTCGGCTATTTCGGACTTTTCACAGGCGCACTGGTTTCGATGGGAGCGTTGTTCCCGTCCGCGGAGTTCGAGCGCACGAACAAGAGCATCGCCCTGTTGAACGTAATCGGCGTTGTGTCTCTGCTGCTTTTTTCGGTGTTTTATCTCAAGAGCCTTTGTGTGCTGTGCAGCGGCTACTATTTGTTCTCAATCATGAGCTTCGTGCTCTTCTGGAGGTACGGAATCGACGGGCGCGAGGCGTCGTTTATTTCACGGTACGTTCGTCCGTCGCCTAAGTACCTTGCGACTTTCGCAGTGCTCATGGTTGCCGGGGCATATGGGCTTCGGCTGTACCACGACGCGACTAAGCAGGCGCAGTCTGGCGGCGTTGCGTCAGAAATCGTACAGCAGTACTTCAATCTGCCCACGGTCAAGACACCGAGTGTTGTCTCGCCTTATTGGCTTGTGAAATCGACCGAGAAGTTTGAGGATGCACCGATCCAAGTCATCGAATACGCCGATTTTCTTTGTCCCGATTGCAAATACCTCAACGAGCAACTCGAACGATTGAGCCAGGAGTTCAAGGGCAAGATCAACATCGCATTCCAGTTCTTTCCCTTGGAGAAAGGCTGCAACACGGTGGTAGACAAAGACAAGCATCCCGGTGCCTGTGAACTGGCGTTGATGGCGGCTCATGATCCAAGGAAGTTCCAAGCAATGCACCACGAGATATTCATCAACTTCGAATCGGCGAAGAAGCCTGAGTGGCGTCGCGAACTGTCCCGTCGCTACGGCGTGGAGGGCGCTCTGACGGACGAAAACACCAGGGCCCGCGTACTCCAGATCATCAACACCGGCGCGGAATACGAGAAGACCTCTGATAAGTACGCGCACGGCATTCGATCGACTCCCACGATGATTATCAATAACCGCATGATCATCGGGACGTTTCCTTACGAACAACTACGGGCCATATTTCAAGCTCTCGAGCAGAAGAACGGAAAGCGTACGGACCAGAAGTTCATGGAGAACTGGCAGGAATAGCGAACTGTATTGTATTGAACCGGGGACGGCAGAAGACCGTTCCCGTTCCTTCTGCTTCCGGGGGGATTGGGAAGCCGCGCTGCTCTCGCGAGACCAGTATCCGATAAAATCACGTACAGAATGGAACCCGGCACGAAGAAACGGCGAGTCGTACTCATTGCAACATCGAACCGCGGCAAGTTGCGCGACTTTTCCGCCGCAGCCTCTTTGCACGGGCTGGACATTGCGCCCGTACCTGACTTCCACCTTATCCCAACACCTCGTGAAGACGCGCCTACTTTCGAGGCGAACGCATGCAAGAAGGCGGAGCACTACAGCAGGTTTGCGAAGGGCGAACTCGTGCTGGCGGATGACTCGGGATTGCGCGTTGACGCCCTGAACGGTGCGCCCGGCGTTCGCTCGGCGCGTTACGCAGCCGATGAGAACGGTGTTGATGCAGCAACACACACAAACTCAGACGATGCGGCCAACAACGACAGGCTACTGCGGGAGTTGTCCGGCGTTCCACCTGAGCGCCGCACAGCACGGTTTGTCTGTGCGATCGCGGCGGCGCGCGACGGCAGAACGGTTGCCGTGTTTCGGGGCGAAGTGAAAGGTACTATCCTGCACGAACCCAAAGGTACTCAGGGCTTCGGCTACGACCCGCTCTTCTATGTGGAAGTGTTCGATAAGACTTTCGCAGAATTGAGCGCTGCCGAGAAAACCTCCATCAGCCACAGAGGCCAGGCGTTCGAAAAGTTTCTTCGCTGGTGCGAGAATCAGCAAGCGCGGAGCTGAGTACATTTCGCACTGTTATTAGAGCGTCCTAGTGGCTGGCGTATTCATCTTTTAAAGTACACGCGCTGAATAAATGCGGAATTCGGGTAAACAAAGGGTGTGTGCGTCACCTCACACGGCCATGTGAGGTCAGATTTGCTTGACACTCTGCTTACCCGGGAACCATAATTCGCGTGAAGCTTCACATTCTAAGGTAATCATCCGAAGGAGTTGTTCCGTGGCGACAACAGTTGGTCGTCCGGTCGAGAACAGCTCGGCCAGAATCCCTGCCGGAGTCCCGCCATTGCGCGCCGGACAGGGGCGTTCGTTCTTACTGCGCCGGCTGCATTCTCTGAGCGGCATCGTTCCCGTCGGCGCTTTTCTGGTCGAGCACTTCCTATCTAACGCTTTCGCGACTAATGGTCCGTGGGCGTATGGCGATCAGGTTAAGTTCCTGACCGGGCTACCGTTTGCTATCTGGCTCGAAGTTTTCGGCATTTATATCCCCATCCTGTTTCACTCGCTGTACGGCGTTTACATCTGGTACCGCGGTGAATCGAACACAGGCGATTATCCCTGGGTCGGAAATCGCATGTACCTCGCGCAGCGATGGACCGGTATCATCGCATTTGCGTACATCATTTGGCACACGTACACGATGCGATTTACGGGTGTTCACCTGTTCACGAATCCAGATGCGGCATTCTGGAAGGTACAGCAGGAACTGCAGCATCCCCTCGCTCTTGCGTTCTACATCACGGGCATCGTTGCGGCTTCGTGGCACTTCGCTTACGGACTGTGGCTGTTTGCTGCGAAGTGGGGCATCACCGTCGGCGATCAGGCTCGGCGCAAGTTCGGCTATGTCTGCCTGGTGATCGGCCTAGGATTTGTCATCGTTGGTGGCGCCACCCTGCATGCATTCTTCCGTCCGGAGTGGAAGAACACGCCCCAGGTACTGCCTGAGCGCCCACCTGTCGTGCAGTCGGAGTCACCAACACATTGAGGCTGCGGACTCCGTTCCGCGCCAGTTGAAGGTTCATTTTCAAAATGGCAGCGAATCCGAGAATTATCGTCGTCGGCGGAGGCCTGGCGGGCCTCTCGGCCGCAATCAAAATCGCCGAAATGGGTGGCCACGTAGACCTGTTTTCTGTCGTGGCTGTGAAACGATCCCACTCCGTCTGCGCTCAGGGCGGCATCAACGCCGCAAAGAACCTCAAGGGCGAAGGCGACTCAACCTGGCAGCACTTCGATGACACGGTTTATGGAGGCGACTTCCTTGCGAATCAGCCGCCCGTAAAGGCCATGTGCGACATGGCTCCGGGCATCATCGACCTGCTCGACCGCATGGGCGTACCGTTCAACCGCACGCCCGAGGGTCTGCTGGATTTCCGCCGGTTCGGCGGAACTCTGTTCCACCGCACCGCATTCGCGGGTGCCACCACCGGCCAGCAGCTTCTTTATGCTCTTGACGAGCAGGTACGCCGTTACGAGTCTGAAGGTAAGGTCACGAAGTACGAGTCTTGGGAATTTCTCTCGGCCGTACTCGATTCCGCAGGCGCATGCCGCGGTATCTCGGCGATGGATTTGCGCTCGATGGAAGTCGTCACCTTCCCTGCCGACGCAGTGATCATGGCGACTGGCGGTATCGGCGCAATCTTCGGCAAGTCGACCAATTCCGTCGTATGCACCGGGTCGGCGCAGTCAGCGCTCTATCAGCAGGGTGCGTACTACGCGAACGGCGAGTTCATCCAGGTGCACCCTACGGCCATTCCGGGCGAAGACAAGCTTCGGCTGATGTCTGAATCAGCGCGTGGCGAGGGTGGCCGCGTATGGGTACCGAAGCAGCCGGGCGACAAGCGTGAACCGCGCAGTATTCCCGAGAACGAGCGTTGGTACTTCCTGGAAGACTGGTACCCGAAGTACGGAAATCTTGTTCCCCGTGACGTAGCGACACGCGCGATCTTCAAAGTTGTTTACGAGCACAATCTGGGCATCGACGGCCAGCCGATGGTCTACCTTGACCTCACGCACATCGACCGCAAGGTGCTCGACAAGAAGCTCGAAGGCATTCTCGAGATCTACGAGAAATTCGTTGGCGACGATCCGCGTGACGTGCCAATGAAGATTTTCCCGGGAATGCACTACACCATGGGTGGCCTCTGGGTTGATAACAACCAGGCGACGAACATACCGGGGCTCTACGCATGTGGCGAGTGCGACTACTCGATTCACGGTGCGAACCGGTTGGGCGCAAACTCGCTCATGTCATGTATCTACGGCGGGTTCGTGGCGGGTCCGGAAGCTGTGAAGTACGCCCGCAATGTGACGGCCCTGGATAGCAATGGCTGCTTCGAAGCTGAGCGGAAGCGCCAGCAGGAGTTCAACCAGCGGCTTCTTACCTCTGACGGCACGGAGAATCCCTTCCGCCTGTGGCGCGAGTTGGGCGATCTGATGACCAAGAACTGCACGGTCATTCGCTATAACAACCTGCTGCAGGAAACAGATCCGAAAGTTTGCGAACTGCTCGAGCGCTGGCACCACATTAACCTTAGTGATAAGACGATGTGGGCAAATACGACCTTCGTGTTTGCGCGGCAACTGTACAACATGCTGCAGTTGGCACGCGTTATCTCGCAGGGCGCATTGATGCGGAACGAGTCGCGAGGTGCGCACTACAAGCCCGAGTTCCCAGAGCGCGACGATCAGAACTGGCTTAAGACGACGAAGGCATACTTCGCCCCAGACGCTGATGAGCCGCGCTTCGAATTCGAACCAGTGGATGTATCCCTGATCCCGCCACGTACGCGCAAGTACTGAGGAACCACGTTATTGTCCTCAATACTCAAAGACGTGCGAGTCAAGCGGGCGCTGGTTGTAGTCGGCCTGGTGCTGATTGCCGCTGGATTATCAGTCGGATTGAAAGCGCTGACCATTGCGGGTTCAGTTCTGGCCCTGGTGGGCTTCGTCAGTGCCGGCGGGGCCTGAGGCCTTGCGAACCCGCCAGGTTCTGGCGGCAAGAGCTGCGGTTAGAGAGATTGCAATCGGGTCAGAACTGGCCCGCGCGGCGAAACGTAAAGAGAGTTAAAAATGGCGAATACTAAGTCATCTGTCGTTATCAAAATCAAACGCCAGAAGGATCCTCAGTCGAAACCGTATTGGGAGGAGTTCGCGATTCCCTATCGGCCGAATCTCAACATCATTGCGTGCCTGATGGAGATTGCGGCCAACCCCGTCACAAGTGACGGCAAAGCGACCGAACCCATCATCTACGATTCGAACTGCCTTGAAGAAGTCTGTGGCTCCTGCGCGATGCTGATCAACGGGCGCGCTCGCATGGCGTGCTCCGCCCTGGTAGATCAGCTTGAGCAACCGATCAAGCTTGAGCCGTTCACAAAGTTCCCTGTTGTTCGGGACCTGTCTGTGGACCGAAGTGTCCTGTTCGAGAATTTGAAGCGCGTGAAGGCCTGGGTACCGATCGACGGCACCTATGACCTTGGCGAAGGCCCACGGATGTCTCCCGAGGAGCAGGATCAGGCATACCCGCTGTCCCGCTGCATCTCGTGCTGCTGCTGCATGGAAGCTTGCCCGCAGTTCAACGAGAAGACCGGTTTCGTCGGCGCGGCGACGATCAGTCAGGTGCGGCTGTTCAATACGCACCCGACGGGAAAGGCGCTCATGCGCGAGCGCTTGCTCGCACTGATGGGCGACGGCGGCATCCAGGAATGTGGTTACGCGCAGAACTGCGTTGAGGTCTGCCCCAAAGAGATTCCGCTAACCAAGTCAATCTCCGACGTAGGTGGGCAGGTCACGAAGCAGGCCATCAAGGACTTGTTCCGTCTCTGATTGCATCTACATATTCATCAACTCGGCCGGGTCTGGCGCAACAGACCCGGCTTTTGCATAAGGACAACGATGCGTAAATTGGTCGCCGCAACTGTTGCTACCCTGCTGTTCACCTCCGTTGTCGCTGCCCCTCTTTTTGCTCGGACTTTGGACCAGACGAGTCGTGCCAAGAAACGAAAATCAGGCGGAAAACTTGAGCAGAATGCATATGCGCTGCACAGGTCGGCCATCGTAATCGACACGCATGCCGACACGACCGGGCGCTTTGTCGACGAGAAGTTCGATCTGAGTTCGGACGCTGGCAATGGGCACGTCGACCTAGCAAGGATGAAGAAAGGCAATCTCGGTGCCGAGTTCTTTGTGGCGTGGGTCGACCCGGAAAAGTACAAGGGGCGCTACGCACATCGCGCTCTTGAGATGATCGATGCCATCTATGAGCAGGCGCACAAACATCCGAACGACATGGTGCTGGCGTTCTCGGCCGACGATATCGTTCGCGCCCGAACCGACTCTCGCAAGCGGATCGCGACGCTCATTGGCGTTGAAGGCGGCCACGCGATTGAGAACAATATCGGCATTCTCCGCAACTTCTACCGCCTCGGCGCTCGTTACATGACCCTGACCTGGATGAATACGAACGAGTGGGCGGACGCCTCTGGCGACGAGACTGACCCTAAGGTGCAGCACCACGGAGGCTTAACGCCGTTCGGGAAGGAGATCGTTCGGGAGATGAACCGACTGGGCATGATGGTGGATGTGTCCCACGTGTCGGACAAGACCTTCTGGGACGTGATCAACACCACCAAAGCTCCGGTCATCGCCTCGCACTCTTCCGCTCGCGCCATAGCCAATCACTACCGCAACATGGATGACGCGATGCTACGGGCAGTGGCGAAGAACGGTGGCGTCGTACAGGTGAACTTCGCCTCGTTTTTTGACGACGAGGAATACATGCGCGAGTTCAATTTGCAGTCTGCTGCACGCAGACAGGCCATGAAAGAACTGGATGAGCGCCTAAAGGAAGCCTCACCGGAAGTACGTGCTCAAGCTCGCGAGCATGCCCAGATGGAGTGGGCCGCCAAAATTCCACGCCCACCTTTCAGCGTGCTGATCGACCACTTCGACCACATCGCCAAGGTGGCTGGCGTGGATCACGTTGGCATCGGCTCCGATTTCGATGGCGTCTCATCAATGCCCGAAGGCATGGATTCGGCCGCCGATCTGCCTAAGATCACCGAGGGACTGATGGCCCGCGGTTACAGCGCTGAGGACATCCGAAAAATTCTCGGAGGAAACCTACTGCGAGTATTTCGCGAGGTCGAGCGCGTCAGCAGAAAGATTCAAACAGAATCTTCCCGCGGCATAAAGGTGGCGGCGAAATAGCTCGGCATGTGGGCCTTATGGATGTGGGCCCCGATAGAGCGGGCTAACAGGGATCGGAACAGAGGCACAGATTTGTCTGTGTGTAGCCTTGCTGCCCACACTCGAGGTGAAATCAGTCGAGTAGCACGGTCACACCCGATCGCTCCGCACTGCCCTCGTCCGCCAATTGAACTTCCACGAAAGCACGCGAAGGGCAAAGCATGCCGATGCGCCCACGATACTCGATGTCTCGCGTGCAAGACCTGCGCGGTCACAACCGAGGAAGACAGCAGAGCCAAGTAAGGCAGCGATGGCATAGAACTGGCCACGTTCGAATATTCTCGGCGCCCGTCCACTCAGGACGTCGCGTAATGAACCGCCGCCCACGGCCGTAACAACGCCCAGCAGCACGGACGGGAGTTCCGCTAATCCGGCGTTGAGCGCGCGGGTCGTACCGGCCACGGAAAACAACCCGATCGCCGCCGCGTCAATCACGATCATGGCATTCGCAGCGCCGGGTCCCATCTCTTTAGAACGCAGCGCCAGCACGACAATCGCCCCTGTGAAGGCGACGATCTCGTATCGAATATCGAGGAAGGCTAACGGCGGCCCGTGCTGGAGCATCACGTCGCGAGTGATGCCGCCGCCAAGCGCCGATGCAAACGCCAGTCCCAAGACGCCGATGAAGTCGTACTTGTACTTCGTCTCCCGCACAGCGTCGAGAGCCCCGCCGAGCGCACCCACGAACACTCCAAGGAAGTCGAGAACGAGAAACAATTGGTCTATGTGTTGCAGGACCATGAGTCCTTCATACAGGAACCATTGCTGATGAGGCAATGGAGAGTGTCGCGGTGACAGATGGACGCCTCGGTAGATAAGAAAGGCGCAGCCCGTAAGCTGCGCCTCATGAGTGGCTTCGCCTAAATTGCTATTTACCGCTCTTCCCTACCAGCCTCGCGTCTGTAGCTGCTGTTCGACCGGGATCGCGGCTGCCGCGAGGCCCTTCATCGCGCCGGGGACCTGCTCGCTGACTTCGGCGAGGATCTTCGGATCGTTGTAGTGCGTCGTGGCGATGACGATGGCCTTGGCGCGGGCTTCCGCCTCGTGGCGCTCGGCGGCATTATGCAGGTCGAGCGGCGTCGCACCGTCCTTCATAAAGATGCCCGAGCCTACGAAGATAGCTTCGGCGCCAAGCTGCATCATTAGGGATGCGTCTGCCGGTGTGGCGATTCCACCTGCGGAGAAGTTCGGCACCGGCAATTTGCCGGCCTTGGCGACGATGCGAACGAGTTCGTAGGGTGCCTGATGGTTCTTCGCCGCGGCGAAAAGCTCGGCTTCGTCCATGACGGTGAGCGCCCGCATTTCCTTCATGATCTGGCGCATGTGTTTGACGGCGTGCACGACGTCGCCGGTGCCCGCTTCGCCCTTGGTGCGGATCATCGCAGCGCCTTCGGCGATGCGGCGCAGAGCCTCTCCCAGATTGCGCGCGCCGCACACGAACGGCGTTTTGAACGCGTGCTTGTCAACGTGATGTTCTTCGTCGGCCGGCGTGAGAACTTCGGACTCGTCGATGTAGTCGACGCCGAGTTCCTGTAAAATCTGCGCCTCTGCGAAGTGCCCGATGCGGCACTTGGCCATGACCGGGATCGATGCCACGGACATGATTTCCTTGATCTTCTTGGGGTTCGCCATGCGGGCGAGTCCGCCTTCAGCGCGGATCATCGCCGGTACGCGCTCAAGCGCCATGACGGCAACGGCGCCGGCCTTTTCCGCCACTTCGGCCTGTTCGGCGCTCATGACGTCCATGATGACGCCGCCCTTGAGCATTTCAGCCAAACCAACTTTCAGGCGCAGACCGGTGTTTCCGTTGTTTTCGGACATGATGGTGTTTCCTCGTTCCCTGGGAACCGCTGGCGGGTCTCAGTACTGATTGTGAACAGGCTATTTTAGCATCTCGGGTTCACGGTTGCAGGCCTGCAAGTAAGGCCGGTACGTGACACGCGAGCATGGTTCGGGAGTGCCACGGCTTTTCATCCTGAACGGAGCGCGGTAGGCGCGGAGTGAAGGATCATGCATTTTGCGCGCGCGGGAATGATCGCTGAGGGCAAGGCAAATGCATAGATCGTTCGCTGCGCTCAGGATGACGAACGTTTCTTTGGCGATGTTACGGTTGATTTTGTCTGCGGGTTTGAGCGCGTAGTCGCTGCTGATAGCCGCTTTTTCGACCACTGCCCGCCCTGGCCGTTGCGCAGGTGCTTGCCAAACATCTTTTGTGGGTCGATGGCGATGAACCTGCCCGTGCTGCGGGCGAGCACAAGGCCCTCTTCATTGCGGATTTCGGCGACGTTCGTGTGGACGCGACCACGGACGCGCTTCTCCCACCCTTCTGCAATCAGCGTTTTACCGAGCGGCACGGGCTTGATGTACTGCACGGTCATTTCTGCCGTTACCGCGACGACATGGCGCAGTTTGTTCACCTTGCCCATCGCCTCGTCAAGAATCGTGGCGATGATGCCACCGTGCGCGTGACCCGGAGGTCCCACGTAACGCCGGTTAAGGCGGAAGCGCGAAACAAAGCGCTGGGCTTCCTCATCTAACCTGAACTTCAGCCGCATGCCCTCGGGATTATCCTGGCCGCAGCCGAAGCAATAGTTACGTGCGATTTTGACGTGCTTGGTATCGTGACCGCTAGCTTTGTTCAGTGACATGCTCGTCCAGCTAATTGGATTCGGCTCAGGTGGATTCGGACGAACATCTTGGTCCCGAAGTGGTGCTTGCACAGTCCAGAACTGACCCAAGCTCTCGGCTATCGTTCCCTTCCCGCAGTTCTCGTTGTATAAGGGAAGCTGAATTCCTGCAATCCCAACTAAGGTGCGAGGAGAATCCCTTGCGAAAATTGCGCCAGTCGTTTGTGACTGCATTGCTGTTGTTGTCCCTGGGTGTATTCGGATTCGCCCAAAAGCCGCCGAAAGCCGCAAAGGCGAAAGCGGAAGTCCAGAAACAACAGTCCGAGAAGAAGGCCGAAGCGGCCACGCCTGAAGATAAGAACTCAGGCGCGAAGAAGGATGAGTCGAAGCCAAAGGACCCGATGTCCACTTCGACCTTCAATGGATTGAAGCTACGACTGATCGGACCCGCCGTGACTTCCGGCCGAGTCATCGCTTTCGCTGTTAATCCTGAGAACCGCGCCGAGTACTACGTAGGCGTAGCGAGCGGCGGTGTGTGGAAGACGACGAATAACGGCACGACTTGGACTCCCGTGTTCGACGGTGAAGGCTCGTATTCCATCGGCGCCGTGACCCTCGATCCAAAAGATCCGGCGGTGGTATGGGTCGGTACCGGCGAGAATAACAGCCAACGCAGCGTCGCCTGGGGCGATGGCGTTTACAAGTCGGAAGACGGCGGCAAGAGTTGGAAGAATGTCGGACTAAAGAAGTCGGAGCATATTGGCCGCATCCTTATCGATCCGCGCGACAGCAAGGTCGTCTACGTGGCATCGCAGGGTCCGCTGTGGGGTCCCGGCGGCGATCGCGGGTTATTCAAGACGACCGACGCCGGCAAGACGTGGAAGAACGTACTTGAGATCAGCGAGAACACCGGTGTCACGGACATCGCGTTCGATCCGGAAAACCCGGATGTGATCTATGCAGCTTCGTATCAGCGACGCCGCCACGTGTGGACGATGATTGGCGGCGGCCCGGAGAGCGCGCTGTATAAATCCACCGACGCAGGCGCAAACTGGACGAAGCTGAAATCAGGCCTGCCGACCGAGGACATCGGCCGGATCGGGATTGCAGTTGCTCCGACAGAACCAAACATCGTCTATGCCCAGATCGAAGCGGCGAACGGCAAGGGCGGCATCTTCCGCTCTACCGACCGCGGCGCCACTTGGGAGAGGCGCAACCCCTACGACTCCACGGGCCAGTACTACAGCCGAATCACTGTCGATCCGAAGAATGCTGAGCGCGTGTACATCATGGGCGTATACCCACAGGTTTCCGATGACGGCGGGAAGACGTTCCGGCGTATGAACATTCGCTCAGTGCACGTGGATGTTCACGAACTGTGGGTTGATCCTAACGACACGAACTATTATCTGACCGGTTGCGACGGCGGGGTGTACGAAAGCTATGACCGCGGCGAGTCCTGGGCGTTCAAGCCAAATCTGCCGATCACGCAGTTTTATGACGTTACGGTAGACAACGCCAAGCCCTTCTACAACGTGTATGCCGGAACGCAGGACAACAACTCGCTGGGCGGTCCTTCTCGCACACGGAACATCAACGGCATCATGAACCAGGACTGGTTCATCACCTCTGGCGGAGACGGTTTCCGTTCGCAGGTTGATCCGGTGGATCCGAACACGGTGTACGCAGAGGCGCAGTACGGCGGATTGGTACGTTTCGACCGCCGCACGGGCGAAGAACTCGGGATTCAGCCTCAGCCCGGGAGGGGCGAGCCTCCGCTGCGCTGGAACTGGGATTCGCCGCTAATCATCTCGCCACACTCTCACACGCGGCTCTATTTCGCGGCGAACAAACTGTTCCGCAGCGACGACCGCGGCAACACGTGGAAGGCGATCAGCGGCGATCTTACCCGCCAATTGGACCGCAACAGGTTGCCCGTCATGGGCAAGGTTTGGCCCGCTGATGCCGTAGCCAAGAATGCTTCGACGTCGTTCTACGGCAACATCGTGGCGCTTTCGGAGTCGCCCAAGCAGGATGGCTTGCTGTACGTTGGCACGGACGACGGCCTGATACAGGTCACCGAAAACGGTGGGCAGACCTGGACAAAATACGAGAAGTTCACCGGAGTTCCCGACCAGACTTACATAAGCAGACTTGCTGCATCAGCTCACGACGCGAACACGGTGTACGCGTCTTTTGAGGCCCACAAGAACGCGGATTTCAAGCCCTACCTGCTGAAATCTACCGATCGCGGCAAGACGTGGACCAACATCGCGTCTAACCTGCCGGAGAACGGTCCCGTGCTCGCCATCGCGGAGGATACGGTCAATCCGAACCTCCTGTTCGCCGGCACCGAGTTTGGGCTGTTCTTCACGATCGACGGCGGGAAGACGTGGACGCAGTTGAAGGGCGACTTCCCGACTATCGCGGTGCGCGACTTGGTGATCCAGCCACGCGAAGGCGACCTGGTTGTGGCGACGTTCGGGCGCGGTATCTACATCTTGGACGACATCACACCGCTCCGCGTGCTCAAACCGGAAATGTTGGCGCAGGAAGCCGTCACGTTCCCGGTCAAAGACACGCTCCTGTATGTGGAAGCACGTCCGCTGGGGGGACGCCGGAAGGCATTCATGGGCGAGCAGTTCTATATTGCTCCGAACCCGCCCTACGGCGTGACGTTCACCTATTACCTCAAGGACAAGCTCAAGACGAAAAAGGAGCAGAGGCAGGAAGCGGAGCGCGAGACCGTAAAGAAGGGCCAGACGCCCCCGTATCCTACGCCGGAGCAGCTTCGCGCCGAGGCTGAGGCATTCCCGCCGCAGGTGTACATGGTCGTGTACGACGCGTCAGGGAAAGCCGTACGCACGGTTCCCGCACCAATCACCGAGGGCATGCACCGGGTCAGTTGGAACTTCCGCCATCCGGCACCGCAGCTACCACCTGAAACCGGTGAGGGCGACGAGGACTTCTTCTGGGGAGATCGTCCGAGTGGGCCGTTGGCTATGCCGGGCAAGTACACGGCTAAGCTCTTCAAGAAGATTGATGGCGTCGTGACTGAGCTTGGTTCAGCTCAGCATTTCACCGTGTACACGGAAGAATCGATCGGAATGAAGCCGGAAGACCTCGCCGCACTGAACACATTCCAACAGAAGGCGGCACGGTTGTACCGGGCGGTAACCGGTGCGGTGCACACGGCCGAGGACACCAAGTCACGGCTGAAGGCGATTCGGCGGGCGCTTCATGAAACCCCGGCGGCCGACCATCAGCTTGCGGCCGCTGCGGACAAACTCGAGAACCAGTTGAACGAGATTCAGCGTTCGCTGCGCGGAGATGTTGCTCTTGCTGCGCGGAACGAGAACGTTGGACCGTCGATCCAGGACCGTATTCGCTCAGTGCTGGACGACACTCGGTTCTCCATCGCGGTGCCCACACAGACTCATCGGGATGCCTATGCAATCGCTGCGCAGGAGTTCTCGCAGGAACTGACTAAACTGCGCGGCCTGATCGAAGGTGACTTGGTGAAGTTGGAGAAGGGGATGGAAGCGGCAGGGGCTCCCTGGACGCCCGGACGTATCCCTGAGTGGTCGCCTGAAGAGTAAGCTCCGGCGCGGCTTGATTCGTCGGTGTTGCAGGACAGGGCTCGCTGCCAAGTGGCGGGCCCTTTCCTTTTTTACGCCGGGCATTTGTCTCTAGGACATTTTTGGGCATCACGATCTCACCTGTCCGAAACACCCGTGCTCAGCCGACCACGATTTTTCACGCCACGAATCCGAATCTGACCGCATCACATAGCCTTGTGACAGCACACCAGCCGTACTAGCAGGAGTCGATCCCCCACAATGGCTCTCGGTACACTTAGTCCGCGTCTGCCGGTCGAAACACCAAAGATCAGAAGCGGTGGCGGTGGCCGTCCTCCGCTCGACCGTTCGCGGGGCGGTGGTGGTGGCGGGGGTCGCGGCGGCGACAACAGGCCGGATTACGGTGAGCGACTAAGGCGCTATCGCTTGGGTATGGCGGTCGGATTAGTGTCGATCGTGATGCTGTTCGTCTCGTTCAGCCTCACTTACATCTTTCGAAAGATGGGCGGGGTTTACGACCAAGCAACGGGGATGATCGTTCGAGACTGGCAGCCCCTGCATATACCTCTCGGAATCCTGTGGGCAAACACGCTTGTGATAACAGTCAGCAGCCTGACGATGGAACTGGCGCGCCGACAGGCTGCCCAGCGGGTCCTGCTCGCACCTGTGCTCGCGATCCCGGGAATCAAGGCCGACGACCGGAGGCCGATGCCATGGCTGGGCATCACTGTGCTGCTGGGATTTGGGTTCATCGTCGGGCAGATACTGGCTTGGAAGGACCTTCAAAATCATGGCTGGTTCCTGTCAACTGGCCCAAGCAGTTCTTTCTTTTACATCCTGACCGGAACCCACGCCGTTCATCTGGTCGGCGGACTCGTAGCTTTGTGCTATGCGGTTTTCGCAACGCGGCGCCAACGTCCGGTCGAGGAGCGGCGAATTATCGTTGACGTCACTTCCTGGTATTGGCACGTCATCGGTGCACTCTGGATCTATCTCTTCGCGCTCCTGGCAATCGCCAGATAGAGTGCTCTCGTTCGCCGGCCGCCTCCCCAATTTGAGCGCATGTCTTTCCGCGATTTAGAATAGGAAGATTCCGCTACGCCGCTGAACCCCATGTGGCCACTGCGCCATCCGTGGTGGTCCTGAACTGCGGCTGCGGATAGCTTAATTCATGACAGACAGCATCATTGTTCGCGGCGCGCGGGTTCATAATCTCAAGAACATAGATTTCGAAATCCCGCACAACACTATGACGGTCGTAACCGGGGTATCCGGTTCCGGCAAGTCATCGCTTGCATTCGACACTATTTACGCTGAAGGACAGCGACGCTACGTCGAATCGCTCTCTGCGTACGCTCGACAGTTCCTTGAGCGAATCGAGAAGCCCGATGCTGACGTCATTGATGGCATTGCCCCGGCCGTCGCGATTCGTCAGAAGAACTCAACGCGAAACCCGCGATCCACAGTAGCTACAGCGACCGAGATTTACGACTACCTGCGACTGCTCTTTGCCCGAGTGGGCACTACCTACTGTGCCCAGTGCGGCGCAGAGGTTCGCAAAGACACCGTGGACCAGGTAGCTGATGCGATTCTGGCTCTGCCGAAGTCATCGCGAATCATGGTGCTCTTCCCTGTTCAGTCGGTCGCACCGGCGGAACCGGAGCCAAAAAAGGGCGCCAAGAAAAAAGCTGCCAGGAAGACCAGCAAAGCGAAGCCAGCCGCTCAGGATGTGAATGAGCCGTTGAAAGAGCGACTGTTCGAGCTCCGCAAGCGTGGCTTCAATCGTTTGTACCAGGGTGGACAGATATTCGAGTTCTCCACGCCTGAGTCACTGCTGGATGTGGACTTCTCTGAACCAGTGTTCATGCTGGTTGACAGGCTAGTCACCTCGCCCGAGATACGGTCACGCTTGGTGGACGCAGTTGAGTCTGCCTATCGCGAAGCCGGAGAGGTGCTTTTTCAGACGGTGCCCCGCGAAGATAACGAACCGAGGCAGGAATTCCGGTTCGCGCAGCGGTTCGAGTGCAAACATTGCCGCATTCGTTACGAAGAACCGGAGCCGAGGTTATTCTCGTTCAACAATCCTTATGGCGCTTGTCCGCGATGCCAGGGTTTCGGTAACACGATTGATTTCGATATGAACCTCGTCGTCCCGGACAAGTGGAAGACGCTGGCCGAAGGGGCGATCGAGCCCTGGACCAAGCCAAAGTACAAGCCGTTCGCAACGGAGATGCGGCGGTACGCACGCGAGCGCGGAATTCCGACCGACGTGCCTTGGAACGAGCTCGAACCCGAGCAGCAACGACTGATTCTGGATGGTGAAGGCAGATGGTGGGGCGTCCGCGGGTTCTTCGAGCACCTGGAACGTAAGAAGTACAAGCTTCACGTGCGGGTCTTCCTGAGCCGCTACCGTGGTTATGCCACGTGCTCCAATTGTGGCGGTGCACGGCTGCGCCCTGAAGCGCGGCTGGTCAAGGTTGGCGGCAAGGACATTTGTGAGATCACGTCGATGACGGTCGAAAGTGCGGCGGCTTTCTTCATCGAAGTTCAGCTTTCGCGCGAGCAGGCCGACATTGCCGAGAAGCTCTTGCAGGAAATCCGCGACCGATTGCGATTTCTCAACGAAGTGGGGCTTGAATATCTGACGCTGGACAGGCTGGCATCGACTTTGTCGGGTGGTGAGGCACAGCGAATTCAACTGGCAACTTCGCTTGGCTCCCGTCTGGTGGGAACTCTTTACGTGCTTGACGAGCCCTCAATCGGACTGCACACGCGCGATACGTACCGCCTGATCAAAATCCTGCAAGATCTTCGCGAGCTTGGAAGCACAATCCTGGTCGTCGAACATGATCCCGACATCATGCAGGCAGCCGATCGCATACTCGATCTCGGACCGGGTGCCGGGGAGAATGGCGGCCGGGTGATCGCAGCGGGAACATACGAGCAGATCAAACACATCCCGCAGTCGCTCACCGGACGCTATCTGAATGGCGAGTTGCGTATACCGCAGCCGCCGGCAAGGCGGAAACCTGGACCGCAACAGATCAAGATCAAGGGTGCATACGCACACAATCTCAAGAAGATCGACGTCAACATTCCACTCGGCATACTGGTTGCGGTGACGGGTGTGTCGGGATCAGGTAAGTCGACGCTGGTGCACGACGTCCTTTACAAAGCGCTCGCGGCGGCAAAGGGCCAGTCGGGAGACACGGAGGGCAGCACGGGTGCTGCATGTCTTGAGCAACTCAATGGCGCGCAGTTCGTGGACGAAGTCGTGCTGGTCGATCAGTCGCCTATCGGGCGCACGCCGCGCTCCAACCCGGTTACCTACATTAAGGCTTTCGACGCCATTCGTGAGCTCTTCGCGTCTCTGCCGGATTCAGCCAAGCACGCCTTCACGCCCGGGCATTTCTCGTTCAACATCCCGGGTGGCCGTTGTGAGACCTGTCAGGGTGACGGAACCGTCACAGTGGAAATGCAGTTCCTCGCCGATGTGGAACTGGTGTGCGAAGACTGCAAAGGCACCCGCTACAAGCCCGAGATTCTGGACGTTCAGTACAAGGGCAAGAACATACACGATGTCTTGAACCTCACCGTACGAGAGGCCCTGCACTTTTTCTCGGGCGTGCCGAAGATTACGGACAAGTTGCGGGTTCTCGAAGAGGTGGGACTTGGATATCTGCGGCTTGGGCAATCGGCGACGACGCTTTCCGGCGGCGAAGCGCAGCGAATTAAGCTCGCGGCCCATCTTCCGGGAGGGCGCGATGCCATGCGTCCGCGAGATGAACAAGGCAATGGCGCGAGCCGACGACGACGCGTTCTCTACGTCTTCGACGAACCCACGACGGGGCTGCACTTTGACGACGTAAGCAAGCTGCTGGCCGCGTTCCGCCGGTTAATTGATGCCGGTGGATCGATTGTCGTAATCGAACACAACCTTGACGTGATCAAGACGGCTGACTGGGTCATCGATCTCGGTCCGGAAGGTGGTGCGCGCGGTGGATACGTTGTGGCAACCGGCACGCCCGAATCGATAGCATCAAACCCCGGCTCGCATACTGGCAAATATCTGGCACGTATCCTACATGGCACCGGCGACTCTGGAAGTGCAGGCGGTGACAGGTCCACAATAGGCACTGGAGAGCCCGTTTCCGATGCGCGCGTTTAAACCGATCCTGCTGACGACAATCTTGGCGATTGCTGCCTCTTCGGCCTTATCGCAAGCGCCGAACCGAAAGACCACGCCCGGCGCCACTAAGGCCGGGCAGACAACGGGCAAAACCGTTCGTAAACACCGGATCGCAGAAGAGTCCCCTATTGCCCTGGCTGAGGCCGCTATCGAGAAACAAGACTATGCCACGGCGGAGAAGCTGTTGCGCCAAGTAATCGCCGAGAAACCAACCGACTTTCAGGCATGGTTCGATTTGGGATTTGTTCTGAACGCAACGGGTAACACTCAACAAGCTATCGACGCTTACCGGAAGTCGGTTTCGGCTAATCCGAACGTGTTTGAATCGAATTTGAATCTTGGTCTGCTGCTGGCGAAGACGGGTTCGCCCGATGCCGAGAAGCACCTGCGTGCCGCGACCCAGCTCAAACCAACGACTCGCCAGCAGGACGGATGGGCGCACGCATGGCTTTCTTTAGGCCACGTCATCGAGAAAACAAATCCCCACGGTGCGATTGAGGCTTTCCGAGCAGCAGCAAACTTTGCTCCCAAAGACCCCGAGCCACATCTGTCGGCAGGCTTGGTGCTCGAACAGCAAAAGCAGTTCAATGCCGCTGAAGCCGAATACAAAGCGGCGACCGCACTCGATCCGAAGTCGCCTGAGGCGCTGGCCGGTCTCGTGAACATCTACACCCAAACGGGAAGGATGCCGGAAGCTGAAGCCGCCCTTCGGAAATACATCGCTGTAGATCCCCAGAACGCGAGCGCTCACATCCAGTTGGGGCGTGTGCTGGCGCTTTTGGGCAAGACCGAAGAAGCAGCCACCGAGTTGCAGACCGGCCTGAAGCTTTCTCCCGGCAACGTGGACGCAACGCGGCAGTTGGCCGCACTGCTGATCGATACGAAGAAACATGCCGAGGCCGAGAACCTTCTCCGTCCTTTGCTCCAGGTTTCCCCCAACGACGCGAGCCTCCACCATGAACTTGGCCGCGCACTGCTCTACGGACGCAAATTCGCAGAGGCACAGCAGGAATTCCTGGCAGCAATCAAGCTGAAACCCGACCTGGGCGAAGCGTATGGCGACCTTGCGATCGCAGCCAACGAGGAGAAGAACTATCCACTGACAATCAGGGCTTTGGATGAGCGCGCCAAGTATCTTGAGGAGAGTCCTGCGACATACTTTTTGCGAGCCACAGCCTATGATCATCTAAGGAATGCGAAGCAGGCAGTGGAGAATTACCGTCGATTTCTGCAGGTTGCAAATGGTAAGTTCCCCGATCAGGAGTGGCAGGCTCGACATCGTTTGATAGCGATAGACCCCAAGAATTAGGCCATGACCAAGCGCTCGGCAATAGTTCAAATTGTGCTTCTATTTGCGACGGTAGCATTTGCCGCTACTGAGTCTGTTGAGCAACTCAGGGCGAAAGCTGCGCAGGCTGAGCCCAAGGATCATCCCAAGCTCTACGCAAAGATTGCCGACCTTGAGGTGAAAGAAGTGAACCGTCTTTTCGACTCCGGAGACGTCACGAGTGCGCATGCTTTGCTCGGTACTCTGGTCGAGGACTGTGAGAAAGCGGCAAAGGCCTCCGTCAGCACGGGCAAGCGGATGAAGCAAACGGAAATTTCTCTGCGGAAGATATCCGACACTTTGGAGCGAATCCGCAAGTCCGTCGACTTCGACAACCGCCCACCTGTACAGCATGCGATTGAACGGATCGAACACGCGCGTAACGAACTATTGGCGACGATGTTCACAAAATGATCACACATTGGAAACTGATAGCCGTCCTGCTGCTAATCGTTGTCGCACAACTGACTTGGGCGCAGCGCGTCCGCGACCCACTCAACTCAAAAGAAACGAACGAGCTGAGAGAGGCGAAGCAGGACCCACCGAAACGCCTCAAACTGTACACACAGTACGCGCGCGCACGGATGCAGGCAATAGAGCACCTGCGCTCCGATCCGCGTTTTGCCGCAGATCGCGGTCCCGAGATGCACGACCTTATTCAGGATCTGGGGACCATAGTGGATGAAATGGATGACAACATCGACATGTACGCCGAAGCCAGATGGGACATCCGGAAGCCGCTGAAAGAGATCATTCAGACCGATACCGAGCTACAACTGAAACTCCGTCAACTCAAGGAGTCGGCTACCGGGGACCCGGCGCTGGCGGAAGAGGTTCAGAAGCATTACCGGTTTGTGCTTGACGACACGATCGAATCGGTAAATTCAAGCCTGGATATTGCGCGCAAGACGCTCGAGGATCAGGAAGCCGCAGCCAAGAAGAAGGAATTGCGCAAACCGGAGTGAAGTGCAAAAGCAGTTACATTTCGTCTCCTTGCAGAATCACAGCTCGTGCTAATTTGGATTTGTGAGAGAGGACCTTTCCCTTCTGTTCCAGGAGTGCTATCGAGACCTGAGACCCCGGGCCCCAATGCCGGAATTTCGCATTACCTTCTATCCCTTCGCCAACATCAACAACACCGTTCGGCTACGTGAAGGAAAGGTCCTGATGCGCCTTTCCGATCTGCTGGAGGGAGCCCCAGAGTCGGTGCTGCGCTCGATCGTCCACATCTTGCTGGCGAAGCTTTACCGCAAGCCAATCGATAGCGGACTGAATCTGCGGTATCGAAAGTACGTCAGCAGTCATGCTCTGATCTCGAAGGCAGAGCAAATTCGACAGCTTCGAGGGCGCAAGCGGATCGACACTGCGAGAGGCCAGTTCTATGATCTGGACCAGATTTTCGAGGATCTGAACGCGCGGTTTTTCTTCGGCCTGCTTGCCCGACCGCGCATGACCTGGAGTCGCGAGCACGCCAGAAATATGCTGGGCCACTACGATCCTGCGCATAACGCAATTGTCGTGAGTCGCGTTTTCGACCACCCCAGAGTGCCGCGATACGCGATTGAATACCTGGTCTATCACGAGATGCTGCACCTGAAACACCCGGTCAGAATGCGCGGCACGCGCCGCTGCGTCCACGGCCCGGACTTTCAGGCGGACGAGAAACTGTTCCCGCATCTGGAAGAGGCAAAGTCTTTCCTGAAACGGCTGTGAGGTCAGTGAGCGGGCGCGATTGGGCCGATGCTAGGCCGCGATCTGAGAAACGGTAACTTGTTCGAAAACGGCCGTTCGCAACTGCTCCGCAGAGAGATCAACGCGGTACAGCGGGACGAGCAGTGTGGCCAATCGCATTTTGTGCGATTGTTCACCGGTCATGTAGTCACAGTCGAGTCCCTCATCAAGCGAGTTGCGTGTCACCTCATAAATAAGAACCTGCCCAGGCGAGGCTTTCGCCCATGCGGGATCGTGATAGACGGTGTAGAAGCGCCTTACGCCACGGTCCCTAAACGTGACCAGCGCAGCAACAAGGCACGTTTCCGTCTCGTGCGTGAAAATCTCGCACGCATTTGGATCTTGCGCTGCTGCTGAGATCATGAAATCGATACGCCGCTCGTCCGCGAAAACATTGTTCCCGGCACCATGAAACTGCTGGGACTTCTTGCGGTAGATTTCCCGCACCAGAGTGGAAGCGCTTCCGTCGTACCTCCTGAAGCAGGCACCGGCACGCTCGAGTCGCCTGCTAAAACGTCCCAACCTGCGATGGCCGCGTTCGATCACTTCTGAGGACGTATCGCGCCTCAAAATACCGGGCGCGTGGCAAAAATCGATAGGACTGAAATTCGCCCAACGCCGGCTCGTTTCCACGCCCCGCAGATTTAAAACCGAGAGTGGCAGGCACAGCTCAGCCAATTTCTGCCAGGCGCGGGTGAGTGTGTCCGGATCTCCCTCAGCAAGAACGTCGCGGTAATCAAAGAGAGACTCGCCGAGCAGAACGATCCGGCCGCCGCCGTCTGCGATGGCCGCCGGGACAAGAGCGAAGCCATTGTCGTCTTCGCAAAAAACTACGAAGGGCTGCTCGCGCCCTGCAAAATACTGAGCTGCCAATCGGTTCCATTCGTAGCTCTGGAACATAGTGCGCCCCGGTGCGCGCGAGAGTGTTTGCCAGGCGGAGCAGAGTTGCTCAATTTCGACGGCAGACCGTGCTATAAGCGTCCTGCGCAGATTGGTCTCCTGGTGTTGTGCTGCAAGTAAGGAACTACTTCTTGTCCTTAGACGCGCTCTGGATGCAGGAGGTGGTTTGGTAAAACTGCCAATCAGGGCTTGGGGCCCATTTGGGCGAGTCCTCAGGGGAAGATTAGGCTTCGAGCGTTATTAGTTCCGCTTCGACGTGCGATCCGGTCACAACCAGCCGTCCGACGGACACCGGCAACTTGAAGCGGCGTGGTCCGGCACTTCCCGGATTCAGGTACAAAACTCCACCCCGAACCTTCTTTTCCGGTTTATGCGAATGTCCGTAGATCACAGTTCCGAAACCCGCGGCTTCGGGCACGAGATCCATGCGCGCAATATCGTGGAGTATGTAGATACTTGCTGAACCGACCTCCACGACGACATCTACCGGCAACTGGTCCGCCCAGGGGGCGGTGTCAATATTACCGCGAACTGCTATCACAGGAGCAATGGTGGATAGCAAGTCCAGCACTGCGGAACTGCCAACGTCGCCAGCGTGAAGAATCAAGTGAGAACCGCGAAGGGCGTCCAGCGCTTCTGGTCGCACCAGACCGTGCGTGTCGGAGATGACACCAACAATCGTAGTCTCTGGGCTGCCGCCGTTCCGCTCTGTCATGATTTATAGGATGGCGGGAATGATTGGAGCGGGGTACGGGAGTTGAACCCGTGTCACTGGCTTGGGAAGCCAGGGCATGACCGCTATACTAACCCCGCTCTCCGAACGAACTGCCGCGCCGTTACGCGCTGACACAGATTACCACTGAGGCGAATCCACCTGCAACGGGAGCGTTTAGGGCACGAAGAGCATAGAGCAACGGCACGTCTGGAACGGGAATCTAGTTGCGGCCAGATCCTTGAGCAGCCGCCTTCACCTTTTGCGGTTGCCTTTCCTCCGCGTCGCGCTGATGGTGCTCTGCCTCCATTGCACCCACAAACAGGAAGAATAGTCCTACGAAAACAGCCAGGGCCAACAGAGCCATCATGAGGATCGGCATGGGGCACCTCTAGGGCTGTTAGTTTCTCCCGGCTTGAAGTGCTATGCCGTGATACGAGTCACAGTGCCTGCGTGACAACGGGGCTCCGTTCATAACGAAGCGACAGCACGTTGCCTCGTGTGAAAGCGGCCCCCCGGGGGCGAATTCCGAGTCATTGACACATTTCTTACTCACATTTACGCTCCGCCTGTTCAGCAACTAACCTCGACCTGACCGCTGTCGGAATACCGGTCAGGCCCATGCGGCGAGCCATGAATCCAAAAAGAGCGCTTACAGTCGTCGTCCTCGTTATCATCCTGAGCTGCGTGGCTGCCAAGCTGCGCGCGCAAGAAGCCAGTCCCGCTAATCAGGGCACGTCAGTGACGTCAGCCCTGCAACTCGTTCCGTATCCCAAAGAAGTCAAAGCACTCGACGGCTCGTTTAACGTCACGGGTGCGACTCGAATCGTCATCAATTCGTCCCATGCACAGGAAGACCGCGTTGCCGCGGAGACGCTGGCAGAAGAAATCAAGGACGCTACTGGCCAGAAACCGCGAATCGTCATCGGGCGCGGGCCTGCAAACGGTGCGATTTACCTTGCACGCCTCACCGACGATCGCTCGCTGCGCTCGGCGCTTGCTGCCAAAGGTCTCGCAACCGAAGAGAAGTTCAATGAAGAAGGCTATGTGCTGCAAGTTACTCGCGACCGCATCATCGTCGGAGGGCAGAGCGGCGCGGGCCTGTTCTATGGAGTTCAGACATTACGCCAATTAGTTAAGCCCGAAAAGAAAGCCGCGACAGTGACGGCGGTAGCGATCAAAGACTGGCCGACCATGCGTTGGCGCGGCGTGCATGACGATATCAGCCGCGGTCCGGTGCCTACCCTCGACTACATGAAGAAGCAGGTGCGGCTCCTTGCTGAGTACAAGATGAACATGTTCTCGCTTTATATCGAGCACGTGTTCGACTATGAGAGCGAGCCGCTGTTGGCGCCCAAAGAAGGGGCGCTGAACGCGAAAGAAGTCAAGGAACTGGTCGAGTATGCAAAGAAGTACTACGTGGAAATCGTGCCGGAACAGCAGGCGTTTGGCCACCTGCACCACGTACTCAAGACCGAGAAGTTCTCCGAGATGGCGGAGACTCCGCACGGACATGTACTGACGCCGGTGAACCAGAAGTCTTACGACTTCATCAACCGGATGTACACCGAACTGGTTCCGCTCTTCCCCGCCCCGCTCTTCCACATCGGCGCTGATGAGACCTTCGAACTCGGGCGCGGTCAGACAGCCGATCGGGTTAAGGAAGTCGGGCTCGGACGCGTGTATCTTGAACACCTGAAGCGCGTCACCGAGATCATGAAGCCCTACAACAAGCGGCTTATGTTCTGGGGCGACATCGCCATGCACTACCCCGAATTGCTGAACATCCTTCCGAAGGATGTGATCGCCGTACCCTGGAACTACCACGCGCGTCCGAATTTCGATTCGATGCTGAAGCCCTACAAAGATGCCGGACTCGACATCATGGTGGCGCCTGGTGCGAACAACTGGAACATGATCTATCCGAACATGACCGAAGCTTTCGGGAACATTCGAAACTTCGTGCGCGACGGCCAGAAGTACGGGGCCATGGGCATGCTGAACACCACCTGGGACGACGACGGTGAGGCGCTATTCGAACTAACCTGGCCATCACTCGTGTTCGGAGCAGCAGCCTCGTGGCAGACCGGAGAGGCCTCCATAGAGCAGTTCCAAGGCAATTACGACTGGGCGTTTTACAGAAACTCCGATTCGACGTTTATTGATGCTGTTAAGAACCTGAATCGCGCTCACGAGCTGCTGGCCAGTGTTGACGCAGGTCGCGCAAACAACCAGGCGCTCTGGGCCGACTCCTTCAACGAGTTCGGTGCGAAAGCGACCGAGAAGGCATTGCCGGTAGCTAAGGAACTCCGGCTGTCGGCAGAAGCAGCTCTCGAGTCGCTCTACAAGTACCGAGCCAAGGCGAAGGCACATCCGGAAACGGTCGACACCATGATCATGGCCGCCCACCGGCTGGATCTGCTGGGTGCGAAGATTCTGTTCTCGGCAGAGATCAGCCGTGCTTATTGGGACGCTTACCTGAACATGGGCGATCGCGCTCGCGTCAACCGTGCGCTTCGCGAGATCGATGCCGTGAATGCACGCTTGCAGGACTTGCGTGAAGCGACCTATCGCGTACGTGGTATGTACGACAAGGCCTGGAGGGCGGAAAACCGTCCGTACTGGCTCGAAAACGTGCTCGTCCGCTACGATGTACTTGCGCAGGGTTATCAGCAGAAGATCAACGCGATGAAGGCAGCGCAGATGCAGTACCAGGAAAAAGGTGCGCTGCCCTCACCTGAGTCGATGGGCTTTTACATTCGTCCGGAAGCACCCGCTAGGAAAGTGACTGCGCCCGCTACGGCAGTCGGCCACTAGCTTCTGCTGCGGGGTGCCGGCTCGACGGTCGGCACCTCCTCCGCATCTCAGTCCCAGCCCGTGTGGGCTTAGTGGAGCACGGTTGATTGCACAGCAAGCTTGATTCGATTTTCCAATTCCACCAGAACGGCACAACCTTGGGACGTGAGGTCGTCGCGGGACTGACGACCTTCGTCACCATGTCCTACATCATCGTGGTCAATCCAGCGGTCCTCCAGATCGCCGGCATTCCGCCAGGGCCATCGATGGTGGCTACGATCCTCGTCTGCATCTTCGGGTGCCTCCTGATGGGGCTTTACGCCAACCGGCCCTTCGCGATTGGCCCCTACATGGGCGAGAACGCGTTCATCGCCTTTACCGTCGTGCAGGTGCTGCACTATCGCTGGGAACAAGCCCTGGGAGCAGTGTTTGTCGCTGGAGTGCTATTCATCCTGCTGACAGTCTTCCGTCTTCGGGGCTGGCTTGTCGATGCCGTTCCACAGGGGCTGCGTTACAGCTTCGCTGTGGGGATCGGACTTTTTCTCACGTTCATTGGACTGAACCAGACCGGCATTGTCATGCTCGGAGTCCAAGGTGCACCGGTGCGCACCGGTGAGTTGACGTCAGAACCGGTTGTTGTCGCAATCATCGGGTTCCTGCTCATGGCAGTGCTGGTCATTCGTCGATTTCCAGGTGCGATTCTAGTCAGCATCATCGCGACGGCGTTTCTTGCTTATGCGTTGGGTATTGCCGAGCCGCCGTCAGAATGGGTATCGCTTCCGCCAAGCATCAGCCCGATTCTCGGAAAATTCGACCTGCGCGGGATTGCGACCTGGGGCTTCTTCCCTGTCGTACTGACCATTTTCATCATGGCGTTCGTCGACACGATGGGGACGCTGATCGGACTATCCGCCCGAGCCGGCTTTCTCGATGAAAAGGGCAACCTTCCTCAAATCGAAAAGCCGATGCTGGCCGATGCGCTCTCAACCACTTTCGCGGCGGTGATCGGAACCACGACGTCTGGCGCGTATGTCGAGTCGGCAACCGGCGTCGAAGCTGGCGGCAGGACAGGATTCACGTCAGTGGTGACCGCCGCGTGTTTCGCGCTTGCGCTATTCTTCTCGCCGTTCGCAGCGGCGATCCCAAAGCAGGCTTACGGACCGGCTCTCATTCTGGTCGGATCCTTCATGCTCGCGCCAGTTGCCAAGATCAACTTCAGCGACATGACGGAACTTATTCCGGGATTCGCCGTGATCGCGCTGATGATCTTTACCTACAATGTTGGAGTGGGTATCACTGCGGGCTTCGTGCTGTACCCGTTCTGCAAGGTAGTCTCGGGCAAGTACCGTGACATCAAGCCGGGATTGTGGGTGCTGGCTGCACTGTCACTGCTGTTCTTTGTTTTCTATCCCTACGCATAGCGATTTTTCGCGAGGGAATACGTCACCAGAGGCAACTATGATCCGCTACGGTATTGTCGGTTTCGGCCTGCATGCGGTGAAACGCATGGTGCCGGGCTTTCGAGGCGGTCAGAATTCCAAACTCGTTGCACTTTCCAGGCGCGATCGCTCCCAAGCCCGTGAATCAGCATTGCAGTACGATGTGCCGCTCGCATTCGACTCGGTGGAGGAACTTTGCCGCCACCCAGAAGTAGATGCAGTTTTCGTAGCCACTCCGAACGTCTGCCATCTGAACGACGTTCTTACGGCGGCGCGGCACGGGAAGGCGATCCTGTGCGAGAAGCCAATGGCGATGAACGCCGATGAGTGCCGCCAGATGGTAGAAGCGACTCGGTCGGCTGGCGTGAAGTTCGGAGTGGCACAGGTGTTCCGATTCGAGGACAGCGTCCGCCATATACAACAGTGCATCGCCTCTGGGGACCTTGGAGAGACAGTGCTGGCACGTGCGGAATTCGCCTACCCTGGCCGCAATCATGCCCGGAAGTGGATCAATGATCGTGCGAGCGGCGGCGGCGTGGTCGCCGATGTGGGCGTGCATTGCATCGACGCTCTTCGATACATGTTGAACGACGAAGTCACTCGGGTGCAGGCACTCACCAGAAGCGACGCGGAGTCGGGCGAAGTGGACGCGGCAGGAGCGCTCGTCCTTCAATTCAGCCGCGGCACTCTAGCGACGATCATGGTCACCATGCGAGCCGAATATCAGACCCCCGTAGAAGTTGTCGGTGAGGCCGGAGTGCTGACTGCGACGAACGCATTCACCGTAGACGCACCGCTAACGATCGACATTCGACGCGGCGGGAAAATCGCCGAATCATGGCAGTTCCGCAACGCCAACGCATACGCACGAATGCTTGACTCGTTTTCGGACTGGGTCGAAGGCCGCGAAGAGTTCGTTGCGCCGGGAGAAGAAGGTTGGCGCAATCAGCTAATTATTGATGCAGCTTACGAGAGCGCAAGATCCGGCTGCGCAGTTACGCTCGGTTAACTGCTTTCTCCAAGCAAAGTAGCTTTCGAATTCACTGTTTCGAGGGGCGCGAGGGTCGAAAACCCTCACGCCCGAACTTCGTGCACTCGATCATCAAACAACGGTTCTGCGTCCGGAAATGAGCTGCAGCACCAGCACCACCAATGCGGCGACAAGCAGCAGCCAAACGATCGAGCCGATCTGATACACCCCTACCAGACCGAGCAACCAGGCAACCAGTAGAATCACAAACAAAGTCCAGAGCAAGCTTTCACCTCCGATGTGGACTTGCGTGTTGGTCTGACTTGGACAATGCAATTGCGGTGCCGAAGGTGAGAAGCTTTTCAAAGGTCATAGAACTGGGTCGTTCAAGCTTCTTCCGGACTCGGTAACTCGACTCAACTGAACGTAGGTGGTGCGATGTTTACCCAAGCGAACCGAAGACTTAGCGTCCGCTGTTTAGGCGCAAAAAGGTTCTTGCGAGAACCGATCTCTTCGCGATAACTCCGTGCTGTTCGGCTCTGTAGAGTCTCAGATTTTGAACCGACCTGTGCTTCTCCTGCTGTCGTGGGCTGTCCGACAACAACATTGGGCACCCAGATACCATTAGGTGCGCGGGTCAGTGGAGTTGGCGGTGAACGCTTCGCCCTGACGCCTGAGTTCCTGCCGAAGTGTCTGAAAGTTGCCGGGTGCGGACGTTGATGTAACGCGAAAACACACGTGTTACCATCTGTTTGCAGCGTCTAAGTGCCCGGGTGGCGAAACTGGCAGACGCACCGGACTTAAAATCCGGAGCTCCGAAAGGAGCGTGTCGGTTCGATTCCGACCCCGGGCACCATTCCACCTCCGGATTTCCCCACCTAGTAATGTGCATTGTTCGCCCCTCCGCGGACGGCTCTCTCAGACGCGCCCGATTGGAGTCAGTCCAGACCAGCCTGAACGATCATGATCCATCTAAGACCATGATTAAAGCGGTTTAACTGTTCCGCATTTTCGGGTCTGCTTTACGTATTTTTTATTGTTCATGGCGGTCAAATAGGGGTAAACTATAGCGTTTTCCAGGCAACCACATAGATAGGGTGTAGGTGTACTCGCGGCGACATTCAAGGCCATCGCGCTGAATCTTTAGCGGCCGCGGCGAATCCAACGAGAAGCCACCCTGAAAAGCGACATCCTAGACCGAGGTAGACGAACTTATCATGGCAAGACGACGTGGAAATCCCAACTGGGGCAAGCCGGAACCCATTGGGCCGGTGACCCCGACCATCACAGAGTTCGAGCAGGTCGTGCGCGAGTTCAAGCTGCAGCCTGATCAGTATGTGCGCTCTACGCGCCTGCGTGAGTGGGCACGCCGGAACAAGAACTCGAAGTACATACCGGAGCCCTTGCTTGAAGCCTGGGGTTTCGAGATCGAATCCACCCTGTAAATTGCTCTAGACTGCCAAAGGCCGCCACAGCGCGGCCTTTACTTTTTTCAGGAACGCGGATAGATCCTCCGCACGCGATCACGCCAAAAACGAGACGAGTGCCCGAGCGCATCCAAGGAACCGGTGCAATATGAGTTTCGGTGGTGCTGAAGTCGTGGGGATCCTTGCGGGCGCCAGTTTTGCCGCCGGCCTGAATGTGTACGCGACCGTCGCAACGCTCGGACTCATGGCACGCGCAGGCGTTCTGGAACTACCTGCCTCGCTGCACCTGATCGACAACTGGTGGACGATAGGAGCGGCTTTCGCTTTGTTCGCTCTGGAGTTCGTCGCCGATAAAATACCAGCCTTCGACCTCATCTGGAATGCACTACAGACCTTTGTTCGAGTCCCGATAGCCGCCTTACTGGCTTACGGCGCGGCCGCCCAACTCCCGCCTTGGCAACAAGCGACTGCCGCCGCTTTGGGGGGCGGTATCGGTCTGGCCGCACATGGCGGCAAGATAGCGGCGCGCGCTGCGGTTACGCCATCCCCCGAGCCCTTCTCCAATATGGGGTTGAGTTTGGTGGAAGACGTGGTGGCAATCTTGCTGACTTGGTTTGCGGCTACCCATCCCTACATCACTGCAGCGATTGTGGCTGTCTTACTGCTCCTGATAGTTCTGGCGATACGATTTGTCCTGCGCGCAATGAAGCGGCTCTATCGCGGCGCGGTAAGGCTTGTAGAACAACGTGCCTGATAGGTGCGGCACAACCCGCGCGAACATACAATGATCCACTACAAGAGAAGGATTGTTCCGTGTCCTTTTCAGACACAACGTTTGAAAATCTAGCTCTCGCGTGAGATATTTATCCTTCACCTATACCCCTACTAAAGTGTCAAACCCGCAATCTGTAACTATCCGGCCAGAAGCCGAACAAGGAGTCTATTCGAATGGTTCGCATCATTCCGCGCGAAGCTAAGTTCTTCGACATGTTCGCGGAGATGTCAGAAAACCTGACCGAAGCAGCTCGTGTTCTCACCGATGTACTGAAAACGGACTGCACCAATGTCGAAGCTGGCGTGCGACAGATCAAAGATCTCGAGCACCGCGGCGACGAGATGACCCACGCTATTCTCAAGAAGCTCAATCAGACCTTTATCACCCCATTTGACCGCGAGGACATACATAAGCTCGCTTCGTCCATCGACGACGTCTTGGATTTCGTCAACGCTGCAGCGGTCCGAATGATGCTGTACAAGATCACGAATCCGCCTCCGGCTGCAGGTGAACTGGCTGCGTTGATCGTGCGCCAGAGCGAAGAGATCGTTAAAGCCTGCACGCTGCTCGAGAAAGGCCAGCACGTGCTGGAGCACTGTGTTGAAATCAATAGGCTTGAGGACCAGGCCGACCAAATCTGTCGCGCAGCTATCGCTACCCTGTTCGAGTACGAGAAGGATCCGATCACGTTGATCAAGTACAAAGAGCTTTACGAGGTACTTGAGACAGCCACCGACAAAGCAGAGGACGCCGCCAACGTACTCGAAGCCGTCGTCTTGAAGAGCGCGTAATGAGCACCTCTACTGAAACTCCGGAACAGATGCAAAGTCTGGAACGGGTCGAGAACCCTAACCTGCGTATTTACATAACACTGGGGCTTGTCGTCTTCTCAATGGTCGCCCTCGCCATCGTTGCGAAGACGCATCTGGGCGGCGTCAACATTTCTCCCGGCATCGTTCTGCTGGTCATAACCGTTCTCACCGCATTAACTTTTGACTTTCTGAACGGTTTTCATGACGCTGCAAACAGCATTGCCACCGTGGTTTCGACCAGGGTGCTGTCGCCGAAACTCGCGGTTGCATGGGCTGCGTTTTTTAACTTCATCGCTGCATTTCTGTTGGGAACCGCAGTAGCCAAGACAATCGGCAAGGGCATGATCAACCTGGATATCGTGACTCAGTATGTAGTGCTGGGCGGGTTGGTCGGTGCCATCGTTTGGGATCTCCTGACTTGGTGGTGGGGCTTGCCCACCTCCTCCTCTCACGCGCTAATCGGCGGATACGCCGGGGCTGCCATGGCCCGCGCCGCAGTTGTCTGGGGTCCGAGCCGGGCTTTCGATGTGATCCTGGTCGGCGGGTGGACCAAAACCTTGATATTCATCGTGCTCGCGCCAATCATTGGTCTTCTCTTCGGATTGGCGTTGATGGTGAGCGTGTTCTGGCTATTCAGGAACAGGGCGCCGCAAACGGTGGATAAGTGGTTCCGTAAGCTCCAGTTGCTATCCGCGGCAAGTTACAGTTTGGGGCACGGCGGTAATGACGCGCAAAAAACGATGGGTATCATAGCTGGCGCGATGCTGACCGCCGGAGTGATGTCCCCGGCCGACTTCAAGGCGAATTGGGGCCACTGGGAGTGGCCGATCATCCTGAGCGCACACGCTGCCATCGCTCTCGGCACCTACTTCGGGGGCTGGCGCATCGTTCACACCATGGGCTCCAAGATTACCAAGTTGAAGCCCGTCGGCGGGTTCTGTGCCGAAACTGCTGGTGCAGCAACATTGTTCGGAACAGCGCTAGCCGGCATTCCGGTGTCGACGACTCACACGATTACCGGTGCCATCATTGGAGTGGGAGCAACTCAGCGGCTGTCCGCGGTCCGTTGGGGCGTAGCACGACGGATCGTCTGGGCTTGGGTACTTACCATCCCAGCTTCAGCAGCGGTTGCAGCCATTACGTACTGGATTATCCGCCTGATTCACCCCGGCGCATAGTTGGAATACTTAGCCAAAACCCGGCGCGGGATGACCGCGCCTGTGCTTTTTTCCACCCAAATCGGCTTGCCATTCTCGCAGTTACACGTCACGATACTTTGTGACAAGCTTCCCTGCTCCCGCTAACATGGGCGCGTACACTTCCGGGTGCTACAATTTCCGCGCTTAAGCAAGGATTCCAGGCTGCCATGACACCAAGCACCGGTTTCTGCGACGTCGAAACAGCAATTGAAGAAATTCGAGCCGGACGGATGATCGTGGTCGTGGATGACGAAGACCGCGAGAACGAGGGCGACTTGACCCTCGCTGCGGAGAATGTCACGCCCGAAGCGATCAATTTCATGGCTAAGTATGGCCGCGGCCTGATCTGCCTGGCCATGACGCCGGAGCGTCTTGATTACCTGCGCGTCGGAATGATGACGTCCGAGAATACCTCCATGTTTGGCACGGCATTCACGGAGTCGATCGACGCGACGGAGAAGTTCGGCGTTTCTACAGGCATTTCTGCATTCGACCGTTCGCAGACGATCAAGGTAGCTATCGATCCAGCGTCACGCCCGGGTGATCTTGCCCGCCCAGGGCACATCTTTCCTCTCCGCGCTCGGAAGGGCGGTGTGCTCGTTCGTGCCGGACAGACTGAAGCGGCCGTCGATCTTGCCCGCATCGCAGGCATGGTTCCAGCCGGGGTAATCTGCGAAATCATGAACGAAGATGGCACGATGGCGCGCGTGCCGGATTTGCTAAAGTTCTGCCAAGAACACAATCTGAAGATGCTGACCGTCGCAGAACTCATCCGCTACCGGATGCATCACGAGCGTTACGTACACCGGGTCGGTGAAGCGCTGCTGCCTACAAGGCAAGGTGAATTCCGGATGATTGCCTACGAGTGCGACATCGACGGGGATTCGCACATAGCACTCGTGAAGGGCGACATCGAGAATGCCGCCGAACCGGTACTGGTACGCATGCACTCACACTGCCTTGTCGGTGATGTCTTCGGTGCAAACTGGTGCGAATGCAATTCCACAATTCGCCAATCTTTACAGCACATCGCCGACGCGGGAACGGGTGCTCTCATCTACTTGCATCATCGCTCACAGGGCTTCGCAATCGAGAAAGTCGACGACAAGAACGTTCTCGCATTCCACCGCGATCTGCGGGACCCCTCGCACCCTGATTCGCAACGCAAGACGCAACGCGACGTCGGCATTGGCGCACAGATCCTCTTGGACCTGGGCCTGAAGCACATCCGCGTCCTTACCAATCACCCGCGCAAGGTAGCGGCGCTTGAAGGCTTCGGGATCAAAATCGTCGAGCAGATCCCTATCCCACCGGCATTTGCGCGTGCGACAGATGCATCAGTGAATAAGTAGTACCGGCGACTTTCGGCCCTCTGCTTACGACGGTTTTCGCGGCACGATTTCGCTATCGCGCAGAAGAAACTGAGCCGAACACTGGTCGGAACCACAAATTATTGGCAGTAGGCCCGCTAACTGTTTTCGCGTAATCAGGCCCAGCGTGCCGCACCCGGGGCAAGCCAGGACGGCCCAGTAAGGGTCCTGATCTTCGCCTTCTTCCCCAGCATTGTCCAGCACGAACAGCGTGCCTGGATGCATCTGCTCCGGAATCCATTCACTCAGAATATTGAGTTCCGCGACCATGGTCACCTCCGTCGGGCGAACACTAGGTTCGGCTGGCGGTTCACTGCGCAGCCTTCCGCCGGTCCACTGCGGAAGGCGTTTGGCCGGCGCGCGCGACGGGTCGGCGCTCCGGTTTCGGAGCAGACTCATGCTGTCGGCTGCTCCTGGATTCGGTTTCTGGGGGTGTTGGGCTGGGGGTTTCGATTACGCGCAACTCGGCTTGGACCTGCCGCACGGTATCGCTCAGGCAAACGGCCAGCATCGGTTGGCGCGAATTCTTAAGGACATCGATAACCTGCTCGGCTGAAGTCCGAACGTAAATGTGGCTGTCGTCGGCAAGCAGGTGGTAATCCGATCCCGTTGTGACCGTTTCGACCAGACGCTTACCGAATTCCTTCTGCAAAAAGCGCATGACTTTCCGCACTCGCTGTAGCGAGAACCCGCGGCTGCGCAGTTCGCATATAACGGCTACTTCGGCCAAATCGTCGAGGGAGTAAAGACGCCGATGCCCTTCACGGGCGGGAGCCACGATGCCTCGTTCGTCCCACCACTGGAGTTGGCGGGGCGTGATGCCGGTGAGATCAACAACCTCTCGGGATGTGAACCGTTGTTCCATTCCTCAACAGCTCCGGTTCGGAACAAACGTCAACCAAAATGTTTGAAACATTTTGGCACTGAAATGTTGGATGTCAATGACAAAAAAGCCGTTCGGGTTCTTGGTGAGTGCGGAAAATGAGTGGGACTATTGAGCGGGTGATACTAGGCGCTACAACCGCCGCCCACGAAGTGAACGATCTCCAATGAATCGCCGTCTTTTAACGGGGTAGACCCCCAGTTGCTGCGAGGCACGATTTCCCGATTCAGTTCAATCGCTAATCGATCGGCTTTCATGCCGAGTTGCTCAACCAGAGCAGCGAGTGATTCAACCTGAGGGACTTCCCTGTGTTCGCCGTTTATGTGCAGAAGCATCGGTAATCCAATTTACGATGGAGAGATCGGAATCTCAAGCAGCGTCTGCTATGGACGCCGGAGCCGGAACAGACGCGTAAACGAATGTCCATTATGGGCGGCCTGGACGAGCAGGTTCATCGCGCATTCATCATGCTGGGGAGAAGGTCGGAAATCGAAGCACAGTTCAGCCTCTCCTTCGCAGTCCGAAACCGATTGCGAATAGATCGGAGGAGCTCCCGTCAACTGCAGGCGTGCCGTCAACTTAGCGCCCTCAACAGGTTTTGGCCCAGCCACGGTGCGAAGCACGATTCGCAGCCCTGACCCGCCGCAGACGATTTGCGATGAGAGAACCTCGATCACGAACGGCTTAGGCGCCCCCAGATACTCGACTGCCGCCCCACCTGCATCCGCAGCCGTCGAGGCACGCACGAAGCCTGTTTCCGAGCGCTCTGGCACGCGAGCATTTGCGTTCACAGAATCTACTGATTCCGTAGCTGGCGTTCCGATTCGTCCCGCAGCCGTGGAGTTCAGTAAGGTTTCGAGCCTTCCCTCCTTTACGCTATTGAGAACGAACCGGTGCTGCTGTTTGAGCAATTCGTGGACTTGCTGGTCGGCATCGGCTTCGCCCACGTAAGAAGAGACATACTTGCCGATGCAGCGGCCACGCACGAACACAGCAGTCTGCATCGAAGACTCTGCTTCGTGCGCCTCGGTTTGCACGTGATACACCGTGTCACCGGAACGTATATCCGTGTTGAAGCCGAAGACCGTCAAAGTAAGTTTCCGCCTGAGCCATTCCCAGATCGCACCCCTCTGGTCAAGGGATGGCTCGGAAATCGAAATTGCTGGCTGAAAGAGCTACTGTAATAGTTTTTCACTGACAAACAAGTGACCAAAGTGTCACAGAGCTGGCAAGTGCCGAATACGTGTGTTGCCCGAAGGCTACTAGTGCAACCTTCTCCTCGTTTGACTCACGGATATCCTGTTGACTCATGTACGAACAGAAACCGTGGTGCATTTTGGGCCCGTCGCTTATACTTCTCGCCAGAGATCTGGACGAAATCATTGAAGCAAGAACCGTCCCGGCCGATTAGGCTCAAGCTACTATCTCGCAGCGGCATAGTAGGCTCTGCATTGAAGAGTTGGCGCTGACGCGACATTTTGGCAGCGACACCAGCGTTAACGAGAATCGACAGCGAACACCAGTTGAAGAAGAGGATCCGACATGGCGAAGAGTGTTAATAAAGTAATCCTGGTGGGGCATTTGGGTAAGGACCCCGAGGTCAAGTACACGCCTAGCGGTACCGCCGTGGCGAGTTTCAGTATTGCAACCAGCGAACGCTTCAAAGACAAGGATGGCAACTGGCAGGATCGCACCGAGTGGCACAACGTCGTGCTCTGGCAGCGTCTGGCCGAGATCGCCGGTGAATACTTGAAGAAGGGCCGCCTCGTTTACATCGAGGGGCGCCTGCAAACGCGAAGCTGGGACGACAAGAATACCGGCGAAAAGAAGTACCGCACAGAGGTCGTGGGCAATGACCTGGTTCTGCTAGGTGGTGGCCGTGACGGCGGCTCAGACGAAGGCGGCTTCAATCGTCGCGCCCCCGCATCACGCGGCAACGACTTCGACCAGCGCGGATCGGAAGATCACGCCGTCAGCTCGACGCAGATTACGGATGAAGACATTCCGTTCTAGGCATTAGTTCAGTTGTCAGTATCAGCCGTCAGCGAATGCTGGCGGCTTTTCATTTAGTTCCATTTCGGGCGCTCGTGCGCCACGCGCCGTGTCTTTCTCTCCCCTGTGTAGTGAGGTCACGAAAAATTAGGGTATGCTGCCGCGATGGCCCACGTCCGCGGAGCGCTGATGGGTTTTGCATTTGGGCTGCTGGTGTTAGCAGGCCCTGACCTCTCCGTATGTCAAGTTCAGGGAGATGCTACTACACTGACCGACACGGCGACCGTAAGAACCCAGACTGAGTTGGTGCTCGTGCCCGTAGTCGTCAGTGACAAGTCCGGCGCGCACGTTCCAAATCTGCGACCCGATCAATTCGAAGTGACGGATAACGGACGGCGCCAACACATAGCCTCATTCGAGGAGGTTGTGTCCGGAAACCATTCTGCCCGCACTCGTTCTTCGGGGGAGTACACCAACACTGTGGACGATGAGGCCGCTCGACGGCTCACGATCGTCCTGTTCGATCTCCTGAATACGCCGTACTTGAATTGGAGAGAAGCTCAGCAGCAGCTATTAGAAGCACTATCGGCGCAAGTAGGAACTGATTACCCCATTGCGCTCCTCACCTTAACTCGGTCTGGAATCTCCGTGGTCCATGACTTCACGACTGACACGGCGTTACTGTCTGCTGCATTGCGCAAGATCAAGGGAGAACCGGTCATCCCATCTGGAGTTGATGAAGGATTGCTCGCTTCAGAAGTGGCGAGACTAAGCTCGTTTGGAGCTCCTGGAGAAGTAGCCTGGGACCTCGTTCGCCAGCGCTGGACGATAGACACGACGCTGAAGTCCTTGCAGGCCCTGGCCAATGCCCTCGCTGGGTTACCCGGCCGAAAGGCGCTGATTTGGGCGAGTGCAGGGTTTCCGTTTTCTTGGCGCTCGACTCCGTTTCTTCCCTCGACTACTGCTCACAGGCCAACGATCGGTTCGTTTCCGTCGACTCCCTCCACATCTTCGTACGAGAGGACTTACGAGTTGTTAAACTCCGCGAACATCGCTGTCTACAGCGTAGATGTTCGCAGTTTGATTCCCAGTGATCCAGGTTATCGAAACGCAAACATGAAGGCTGCGCAAGTCGAGTACCTTCGATGGGCCGCGCAGTACAAAGAGGCAAACACCACCACCTTGCTCAATTTCGCGCAGGAGACTGGAGGAAAGGCTTTCATCGGATCCAGCAACATTCCTGCGGCTTTTCGAGAAGCGCTGGGTGATTCGAAATCCTATTACCTGCTGGGTTACTACCTGAACGGAGCGAAAAAGAGAGCGAAATGGCACAAACTGCGGGTTAAGGTCGCAGTCATGGCACAACAATTCGTGCCCGTTCTGGCTTCGTGGCCGGGCAAGCATTCGAGGCCGAAGTAGACCAAACTGAACTGATGCTTACGTCGCCACTCAACTACACAGGCGTACCTTTAAAACTACGATGGGAGGGCGCAACCCAAATCAGCGGCAAACGGCGAATCGAATTCACGTTGACCATCGCCGCATCGGGAGTGGCCATTCCCTCTGGAACGGCCAACCGTATCTCGCTCGAAATCACGGCGGGACTGGCCGATGCAGAAGGAAACGTACACAGAACCAAAACACAATCTTTAGATCTGCAACTGACTACAGAAGCGCTGGCCAAATTCTCGAGTGGTGGTCTGGTTTACCGAGGTTCGTTTGACGCCGCGCCCGGGGAATACACAGCGAGAATAGCCGTGAGAGATCGTTTGCGTGGGCGGGTTGGCAGTGTATCAGCCCCACTGAACGTTTCACCTTAACGATTGGCTAGAATCCGATTCGACCCTTCGATTGTGAATTGTAAGCTGGTTGTAAAAAGTGCCATGCTCCAGCGGATATAGAAAGCCCGGAGCATCTGCCCCGGGCTCATTAATCAGCGTGTTGCCGGTTTGCGCGGCACGCTGATCGGCGATGTGTTTACCAGTACGTGAAGGTGATCTTGTCGGCCCACAGCATGTAATCCTGCATGGCGTAGTTGCCGTCAAGCTGGATGGCAACGTTCACGTCGTTACCGCTGCCGATGTACTGCGGTGCGTAGGTCCTATTGATGTAGTTCTTCTTCCCATCCAGAGTGATCGAGATGTAGCGAACTTTGCCGTCCGTCGTGCGTTCAAACTCCTCGACCAGATGGTGCCATTTGTAAGGTTCGATGTAGGTGCAAGGAACGCCGGTGGGCATCCAGTGCTTCGTAGCGCCGTCCCACACGCTCCACTGCTTGCTGTTTCGCAACGAGCATTCGGTGCCCATGATGTAGCGATAGGGCGAGATGCTCTGGTTGGCGTCGAACTCGAGCGCCTGCGGAGCAAGCGGGTCCTTGATGTAGAAGTACAAGTCGTATACGAAGTGCCGTGGCGCCGGGTTGGCTCCGAGTTGCTTCCACCACAGAGCCGAAGCGTACGGGGTGTCTCCGCCGACCCAGAACTGGGCACTCTTGCCGTCGAGCGATGGGCTGGAGATGAACTGAGTCATCTTGTAGGGCGTGGTCGGGCCATTCGCGTTGGCGCCCGAGCACTTGTCGCAGGAATCCCATCCGGTCATTTCGTCGATGTTGGTGAAGGTCTTGGCACCCGCTGGGATGACCGGGCCGGTGGTGGCGCTGACATTTAAGGTAAGGGGCGACTTGAATACTGCGCCGGTCGAGTCCCATGCCTGAACGACGACGTTGTGCGCTCCCGCCGAAAGGCTGATGTTCGTGTCGAGCGATGCAGAGTTCGTGCTGTAAACGCTATTGCTGTCCACATAGATTCGCATGGCCACGATCGGCGACGTCGACCTCGCGGATGCGATGAAACGTGCGGGCGAGGTAACCGTTGCGCCATTGCTGGGCGAGATTACGGTGACGCCTTTCGTGACCGCCGTGCCGCTTACGTTTACGTTAAGGGACTGCTTCTGTACTGTCCCCTTCGAATCCCATGCCTGGATGACCACCGAGTGCCAGCCGGGCGACATGCTGACGTAGGTATCGAGTTTGTTTGAGTTGACCGTATAGGCGCTGACCCCGTCCACGTAAATGCGCATCGCGGAAATAGGATAAGAAGACGTAGCACTCGCGACAAAATGGGCCGGAGAAGCAACCGTGGAGCCGTTCGCGGGCGAACTGACGTACACAGCAGCGGAGGAGCATACAGCCAGAGCGACAACGATCATCGCCGCGCAAAGGATTCGACGAACCATCAGACCTCCTTCTGGGGGTTTGTAGAAGGAGAGAGTAGCGGTTCGTCATTTCTTCCTATATTCGGATTTCGACGTAGCCGTGTTTAGTATTCAACCTGACGCGAGTTAAGGGATGTAGCTGATCTCTGGCACTACTCCCCAATCGGGCTAAGGTTCACTAAGCTGTAAACATGACTGGTTGAGCGTCGGCTCAGCCAGAAGCTGCCCCGCTGTTCTGTCCAACGCTAGGCCAAGTTCTTCCATCTAAACGACTGATTGCGCTACAGGTTCCTGAGTACGACTATCATGTTGTCGCTGAACGTGCGTTCATTGCTCCTTCTCACCACACTGGCCGTCACGGCGCTGAGTTTGTCGGCGTGTTCTAAGGCGAGTTACAACACTCATCAGACCTTGAAGGCCAACCGAGCCACGGCACCCGAACGTGCTCCTGCGATGCTGGCCGTCTATCAGCCGTGGTTTGGCACGAAAGAACACATTGACGTCGGGTACTCGTCGCATGACAAGGTAGTTCTGCGAAGGCAGGTCGAGGAAGCAAAGAGCCTTGGCATCTCAGGGTTCCTGGTTAACTGGTATGGACCTCGCAAGGAATTCATGGATCACAGCTACGCCCTCATGCAGCAGATCGCTTCGCAGAACGACTTCAAGGTGGCCATACAGTACGACGAGGCCGTCGACAACCCCGGCCAAGAAACCGAAGCCGTAATCGTAGACCTGCAGTATGCATACGACAGGTACATAGCGGAGCACGCAGGCCCGTCTCGCAAAGCATATTTGCGCTATGACGGCCGGCCCGTCATCTTCATCTTTCCGAAAACTGACAGAACCGATTGGAATCGAGTCAGGCAGGTTACGCAGTCCTGGCAAGACAAGCCGGTGTTGATCTTCAAAGACATACCGCCCGCTAAGTACGTACACGCCTTCGACGGCTTCTACGCCTGGGTGCAACCCGGAAAGCAGGGATGGTCACCGGATGGAAAGAACTGGGGCCAGCAGTACCTGGAGGATTTCTACTCAAAGATGCGGTCGCAGTACCCAAACAAAATCGCCGTTGGCGCGGCCTGGCCGGGGTTCAACGATACTCGAGCATCATGGTCGCTCAACCGGCATATGAATGCGAGATGCGGTAAGACGTTCGAGGACTCGCTGCGGATGTTTCGCCGCTACTTCAGCGAGAACAACCCGCTTCCCTTCCTCCTGATTGAAACATGGAACGACTACGAGGAAGGGACGGCGATTGAGAGAGGCTACGCAAAGTGCGGGGCGGACGGGAACCCGATCAATAGCGCAATCGCACAATGAGACATACGTTTCACCGATGCATGACTACCTGCACGGCACCATTTGCACAGGTATCGCTTTAAGTTTCTGCTTTAAGTCCGCGGCAATTAGGAGGCCGTGAAAGCGTCCGTTCTCGATGAATATCTCGTTCGTCTGCATGCCAGCGACAACGACTCCAGCGAGATAAATGCCAGGAACATTGCTCTCCAGCGTTTCCGGATTGCAGACCGGCTTGCAGTTTAGAGCAGATAAATCCACGCCCAGACTGCGGAGCAGCGTGAAGTCAGGATGATAGCCGGTCATCGCAAAAACGAAATCGTTCGCGATGCGAACCTCGCCGTCGGGCGTGCTCAGGGCCACCTCGTCGGCGGTGATTTCGGAAACCGAACTACTAAAGTACGCCTTGATCTGGCCAGCTTTGATCCGGTTCTCCACATCCGGCTTGATCCAGTACTTAACATGCGGATGAATATCTGGTCCCCGGTGGACGAGGGTGACGCGAGCGCCGTGTCGCCAGAGTTCAAGCGCGGCGATAGCAGCTGAATTTTTCCCTCCGACGACCAGCACGTCACAATCGAAGTACGGGTGCGGCTCGCGGTAATAGTGGAACACCTTCGGCAGATCCTCACCGGGGATGTTCATGTAGTTAGGGAGGTCGTAGTAGCCAGTCGAGACGATCAGCTTTCGCGCGGCAAACTGATGATGGCGTTCGTGCATGTCCGTTGTGTGCACGGAAAAACTGCCATCCTGCCCAGTCACTCGATCAACACGCTGATACTGGCGGATGTCCAACCGGTAATACGTCGCGACAGCACGGTAGTATTCGAGCGCCTCTTGTCGTGTCGGCTTCTGGTGCGGGCTCGGAAATGGAATATCACCGATCTCGAGCAGTTCCGGCGTAGTAAAGAACGTCATGTTGGCCGGATAGTGAAAAAGAGAGTTCACCAAGCAGCCCTTGTCGATGTTGGCGGTGGTGAAGCCCGCACGCTTGGCATCGATGGCGCAGGCCAGACCGGTTGGCCCCGCACCGATAACGATCACGTCGTAAGAATTTCGCTTACCGTTCAAGTCCATAAGGTTTATTGGATGAAGCAGAGCGGCAGATGGCGCTTAGCTTTGTTTGTTTCACTTGCACCTACCCTGCTCCGCCGGCGGCGTGACTCGTCGCCAACCCTCTCGCACAAACATTAGTGTCACCGTGCTGTGTTGGGTTCGGCCTTGGTCCTGGTCCCGATGGCGTAGAGGTATCCGTCGTCACCACCGAAGTAAACGGCGCCATTGTGAACGATAGGCGAGCTGTTGATGCGGTCCTCGATGAGAATGCCGAGTTTCACTTTTCCGGTCTTCGAATCGCGCATCATCAGCGCTCCATCCCAGTCGCCGAACATAACGATGTCTCCCGCGACTGCCGCCGAGGCAAAAACGTTGCCGCCAGTTTTCTCGTGCCACTTCTCCTTCCCAGTATTGGCGTCAAGTGCTTGCACAAATTTGCCGTCTGAGCTGCCGACGAAGAGCATTCCGTCATGCACCGCAGGAGATCCCACGACCCACGAGTCCTTGTGTTGCGTCTTCCAGCGTAACGCTCCGCTGGCAGCATCGAGGGCGTAAACGTAGTAATCTCGGCTGCCGAAATAGACGGTGCCGTTCACCACTGCAGGAGAAGATTGGATCTCCCCGGCTGGGAAGTACTCGTTCCCTTCCGTCTTGAACTTCCATTTCTGTATGCCGGTGGAGGCGTCCAGGGCGAAGAAGGTGCCATCCATGCTGCCGAAGTAGACCGTTCCGGAGTCAATCGCCGGGGTGCTGCGTACCCGTCCAGTCGTCGAAAACGTCCACAACTTCTTCCCGGTACGTGCATCAAGGGCATAGAGCGTGCCGTCCCCGCCGCCGAAATAGACCATGTCGCTCGCTACTGCCGGAGAGGACAGGAAAAAGTCCCACAAGCCGTAATCTGGCGGCCCGAAATCTGTGGGCGCGATTCCGTTTCGAAACGGCAACTCCTTGCCCACGGTGAAGGCCCAACGCTGCTTGCCAGTCTCCACTTCCAGGGCGTGAAGCTTCCCGTCACCACTTTGAATAAATACTGTATGGCCAGCAACGGCCGGTGACGACGACACCGGACCGTCGGTTCGAAAAGCCCAGCGTTGACGCCCCGAGAGTTCGTCGACTGCGTAGAGGTTTCCATCGTTGCTACCGAAGATGATCATGCCTTTGTAAGCAACGGGAGTAGATCGCACTTTGTTGCCGGTTTTGAACCGCCACTTCATGTGGACGTCACCAGTCGGTGCACTTGTGCGATATACACCGCTGTGCTGAGCATCGGATCGAAATTGCACGATATCGTCGGCTACTGCTGTAGCCGAACACATTGCGACAATAAGTGCACACGTCGTAAACAGTAGTTTCACCGTTCGCCTCCCCGGACATGCCATCTTAGACGGGCGAGTGCCGGAAACGCTCGTTCCATATCACGCGCGAGTTCTGCCGGGCGGTATAATTTTTGTTTCGATGTTCAATTCATAGCCACTTAAGTCAGTCAGGAGAATAGGTATGCCGCAGGAAGCAGCGACTCGTGTGCGCGTGGAATCAGACAGTATGGGAACGATAGAAGTGCCCTCTAACGTATATTGGGGCGCACAGACGCAGCGCTCACTGCTCCACTTCAATATCGGTCGCGACACAATGCCGCCGGAGTTGATCCGCGCATTCGCCACCCTCAAAAAGGCTGCAGCGCTCGTAAATCAAGAGCTTGGCAAACTGCCCGCCGAGAAGGCGAAACTGGTTGTGCAGGCGGCGGACGAAGTCATCGCAGGAAAGCTGAATGACCAGTTCCCTCTCCGCATCTGGCAAACCGGGAGCGGCACGCAGACGAACATGAACGTGAACGAGGTGATCTCCAACCGTGCGATCGAAATCGCCGGCGGAGCGCTCGGGTCGAAGAACCCTATTCACCCCAATGATCACGTGAATATGTCGCAATCTTCTAACGACACGTTCCCGACCGCCATGCACATCGCCGCGGCTGACCGGGTGAAGAACGCGCTTATCCCGGCTATCAAGAGCGTGCAGCAGGCGATCGAAAGCAAAGCGCAGGAGTTCGCCGATGTCGTGAAGATCGGACGCACACACCTGCAAGACGCCGTCCCCCTGACGGTCGGTCAGGAGTTCTCGGGTTGGGCAAGCCTGCTCGAGCGCGACATCAAGCGCCTGGAACTCGTTCTCGACGGACTTTACGACCTGGCGATCGGCGGCACCGCCGTGGGGACCGGCTTGAACACGCACCCCGAGTTCGCCGAGCGCGCTGCGGCCAAGATCGCAGAGCTGACAGGGATTCCCTTCCGGTCGCACCCGAACAAATTTGCAGCACTGTCGGCGCATGATGAGATCGTGTTCGCACAGGGGGCACTGGAAGCGCTTGCGGCCTCGCTGATGAAGATCTCGAATGACATTCGCTGGCTCGCTTCGGGTCCGCGTTGCGGCCTCGGTGAGTTGATCATCCCCGAAAACGAACCCGGATCTTCGATCATGCCTGGCAAGGTAAACCCGACACAATGCGAAGCCATGACCATGGTTGCCACCCAGGTACACGGGGCCACGGCAGCAGTGGGCTTTGCCGGATCGCAAGGTAACTTCCAACTGAACGTTTATAAGCCGGTCATCATCTACAACTTCCTGCACTCGGTTACGCTGATCACTGATGCCTGCCACGGGTTTGTCGAGTACATGATCAAGGGAATCGAGTTGGATCGCGAAGCCATTGATTGGTACGTAAACAATTCGCTCATGCTGGTAACCGCGCTGGCACCGAAGATCGGCTATGACAAGGCAGCCAAGGTCGCCCACACGGCTCACGTGGAGCACAGCAGTCTGCGCGAAGCCGCATTGAAACTCGGGTTCCTCACTGGCGAAGAGTTCGACGCAGTGGTCAAGCCGGAGACGATGACGCGCCCGTGAAGTCTGTAATTTTGCGTTGGTCTGGGCCGGAGCTTTGCTCCGGCCTTTGCACGTTCAGAGGCCACCTAAGCTCCGCGAACGGGGTGTCATCGGCGCGCAGCAACAAAAAACGCGCCCCGAAGAGCGCGCTGACCGGATGCTGATCATTCAGTAGTGCTCATATGCCCCACCTCAGCAGCGTGGCGCCGCTGGTGAATCCAGCGCCTACTGCGGCTAGCAAGACCAGATCACCTTTCTTTAGGCGGCCTTCCTGCCGGGCGCTCTGCAATCCGAGCGGCAGTGTGCCTGCGGTGGTGTTGCCGTATCGATCGATATTTATGATCACGCGGTCTTTCGGAATTTCGAAACGGTCGGCTATGGCTTGGATAATCCTCAGATTGGCCTGATGTGGAACAAAGCAGTTCACGTCATGTCCGGTAAGACCGTTGCGTTCGAGCACGATCTGACATACTTCGGCCATCTTCCTGACTGCGTACTTAAAGACGTTCTGACCGTCCTGATGAACGTAATGAGCCTTCTTGGGGTCGACGTCGTCGCGCCAAGCCGGATACAGGCTGCCGCCTCCGGGCCGGTATAAGAACTGTCCGCCGGAACCGTCGATCTCGTGATGAAAATCGATCAGACCGCAGTCCTCGCCGTCCTCTGCACGTTCGACGACCATGGCTCCCGCGCCATCGCCGAACAGGACGCAGGTTGCGCGATCCGTGTAGTCGATCATTGCTGAGTTCACATCGGAACCAATCGCGAGCACCTTGTTGTGAACACCGCTCTGGACCATCATGCAGGCGGTGGTCAGGGTGTAAAGGAACCCCGAGCAGCCCGCGGACAAATCAAAGCCCCACGTCTTGGGAATGCCGAGTTTGTGCTGAACCAGGCACGCCGTTGAGGGATACAGCATGTCCGGCGTCACTGTACCCACAATGACAGCCTCGATTTCAGACGCGTCGATACCGCGCTCCGCCAAGGCCGCACGGGCGGCGCAAGTGGCGAGATCGCTGGCGGCTACACCCTTATCAACGATATGGCGTGTCTTGATGCCGGTACGTTCCACGATCCACTGATCAGTCGTGTCGACCATCTTCTCCAGGTCAGCATTCGTCAGTGTGCGAGGGGGTACATACGTACCAAGAGCCGTGATTTTTGCGCGGTACAGGGTCTTCAATATGTATTCTCCGATCAGGAATACAACATTGTGAAACACAGAAGCCGCACGTGACAATCATTTTAAGTGATTCTCGTAGGGCATGAGGAACGGTCGCAGAGAATGAACCGGCGGCTACAAACATAACAACGGATTTGAGAGTTGGGGACGCGCGCAACAATGATCAACAAAAAAGCCGGACACCGATAACCCCGCTGCACACGCACTGGCCCGTTACCGTTGCTTCCTTCCGGACCTGGCGGGGTTGGCGGGATTGCGTCGCGCGGGACCGATGCCCGACATCGCAATTGTATCAGACGCAACGTCGCCTAAAACGACGGTCCTTTCTTGATCAGAGATAAATATGACTCTTCTATGTGTCCTTTCCTGATTTCGCGTCATCAGTGACAATACTGAGATGGCGGAATTCACCGCACCCATGCTGCCGTTGCATTATCCGGAAGCCCTCGGCTCGAATGCCGGGAGTGATTCCGCTCTGCGCCGTCGCATCAACAGGTATTTCGAAGCTTCCATTTTCCTGCTCGTAGCGGCCGGATTCGCGACAATCGCGAGCACAGGTGCACTCGACTCGCCTTCTATTTTCGTAGTCGGCACCGCACTGCTGTTTCGTGCTTGTTTCCTGCTCCTCGCCCGTCCTGTGGTCATTCCAGCGAAATGGGACGCATACTTCTCAATTTCATATGTTGCCTTCTATGCCGCTGACTACCTTCTCTTTTCCAATGGAAACTTCGTAGTCGCCACAGTGCACCTCGTACTGTTCAGCATGGTCATCAAGATCTTCTCGGTCCGCCGCGACCGCGACTATCTTTACCTGGCGGTGCTCGCCTTCCTCGAGGTTCTCGCGGCTTCCGTACTCACAGTCGATTCCGTCTTCATCGCAGCCTTTGTCGTATTCGTCGCCCTCGCGATTTTGACCTTCATCACGTTCGAACTGAAGCGATCGTGGGAGGCCAGCGCCCGCGGACACTTTCTCACCGTGGCGCATGATGCCGGCAGGAAGACGTTCGGGCGATCCATCACTTTCACCACGTTCGCCCTTGCGCTGTTTGTGGCGACCTTGGCATCTGCGTTGTTTTTCGTGCTGCCTCGTGTATCCGCCGGATACCTTGGCCGGTTCGCGCCTAAGAACCAGATCGTGAGCGGATTCAGTGAAGAAGTCCGATTGGGGCAGATCGGGGAAATTCAGCAGTCCAGCGCCGTTATCATGCACGTGCAGATCTCCGGGGACAGAACCGGTGGGCATCAACTCTATTGGCGGGGAGTGTCGCTGGCCCTCTTCGACGGACGGCAGTGGTTCAACTTTCTGCGAAAACGAATGATGCCTTTCGCTACGGAGTCCGGCTTTGATCTTCAGTCGCTTCAGGCGGAATGGCACTCGGAGTTGGGCGAAAAGCGGGTACCACGTCCCGAGAGGTTGCTGCATTACCGCGTCCTCATGGAACCGATCGGCACGAACGTGTTTTTCCTTGCACCGACACCAGTTTCACTCGATGGCAACTACCGCGAGGTCACCATGGACGCCTCGGGGACCGTCTACAACGCCGACCGCGACCGCTCAACCGGCATTTACGAGGCGGTTTCGGACATCAGCCGCCCAAGTGACCTAGTCCTCAACGCAGCGGGTAGTGACTACCCAGCTTCTGTCGCCGTCTCCTACTTGCAGTTGCCTAATGTTGATCGCCGGGTGCGCAGACTTGCCGAGGAGGTGACCGGAAGCGCCTCAACACCTTTCGGCAAGGTACAAGCTGTCGAGCGCTATCTTTCCACGAACTTTGGATATACGCTGCAGCTTCCTCAGAGCCCTCCTGCAGATCCCATTGCCAACTTCCTTTTCGAACGAAAGCAGGGTCACTGCGAATATTTTGCCTCCGCGATGGCTGTAATGCTTCGTACAGTGGGTATCCCAAGCCGGGTGGTGAATGGTTTTCGAGGCGGCGAGTTCAACCACGTTACCGGCAGCTACATTGTCCGCGGCAGAGACGCCCATTCCTGGGTCGAAGCTTACTTTCCTGGGCAGGGCTGGGTGGCTTTCGATCCAACTCCGGCTGGCTCTTCCGCAGTTTCGAAAAACAGCAGCCTCGGGATGTACCTCGACGCGTTTCGGGAGTTCTGGCGAGAGTGGGTCATCAACTACGACTTCGGTCACCAGCGTGCGCTAAGCACCACCGCTGTCGCGCAAGGGGCGAGCGTATTCGAAAGTGTCACGCAATGGGCCCGGTCGCGGTACTTCGACATGCTACACCAAGGATTCAGGGCGCACGACCACATCACGAATTCGCCCCGTCGCTCAGTGTGGATGGTTATCGGAGTCGTCCTGCTCGTTGCATTGGCGCTGAATTTAGGGCGTCTAGGTAGGTCTTGGCGACGCCGGTCGTTGCTGAAAAATCCAGAACGCGACCCAGAAGCCGCAGCGTCGGTTCTCTATTTGCGCATGACACAGGCGGCAGCCAAAGGTGGTTGGCGGAAACTGCCAGCACAAACACCTGAAGAATTCGTGACCGGTATCGATAACGTCACCATGCGGAACTCGGTCGCGCGCTTTACTGTTCATTACGAGCGCGCCAGATTCGCCGACTCGGCGCAGGACGCGCTGCTCCTCCCGGAACTGCTTCAGGAAGTCAGCGAGGCAGCCAGGCAGTTGCCACGCACGACCAAGCATTCCTGAGGCGCATCTGCCGAGGTGTTCTGTCGCTCGGTGGCCACCTATGTCCGTAATCTCTGTTAAAATCAGTAGATTCCATGCCTCTGAAGAACACACCTGTAGAATCCCTTACAACGGGCAAGACTAAGCTTCCGGCCAAGCCGAAAGTTGGTTTCGTTTCCCTAGGATGTCCCAAAAACCTCGTCGACAGCGAGGTCATGATGGGGATGCTCTCCAACGCTGGCGCGCAGATCACGCCCAGTGCCGAGGACGCCGACATCATCGTCGTTAATACCTGTTCCTTCATCGACTCGGCAAAACAGGAATCCGTGGATGCGATCCTTGAGATGGCCCAGCATAAGACCTCCGGTCGGGCCCGAAAACTGGTCGTTGCGGGATGCCTGGTCGAACGCTACCGGGACGAGATCCGAAAGAACATTCCTGAAGTCGACGCAGTTGTTGGCACAGGAGAGCTAGAGAACATCCTGCGTGTGGCGGGAGTCGAACCGGCAGCAAACGCCAATTCCCCTTTCACGATCCTGTCGAATGGAACTCCGGAGCGAACCTCGCGAGCCGAAGGTGACCTGCGAGAGCAGCAAGGACGATTTTCCCGAGAAGAGTGGGATGGGGCAATCGCCGATCTCCCTAATTACTTATACGACGAAAACACACCGCGCTTACTTGCGACCCCGAAGGCGTCTGCATACATCAAGATCGCGGAAGGCTGCGATCATCCTTGCGCGTTCTGCATCATCCCTCAATTGCGCGGGAAGTTTCGTTCGCGTCGTGTGGAGTCAGTCGTGACCGAGGCTAAGAGACTGGCTCAAAGCGGAGTACGCGAAATCACGCTGATCGGCCAGGATACGACCTGCTATGGTGAGGATCTCGGGCTCAAAGACGGGCTAGCGCTCCTGCTGGAGCGCTTGGCCGGTATCGACGATCTTCGCTGGGTCAGGTTCCTCTACGCATATCCCAACAAAATCACGGGCAAGTTACTGGACGTCATCGCCTCGCACGAGAAAATCTGCTCCTACATCGATGTGCCCCTCCAGCACGCTTCTGCCGACGTGCTCAAGAGAATGAAGCGCGGCGGTAGTGCTGACGTCTATCTGCGCTCGATCGAGAAGATGCGCGGAACCATTCCAAACCTGACCGTGCGCACATCGTTCATCGTCGGGTTCCCGGGCGAGACGGACAGCAACTTCGAAGAGCTCTGCGAGTTCGTAAGGGTTGCTCAGTTTGACTGGATGGGAGTCTTTGGCTACTCGGATGAAGAGGGCGCGAAAGCGTACAAGCTTGCCGACAAAGTCGACTTGCGCGAGATCGAACGTCGCCGCAAGCGACTGATGCAGATCCAGAAGCAGATCAGCAAGCGTAACAAGAAGAAGCTAATCGGAAGGGAAATCGATGTCTTGGTCGAAGGCCCGTCGCCTGAAACTGAGTTGCTGTGGGAAGGACGCTCAGAGATGCACGCGCCGGAAATCGATGGCAAGCTCTTCATCAACGATTTCGGGGAGCATGAACAGATTCGACCTGGCGAGTTGTACCGCTGCCAGATCACGGAAGCGCACGACTACGATCTGATCGCACGAATATTGTAGGGACGGGTTCGCTGGCAAGCCTGCTCCGTTGGGCTTTTTGGGCTGCGTATAATTCGAGCGAGCCCTAACCTGCATCCATTTTTGTTTACGGTTTTGTCGATGGCGAAACACAACAAAGTAGCTAGCCTGCGCTGCCCAACTTGCAGGAAGATCGTCTTGCGCACCGAACCGGAGTTTCCTTTCTGCAGCGAACGGTGCCGCACCATCGATCTCGGCAGATGGGCGAGCGGCGGGTACGTGATTTCGACGCCTGTCAGCGATCCAGACGACCTGGACGCGATCGGCTACCAGGGCACGAAGACAACGCAACCCGAACCAACACGGGACGCGAGCGACAAAGGAAAGCAATGATTTCGCCACCGGCAGAACAAACAGTAGCAAAAGTAATCCAGATGCCGAAGGCGCGCTCGGAAGCGCCGCTGTGGGCGACTCTGGCATCGACCTTCTTTTACGTGGGGCGTGCGAAGCCTGGCCCCGGCACCTGGGCTGCGGCGATCGCCATGCTCGCGTGGATGGGCATCGGCAGCATTTTGGGCAGTGCTTGGCAAACACCGACACTGATTTGTGCGGCAGTGGCGGTGACAGCCCTCGGCGTTGTTGCTGGGACGCGATATTCCAGAGCAACCGCGAAGAAGGACCCGTGTGAAGTGGTTCTCGACGAAGTCGCGGGACAGCTGATTGCGTTGATGGCGGTGCCCATCGCTTGGAAATCCATGCTGGCGGGCCTTATACTCTTTCGAGTTTTTGACATCGCGAAACCCTTTCCGCTACGTCGATTGGAGCGGTTTCCTGAGGGCTTCGGAATCATGGCGGATGATGTCGGTGCGGGCCTCTACGCGCTGGCAGTCATGCAGGTTCTTTTGCACTATGGATTGCTGACCTAGTCAGCTTAGCCGCGACTCTTTACTCATCGGGGTTGGTACCGCTTGCCAGGCAAGAAAAACGTCAACGGCATACCACAAATCGAGCGAGTGGAACCAGGCGCTTCGCTGCCGGGTGGCGAGGTCCGCATTGTGGGCCGAGCACTGCGGCCAGCCGACTTGCGCCGGCCCAAAGTGCGTTTCGGCGAGGCGGAAGGCTCGATTGTAGTCAGCTCAGATGAGTTCCTCATTGCTCGCGTTCCGGAATCTGCGCTGTCCGGGCCAGTGACGGTAGCCATTGACGGCAGCTCGAGCAACAGTTATGACCTGAAGGTCGCGATACCGATCGCAGAGAACCTGCACCCGGTTGCGAACCCCGCTCTCGATGCAGAAGGAAACATCTACGCTACCTTCTCAGGGTCGCGTGGTCAAAACGTTCCGGTTGCCGTATTCAAAGTCGACACGAACTACAATGTGCGGCCGTTCGTGGCGGAAATGATGAACGCGACGGGCCTGGCATTTGACCGCGCGGGGTACCTGTATGTCTCGTCGCGCTTCGACGGGACAGTGTATCGCGTTGCACCAAACGGTTCGGTTAGTTCGTATGCCCAGGGCATGGGTATCGCAACAGGTATCGCGTTCGATAGCAACGAGAATCTATATGTTGGCGACCGCAGCGGAACGATATTCAAAATCGCCCGAGACCGGCAGATTTTCGTTTATGCCACGCTGGAGCCGAGCGTCTCTGCCTATCATCTGGCGATTGGCCCAGGCGGCGACCTCTACGTAACCGGACCCACGACCTCCAGTTTTGACGCGGTGTACAAGGTCGATCCACACGGCACGGTAAGCGTGTTTTATCGCGGTCTTGGCAGGCCTCAAGGACTCGCATTTGACGTGGATGGCAATCTTTATGTTGCAGCGTCACTGCGTGGGAAGCGAGGCATTGTTCGCATAACACCGCAAAGCGAGGCGTCGCTAGTCGTTTCAGGACAGAACCTTGTCGGCCTCGCTTTTGGCCCTGGACGCACCGTAGTGCTTGCGACCACCAATGCGGTACACCACCTCTCCTGGGATGTGCAAGGTAAGTCGCTGATCGATCCTGAGCTTTAGATTCCACATAGTTCCACATCCCCCACTGTGCGCCCCTTAATCGGCTTGTTACACTGATGGCCGTGAGAGCGGAAATCATAGCCGTCGGTTCGGAGATGCTGACCCCGTACCGGCAAGATACCAATTCACTTTATCTAACCGGCAAACTGAACGAACTCGGGGTCGAGGTCGCCTTCAAGACGGTCGTGGGCGACAGCCTCGAAGACCTGACGTGCACAGCCAGGATTGCTCTCGACCGCGCCGACATAGTCATATTCATGGGAGGATTGGGACCCACTGAAGATGACCTGACTCGCGAGGCCGTTGCGGCAACCCTCGGACGCGAACTGCGCCGGGACGCAGATATCGTTACGGCACTTTACAAGCGGTTCGCTGAGCGCCGCGTCTCCATGCCGGAGAACAACGCTCGCCAGGCAGACGTGGTACAGGGCGCTTGCGTGCTCCCAAACGCCAACGGAACTGCACCGGGCCAGTGGCTAGAAGCTGAAAGCAATGGCCGCCAGCGCATCGTCATGCTTCTGCCCGGGCCGCCATGGGAACTGAAAGCGCTATTCGAGACACAGTGTCTGCCGCGGCTTTGCGAGCAGCTTCCGCCCGCACACATTGCCACTCGGACTCTGAAGGTGGCCATGCTGCCGGAATCTCAATGCGACCTGCGCATCGCCCCGATATACAAGCAGTACCCCGACGTGCAGACAACAATCCTTGCCGGGGCTGGCGAGATCGAGATCCAATTGCGAGCTCACGGAGAAAATCTGGAGTTCGCGCAGAATCGTGCCGATAAACTCGCCGATGCGATTGAAGATGAACTAGGCGACTTCGTTTACTCGAACCGCGGCGAGTCGCTCGAACAGATCATCGGTTACTACCTTCAGATGAGGGGAGCCACGCTCGCCGTAGCTGAGTCGTGCACTGGCGGGCTGTTGGGGTCGCGCATTAGTTCCGTGCCCGGGAGTTCGCGCTATTTCCTTGGGGGCGTAATCACTTACTCCAACGACCTCAAGACCCTGTTCGCAAACGTGCCACCGTTGATGATTCAGGCCCACGGTGCGGTGAGCCGGGAAGTTGCGGCCGCTATGGCCGAAGGCGCACGCGAAGAGTGCAATGCAACACTGGGCGTCGCCATCACAGGGGTTGCAGGGCCAACAGGAGGCTCGGACGAAAAGCCTGTCGGATTGGTGTACCACGCGATCCACGACGGCATCTCTACGGAGGTTGTCGAAAGGAAGTTCCCGGGCGATCGCGACCGCATTCGTTTATGGGCGACGCAGCAGGCGCTCGATATGATTCGGCGAAAGTTGATGTAAGGATCGAACCATGCGTGTTTTCATCGGTCTCGACATCCCTGAAGCTATTCGCAGCCGCATTTCGCAATTCTCGGAAGGACTGCGAGGGTTCGCTCCCGACGCGAGGTGGGTGGGCCCTGAAACCTTTCACATCACATTGAAGTTCATAGGCAAGCAGTCGGCGCAAGATGTTGAGCGTATTAAGGACGTTCTCCGCAGCATCAAGGCAGCTCCGCTCGAGGTGAGCTTCCGTGGTTACGGCATCTTTCCCAATCCGAAGTCCGCTCGTGTCTTCTGGGTGGGCATTCACGCAGACGAGCGCCTTTCGGGGTTGGCTGCAAGCGTCGATGCCGCTACATCTCAACTCGGCATTCCTCGCGAACAAAATGCGTTTCTCCCGCACCTGACGCTAGCAAGGGCGCGCGGTGCCTCCGGTTCACCACACCAGCGTTTTGGAGGAACAAAGTCCAGCGGAGGGTCGCGTTCTCCATTCGCGCGGGCTATCGAAAGATTGGAGGGGCTTGCAGAACCTGAGTTCGGTACAATGACCGCAACCGAGTTCTTCCTGTACGAGAGCAAGCTTTCGCCCAAAGGCGCGCAGTACGCCAAGCTCGAACGCTTCGCCCTTAACGGCTAAAAGCAGGACTCGCGCGACGCGAATGAACAATACCTACGTATTCGTAGCCGTAATCGCCTATTTGCTGGGATCGATCCCGTTCGGCCTCATTCTGACCCGCATTTTTCTCGGCACCGACGTCCGCAAAATCGGAAGTGGCAATATAGGCGCCACCAATGTCATGCGTACCGGGTCGAAGAAACTCGGTGTTGCCACCCTGGTTCTGGATGCAGCAAAGGGCTATGCCGCGGTTGTCGCTGCGCGAGTCATCGCCGTCTACACAGGCGCTGCTCTATATGGCGATGGACGAATCACGTATCGTCTGCTGGGACTTGCTGCGGTAGCGGCAATGGTTGGCCACATCTTCCCTGTCTGGCTGAAGTTCAAAGGTGGCAAGGGAGTCGCGACCGGTGTCGGTGTATTCCTTGCAGTCGCTCCCAAAGCAGTTCTGATCGTGCTAGGCATCTTTGCGATCATCTTCGCCGTGTCGCGTTACGTATCGCTCGCATCGATCACGGCGACCGCGGCCTTCCCTCTTTTCGCTTACATGCTGATGAAGGAACAGCACACTGCGCTGATGCCTTTTATCATCGCCGCCGCTGTACTGATTATTGCCAAGCATCACCAGAACATTCGCCGCCTGCTGTCGGGCACTGAAAACCGTCTGGAGCTAAGAAGCAGCAAATGAGCAAGATCGCAGTTATCGGAGCAGGCGCGTGGGGCACGGCTCTCTCCATCGTGCTCGGTCGCAAGGGCACGCACGACGTGCGTTTATGGGCGTACGAGAAGGAGGTTCGCGAGTCCATTGCAGATCATCGGACGAATGACCTCTTTTTGCGCGACTACGCACTTCCCGAGAGTGTGGCTGCTACCAATGATTTCGCAGAGGCACTGAATGGAGCGCAGATCGTAGTCGGAGTCATGCCATCGCACCACTGCCGGCAGGTATTCAAAGGCATGGTCCCATCCCTCCGACAAGACATGCTGTTTGTCAGCGCAACCAAGGGACTTGAGAACGAGTCGTTGCTGCGCATGGACGAGGTCATCTGCGAGGTTCTGACTCGCGAAGGCGGGTTTACGCCTCGTATCGGTGCTCTCAGCGGCCCTTCTTTCGCAAAGGAAGTCGCCAAGGGCGATCCCACGGCGATCACCATCGGCTCCAAGGACCGCGAGTTGGCTTGCTTTGTCCAGCGTGAGTTCAGCGATCCATGTTTCCGCGTGTACACGAACGACGACGTTGCGGGAGTCGAACTGGGTGGCGCGCTCAAGAACGTGATCGCCATTGCCGCCGGCGTGTGCGATGGGCTTGGCCTCGGACACAATACCATTGCGGCGTTAATCACTCGCGGCCTTGCCGAAATCACTCGCCTTGCCTTGGCATGTGGAGCGCGGCAGGAAACCCTGGCCGGTCTAGCTGGTATGGGGGATCTGGTCCTGACCTGCACAGGGGGCCTGTCACGAAACCGCACTGTTGGAGTGGAACTCGGGCGCGGCAAGAAGCTGGACGAAATCATCGAAGGCATGCACGGCATGGTCGCCGAGGGCGTGCTTACTACCAATGCTGCCGTGGGACTCGCACGGAAAATGCAGGTCGAAATGCCGATTACGCAGCAGATTTACGAGATACTCCACGAAAACAAACCACCGCGCGACGCGATCCGCGAATTGATGACGCGTCCGGCAACCAGTGAAGTGAAACTCTACCGAAGTTAGTAGGGCACATTGGCCGCTCTCACGCGGCCAAGTCCCGGAGTTCATCCGGCAGCGAAATATCGGGAATCCGTGTACGCCCGCTCTGCTGTAACTCGTGCATCATCTTCTGAACATCCTCTGGACTCTGATTGAGGTGCTTCTTCAGGAACTCAGTAAGTTCCTGTTCTCCGAAGAAGCGCCGGATACGATTGGTCGGGCCACTGCGCTCTGTGCCCTCTTCCGAGTACGCCATGTCGTATACGCCAGCCTTGTTTACATCATGAAAGTTGCGGATTATGTGCAGCATTCCTCGGTTTGCCATAATCGTCTTGGATGCCCATTCGAAAACCGAACGCTCCGAGCCTCACGGCTGTAACACACCGCAAGAAAAACCGCGGCAGCTTCCGCCGCCGCGGTTTCTGAACACCCGAAAGTATCAAGCGTTAGTCGTTTAGGGTAGACCGGTTCCGGTTGCGCTCCAGACTGCTTGAGGCGCTTACCGTGAGCGGGTTCTGCAGGGTGAATACGAGAACCTGTTCGGAGTTGATACGAATCTGCTGACCTTTGCCAGCGGCGGTCGCACCCGTGCCTGCGCCAGCGCCGATTGTGCCGCCGATTGCCGCTCCCTTACCTCCACCGGCTATTCCGCCGATGATGGCCCCGATCGCCGCGCCAGCGCCGACCCGCTTGGCAGTGGTCGCTCCACGAGAACTGCCTTCGCGTGCATAGGTATTGGTGTTCAGGCTGTAGGTGCGGCCATTGAAGCTAAGCTTCGTCAGCTCAATTGAGAGTGCCGATTTGCCGGCGAAACGACCAGCGCTTTTCGCATCAACAACTCGCCCGGAGATGTCGGCTCCGGCAGGGACTACGACGTCATCGTCGACAACGATAGGCGCGTCGAGCGAAGCCCTGAATTCTTGACCGGCCTGCGCCGTCTCGGAATCGACACTATCAATCATGCGAACCGAGAACGTCGTCCCATCCGGGATCGTCACCTTGACCGGAGGCGGCGGAGCGACTGGCCGGGGCGGCTCAGCGGCAGCCACAGGAGCGGACGGCTGAGAGGAATAGTCCGTCGGCTGATTGTCTGAGTTGTTGCCGTAAGCACTCGGACGCCTCGGCGCAGGTCGAGCGGATGCCCTCTCGCGAGTAGCCTGGCGCCGTGCAGGTGCCTGTGCTGCTGGAGCGGGTTCCTCCCGCACGGGTTCCTCAACCGCAGGTTGCTGAGGCGGAGCCTGAGTGGCAGCGTTGTCTGAAGAAGCGGTCTGCAAGTTGTTGACGACTGTTTTCACGCCTTCAACCTGAGCAGCGTTACTGGCTGCAGCAGTTCGTTCCGCATCGCTGCTCACGTACCCGGAGAGAGTCACAACGCCGTTCGAGGCCTGGACCGTAACCTGTCGACTCTGGATTGCAGCATCGCTGTAGATTTTGTTCTGAACATCGCTCGCAACCTGCGCGTCACTGCGGGCCTTCGTGCATCCTAATGCCACGGCCAACATCAGCACGGCCAGCATCGTTGATGCCACGACTAGATATTTCGCCTTCATAATCCGCTCCTGTTCGTAGTTAGCCGGTAATCATCAGATGCAGAACTGTCGTCCTGCCACTCAAATTGTGACGCGGCGCGCTCGTGCTTCCGCGTGTCGACCAGAGCGAAGGGATCGTATCCGCCCCTGTACACATTCAAACCACATCAGAAGCAAAAAGTTGCTCTGAAGCCCATGTTGGGCAGATTCTACCGCTTAGGCGCATTTGAAAGAAGGGCAATGCACGCGGGAAGGCACAAGCGCGTATCATCTTGCATATGAAGGGCGTAAGCGCCTTTGTCCTTGTCGGCGGAAAAAGCTCGCGCATGGGGACCGACAAAGCCCTCCTTGAGTTTGGCGGCACGACGCTGCTGTCTCGGGCGCTCAAGACCGCTGCAGCGGTTGCTGACGTCGTTCGGATTGTAGGCAATGCGGAAAAGTACAGCGCGTTCGGGGAGGTGATAGAAGACAAGTTCCCCGGCCATGGGCCCCTTGCTGGTATTCATGCAGCGTTGCGCGCCACAACCACAGACCTCAACCTCATGCTCGCGGTTGATATGCCTTTCATGAATTCTGGATTCCTGCGCCTTCTGGTTGAGCAAGCGCAGGCCATCGGTGCAGAAGTGGTCGTTCCCCGCTCCGGCGGTCGCCTCCACCCTCTGTGCGCCGTTTACCGTCGCACCTTCGGCGACATGGCCGAAACCGCGCTCGCGCGAGGGCAAAACAAGATCGATCTGCTTTTCAGACCATTCCGCACCCGGATTGTCGAGCAGGAAGAAATAGAGTCACTCGCATTTAGCCTCCGCATGTTCGACAATGTGAATACCGTTGAGGAGCTACAGCGCGCGCAAGCTGGCGCAACCGAGCGATCATGAGTGCGATAGAGCCATACATTCAATTCAAGAACGTACGAAAAGCGTTTGGCGACAACGTCGTTCTGGACGACGTGAGTTTCGATGTTCTGCCAGGCGAGACGGTCTGCATCGTAGGTCGTAGCGGCGTCGGGAAGAGCGTGTCCCTTCATCAGATCATGGGCTTTCTCAAGCCGGATTCCGGTCGAGTGATTGTGGCTTACGAGGACATCACTAATTACCCCGAGCACGAACTGGAACGGATTCGAAAAAAGGTGACGATGGTCTTCCAAAACGGGGCGCTGTTCGATTCGCTTACCGTCGGTGAGAACGTCGCCTTCCCCCTCCGCGAACAACAGGACCTAGCGGAAGACGAGATTTATGAGATCGTGAATGGCTTGCTGGACATGGTTGGTGTGCGCGAGTACCGGGACCAACTGCCGTCCGATCTCTCCACCGGCATGAAGCGCTCGGTCGCCATTGCTCGCGCCCTGGCTGCGAGACCGGAAGCCGTCCTCTACGACGAACCTACCACCATGGTCGACCCGCTCATGGCGCAACTCTTGGGCGACCTTATCCAGAAGTTAAAACAGCAACTGCATCTCACGAGCATCGTTGTGACTCACGACATGCGCTTGGCCCGCAAACTTGGAGACCGCATTCTTTTCCTGCACGAAGCGAAGGCACTATTCTTCGGGACACCAGATGAAATGTGGCAATCGCAGGAGCCGTTGATCCGCCAATTCCTGCAATTGGATGAGATCTCGCTGGGGGACTTGGGCAAAGTGCCACCGCCACCGATTACTGGATCAATGCTGGGAGGCTAGGCAGTTCCAGTACGCGAGCTCTGTTGATGGGCGGTAACGTCGTTCATGCGACGGGTTCGGACTGTCGTCGCCTTTTCCTTTGAAAATCTGGGGTGCTAACCTCTGGGGCTGCTTATAATCAGAGCTACTCGCAAATGGAACTGCCTAAACACATCCCTCAACTGGATGCTCTTCGCGCTTTCGCAGTCATATCCGTCATCGTCTACCACGGTGCCGATCGCCTGGGTCCCCTATATTCAATCGCCAGTTTCGGTTGGGTTGGGGTTGACTTCTTTTTCGTGTTGTCGGGATTCTTAATTACCAGAATATTGCTCAGCGAAAAAGAGTCTCCGCATTTTTTCCGGAACTTCTATGCTCGCAGAGCATTGCGCATTTCGCCCCTTTACTACTCGGTTTTGTTGCTTGTCATTGGCGGATACGGCGTACTCAAGTTGGGGGGGGGCAATTTCCTCATCTGATTAACTTCGTGTTGTATATCCAAAATCTCACGGTTGGGGGATTTGGACCCTATTATGGACTGATTCCAACATGGTCCCTTGCGATTGAAGAGCAGTTCTACCTGATTTTCCCGCTCTTGGTGTGGTTGTGCCCGAGAAAGTCGTTATTCGTGATTGCAGTTTCCATTTTTCTTCTATCGCCACTCATGCGACTGTTTGTGTTACACCAAACAGGTAACTGGACCACCATTTATCTACATACTCTTTGCCGACTTGATGGCTTTTCCGTTGGGGCACTGCTGGCAGTTTTCATTGGTTCATTCACAGCAACGACGCTCAAGCGGGTGTCGCTAGCAGCCATCTTTCTGGGGCTGGTTGGAAGTGCTGCACAACTGCGCGTTGGCTTCTGTACCGACCAACACTCTGTAACTCTGTACTCATTTCTCGCACTGCTGTTGGCGTGTTGGGGTATGACTCTTTCTAAATCAGCCAATTTCTTGTGCAACCGGTCACTGGCTTTTACGGGCAAAATCAGCTATGGCCTATATCTTTTGCACATGTTGGCTTTTTGGGTTGTTGACATTATCGAAAAACGCACTGGCCTAAACCGACATGCCGGGTTTGCCCTAGCCTTAGGGCTGTCATTCGCCATGGCTACCATGTCGTGGTACTCGTTTGAGCTACGTTTCCTCCGATTGAAGGATCGATTCAGGGCATCGACTAGACCAGGGTCACTCGAATCGCACCCCCCGCAAGCGTTCCGATGAAGTCTTGCTGTCCACTTTGGGTCGTTTGTGCCGCGGCTTAGTTTGGGAATTGATCGTACGTTTGATCCAGTTACCGGATCTACTAGGGAAGGGGGAGACTGGTCTGTAAGTTATTGAGGGAATGGTGGAGCTAGTCGGAATCGAACCGACGACCTCTGCAGTGCGATTGCAGCGCTCTCCCAGCTGAGCTATAGCCCCACTTGCTGGAACACACTGATTCTAACAGTCACCTTCACTGTTTGTGAAGACATGTGTGCAGGTGAGTTGGGAAAAGAGTGAGATCGAGAAGCTGGTTCGATGAGACTCTGACTCACACAGGAACTTAAGAGTGCCGCGTTGGCTATGCCGCTGGGCGCTCTTCCCATGCCGGACGTGGCTTTACCGCGGCTGGCGGCTTTTCCTTCAGTTCTAGCTTGCCGCCACTAGTCACCTTCACGATTTCCGAGTTAATCTCCGCTCCGACCAAGATTGCGAACCAACTCCAATAGAGCCAGACCATAAGCGCCATGGCAGCGCCGAGCGTTCCGTACATCTTGTTGAAATTCGCGAAATGCTGGAAGTAGAGTCCTAGCGCATACGAACTGCCGATCCAGAACGCGACGCCTATGACCGCACCCGGCAACGTGGCCCAGAAACGCTGACGGACGTTCGGGGCCCAGAAGTAGACGATCTCGACCGCTAGAATCGTAAACGCGATCGAGACGCTCCACTTCACATACGGCCACACGGCAAGGAACGTCCACCCGAGGCCAACCAGATTCGCGATCCACTCCCCGAGTTTGGGTCCGAAAACCATAGTGGCCAGGGCGATCACCAGGAGCAAGCCAATAACGAACGTGAGTCCGATCGCGAGCAGCCGAGTCTTCCAGATCGGCCGGGTCTCCGGGACATCGTACGCAACATTCAATGCTTCAATCAGACCCGCAAAGCCACCTGATGCCGTCCAGATGGTTCCCAGAATGCCGAAAGTCAACAGCGTGCCCCGTGGCTGCACCACGGTGGCGACGACATTCCGAACCAATCCCATGCTCTCACTGGGTACAACCTGTGACATAGTCCCGAGGATTCTTTCGAACAAATTCGGAATCGGCAGGTATCCAACAATCGAAGCGAGCAGGATCAACAGCGGGAAAAGCGAGAGTACGAAATAGTAGGAAAGGCCCGCTGCCATAGACATCGTGTGATTGTTCATGACCTCGTTCCAGGAGTTAACGAGGACTCTTCGCAGCTTGGCCATATCCTACTTCGAAATGTGGTTCGTTGTACGATCGTTGTTCGGAATGCTTAGTTAGATGGCTGGATCGAACCGATCGTTGTGACTCAGAAACTTCGACCGGCGCAGTCTATTCGCAATCGAATCAATGTTGGGGACAAGAGTGACGCAACAAATCACGCTCTGGACTGTTTGTTCCTATGATGCTGTCGAGTGGCAGCGTACGTAGCTGAGAAGATATACTTTCGAGCTTGAATGGCGAACGACACAAAAAACGATCGTAGGCGGCGTCTCTTTGTAGTTGTTGGGGTTGTTGTAGCCGCTGTGGCACTGATTGCCGTGCTTATGAACATGCGGCGTTCTGTCGTGCCGGTGCGCGCTGAGACTGCGCTACGCGGCCCGATCATGAGCGCCATTTCTACCAATGGCAAGGTGGAAACAATCGACAACTTTGAAGCGCACGCCCCCGCTCCGATCACGGTGCAGAAAGTTCTGGTACAGGAGGGCGACCGGGTCCGCGCTGGTCAACTGCTCGTGCAGCTCAATAATGCCGAAGCTAGAGCGCAAGTTGCGAAGGCGCAGGCACAACTAAAAGCTGCCGAGGCTGCTCTGGAATCCGTAAAGGGTGGCGGCAGTCGTGAAGAAGTACTGACGAATCAATCCCAAATCACAAAGGCGCAGGTTGAACGCGAGGCTGCTCAGCGCAATCTTGAGGTCATGCGGCGATTACAACAGCGTGGTGCCGCTTCCCCGCAGGAAGTCCAAGCTGCGGAGAACCGGCTGCGTGCCGCAGAATCTGACCTGGACCTGCTTAAGCAGAAGCGCACCGGTCGCTATTCGCAATCAGAAGTGGCGCGAGTACAAGCGCAAGCCGACGAGGCCCGAGCCGCTTTGTCAGCCGCAACGGCACTTTTGCGCGAGACCGACATACGCGCTCCTCGCGCGGGTACAGTCTATTCTCTGCCCGTTCGTCAGGGACAGTTCGTCAATGCCGGCGACCTGATCGTTGCCGTGGCCAATCTGGCCCAGGTGCAGGTACGTGCATTTGTCGATGAGCCTGACATCGGACGGCTTCATCCGGGACAACAAGTCGAAGTCACGTGGGACGCCATCCCCGGTCGCATCTGGAAAGGGACTCTTACCCGGGTCCCGACGAATGTAACAACCCGCGGCACTCGCAACGTCGGTGAGATCACGTGTGTCGTCGATAACTCCGATCGCAAGCTTATACCGAATGTGAACGTAAGCGCGTTGGTGATTACCGCAATAGATAACAACGCGTTAACGCTTTCCCGCGAGGCCGTTCACCAAGACGAACGCGGGGCCTTCGTCTTCCAGATCGTCGATGGCACTCTGAAGCACGCGCCCATTCAAACCGGCATCTCTAATCTGACGCGGATCCAGGTCACGAAGGGGATATCTGACGAGGCCGTCGTCGCTCTGGGCACACTCAGCGCACAACAGTTGCGAGACGGGCTTCCAGTTCGAGTTGTTCAAAAATGATTCGTAATCATTACATCTCGGCAGTGCTGATGCTGCTTGCCGTTATCATCTGCACTGCATCTACTCCTAGTTCTGCGTCCGACGCGCTTGCCGCTGGCCGCATAGACGAAGCAACCTCTCAGTTGCGGGCCCGCGTTCAGGCTAACGCTCAGGACGCCGAAGCTCATCACCTCCTCTCCCGAGCGTACTACTCGATTCAAAGGTGGGACGACGCGATCTCAAGCGGAGAACGTGCCGTTGCTCTGCAGCCAAACAACAGCGTTTACCACCTCTGGCTTGGTCGTGCTTACGGCGAGAAGGCAGGCAGCGTCAACTTCCTGAAGGCAATGGATCTTGCCAAAAAAGTCCGTGACCAGTTCGAAAAGGCCGTTCAGTTGGACGGCTCGAATGTCGCTGCTCGCGCCGATCTAGCTGAGTTCTACGTCGAAGCTCCGGGATTTCTCGGTGGCGGCAAAGACAAAGCACGCGAACAGGCAAAGTACATCGCCCAGAAGGACCCCGCGCGGTCGCACTGGGTGCTGGCGATCATAGCGGAAAAGGACAAGAAGTACGACGTTGCAGAGCAAGAACTCAGGACTGCACTTCAGATCAGTGGAAACCAAAGCCGATACTGGCTCGATCTCGCCTCGTTCTATCGCCGTCGAGGTCGACTCGACGACATGGAGAACGCAATCAGCAAAGCGATTGCTAGTACGGGATCAGATAAGCAGACCTTCTTCGATGCAGCCAACACGCTGTTCCGCGCGGGACGGAACTTCGCTGCGGCCACACAGTATCTGCGCACGTACATTTCCGGCGGCCATTATAGTTACGAGGCTCCGCTCTTCCAGGCACATTATCTGCTTGGCAGCGTCCTTGAGAAGGCCGGCGACAAGCAGGGTGCCGCACGCGAATACCGAGCTTCATTGAGTCTAGCCAAAGACTACAAGCGGGCACAGACCGCACTGAATCGCGTGCAGTAGGAATCAGGACAGGCGAAGCCAGTCCCCAAATTTATCGTGCTTGACTATTACTCGAATCGCAGTGCCTCAATCGGGTCGAGCTTGGCAGCTTTCCGCGCCGGGTAATATCCGAAGAAAACGCCGACACCCATCGAGAAAATCACGGCCGATAGAATCGCCAAAGGCGAGATTGAAACCGCCCACCCCAGCGCTTTCGTGATCAGCACGGAACCTCCAACGCCGAACAGGATTCCCACTGCACCGCCAATCAGGCTTAGCACGACGGATTCAGCCAGAAACTGTCGCAGGACGTCCTGCTCGGTCGCTCCGATCGCGACGCGGATTCCAATCTCCCGCGTGCGCTCAGTTACCGACACCAGCATGATGTTCATGATCCCGATGCCGCCAACGATCAGCGAAACGCCGGCGATGAACGCGAGCAGCATAGTGAAGACCTGCATTTGCGAGTCAGCCAACTGGGCAATGTCAGCCAGATTCCTGACGCTGAAGTCATCATCCTGACCGGGGCGTATGCGATGCCGATCGCGCAACAAGGATGTGATTTGCGACTGGGCTGCATAGCTGGCGTCCTGCGACGTCGCAGAGACCATAATGAACTGAAGCCAGTCCTGACCGTTGATTTTCTTTTGGAGCGTGGTGATTGGCACTATGACCGTATCGTCCTGGTCCTGCCCCATGCCCGACTGACCTTTCGCCGCAAGAACTCCAACGACATGGAATGGCAAGTTGCCAATCCGTATGGTCTGGCCTACCGGCTCAGTTGCGCCGAAAAGGTTCTGGCGTACAGTCTCGCCGATGACCGCCACGTTTGCCGATCGTTGTACGTCTTCCTGGGTGAAGTTGGCCCCATCTGCCACTGACCAGTCTCGAATGTCCAAGTATTGCGGTTCAGTGCCAGTTACGCGTGTGGCCCAGTTCTGATTCTCGAAGACCACCTGAGCACTGGCGGTTGACCCCGGAGCGGCACTCTCCACGGCAGGCACTTCTCGCGCGATCGCTTTCATGTCTTCGTACACCAGCGACTTCGTTTGGCCCGCGCCAACGTTCAACCCGCCCCTGTTCACGCTCCCCGAGGAGACGAAAATCAGGTTCGTCCCCATCGCAGATATCTGTTCTTGTACTTTCTTCTGCGCTCCCTGTCCGACGCCAACCATTGCGATTACCGCGCCGACACCAATGATGACGCCAAGCATGGTCAGCATTGAGCGCATCTTGTTGCGCCGAAGCGCCTTCCATGCAATCTGAACTATTGCCCTGAAATCCATTTCAATCCTCATCCACGGCCGGCATGCGCAGCAGTACATCTGCAGCTTGGGGCCTTTCCGTCACGGGCTCGTCTCGGCGAATCTTGCCGTCTCGAAAAACGATGATGCGCTTCGCGAACTGCGCAATGTCGGGTTCGTGCGTAACCAGCACGATCGTTAACCCCTGCTGGTTGAGATCCTGGAAGATCTGCATAATCTCCACCGAGGTACGGCTGTCCAGATTGCCCGTTGGCTCGTCCGCAAGCAGAATGGCCGGTTCATTCACCAGTGCTCGCGCGATGGCTACGCGCTGTTGTTGACCACCTGAAAGCTGCGAGGGGAAATGCTCCATGCGGTCGGCAAGCCCGACCATCCCCAAGGCCTTGCGTGCGCGTCGCCCGCGTTCTTCTTTCCCCATCTTTGCGTAAAGCGTGGGCAGTTCGACATTCTCCAGCGCTGTAGTGCGTGACAGAAGGTTGAATCCTTGAAACACGAACCCGAGCTTTCGGTTACGAATTTCGGCGAGTCTCTTTTTGTCGAGTTGCGAAACGTCGACCCCGTCCAGCAGATACCGTCCGCTGCTCGGCTTGTCGAGGCATCCCAACATGTTCATGAACGTGGATTTGCCGCTGCCACTCGACCCCATGATCGCGACGAACTCACCGGGGTCGATGCTGACGTTTATGCCTCGGAGTGCGTGAACCTTGGTCTCGCCCAGGTCGTAGTACTTGTAAACTTCTTCCGTTTCGATCACAGCACGACCAGTGACCCCAAACTCCCGCTCAGATCGCACGGTTTCTACGAATGTGAACATCTGCACTCCTCCCACGAATTCTTCAGCGAGGCATTCCGCGCATCATGCGCGTTCCACCGGCCTGCGGTTGCTGTGCTGCGTTCATCGATCCGACGACTACCTCGTCACCAGCGCCTAATGCACCTCCGGTAACACTCGCCACTTGCGTAAACGTATGGTCAGTGATGCCAGTTTTCACTTGCACGGGTTGAAGCGTGCCATCAGGAGCAAGCTTCCACAGCACAGCGGTCTCAGTTCCACTCCCAGTTTGTCGTAAGTTACCCTGCCCTTCCTTGCTGGCCTGGTTGGCTCTTGCACCCTTCACGCCCGTTCGTATGCCGTACTTGGCATAGAGCGCGCGCAGTTCCTCCGCTTTCATATCCGGAATGAATCTCAGGCCACCATTGGGCACTTTGACTACATCGTCGGCTTCGGCGACAGGAACGGTCACGTACGCCGTCATGCCCAGAAACAACTTTCGCTCGGGGTTGGCGAATTCGATGACAGTGTCATACGTCACCACGTTCTGCACGGTCGTGGGATTCATGCGAATTTGCACGACTTTCCCTTCGAAGCTTTCGCGCGGGAATGCGTCAACGCTGAACATAACGCGCTGGCCGACCTTGATCTGACCCACATCGGACTCGTCGGTTTTTGTGTACACGCGCATCTTCGTCAGATCCTGGGCAATGGTGAAGAGCGTCGGCGCTTGCAGCGAGGCGGCTACCGTCTGGCCAACATCAACGCTACGAGCGGTTACTGTGCCGTCGATAGGTGCGCGGATGATTGTGTGATCCAAGTTGGTCTTCGCGACGGCCACAGCAGCGGCCTTCTGCTTCACCTGCGCCTCAGCCTGCGTGACTTGTGCGCGCGCAGCGTTGACCGCAGCGACGGCAGAATCGTGCGTCGCCTTTGCTGCATCGAGTTGCTGGTTGCTCATGACCCCTTCTTTCGCGAGCGCTTCGGTGCGCGAGTAGTCCTGTGCTGCCTGAGCCGCGGCAGCCTGCGCCTTCAGCAACTGTGCCCTTGCAGCGGATGCATTTGCCTGCCCGTTCTGCAGGTCTGCTTGCGCCTGCAGCAAGGCCCCCTGAAACAACGAAGGATCGATCTCCGCGATGACCTGGCCTTTCTTCACCTGCGAGTTGAAGTCGGCGTAGAGCTTGGCAATCGTGCCAGACACCTGTGAACCGACCTGCACGGTCGTGACTGCATCGATGGTGCCAGTCGCCTCAACCACGTCGCGGATATCACCGCGTTCTACTTTGGCAGTGAAGTACTTGGGCTTCTCCGCACGCCCAAAACTAAAGGCCGCGAGCACCCCCACCGCGATCAACACGGCAACCAGAGCAGTCCACTTCGTTTTAAGGTATTTCATCGAATCACTCCTCGCGGGCGGCCGAAATCCGAGGAGGCATGAGGGGGATGAGGGTTTAGTCTCGGAGCTCGGCCGTTCCTCCCGCTAAGGATTGGAACACCGGAGCCAGACGCCAGGCGTAAAGAGTGAGTCAAGCCACTGTAAAGATTTGTATTAAGGTGCGGCTCGTGGCAAGGTACGCTGATTGGGTGGGCAGGTTCGTCGAGGCCCGATCCCAGCGCGTGCGGTGTTCTCTCAAATTCGGTGAGTGCCGGGGCGGATCTTCGATCGTCCGGTCGACTACTTCGCCTTGCGCAGTTGAGCTACGATGCCTTTCGCAGCGTTCATTAGCGCTCTGCTTTGCACCTGCTCTTCTCCCCCACTGAACAGTCCAGAGACCGCGGCGCCTTCTTGCACGAGGGAAAGCACTGGCTCCTGAGTCGCAGCATCGCGCAACACGACTTGCACTTTCATCTTGGTACCGCCGCTCATCAGGAACTGCCAACTCAGCCGGCTTCCACGCTCGTAAGCCACAATGGTTGCGAGCAGTTCCAGCCGTGTTCCCGGTCTTGACGCAGGTGCAACCGGCACCTGTGCGGTCTCGAGATGCCCTCCGTCGATCACGTCGGGAAAAAGCTTCGCTTTTTGTAGCCGCGCAACAAGCATGTGTTGCAGCAGTACGTTCTCGCCTCCGCGTGCAGCAACGGTGTTCCTGTTCGCAACCAGCGGGATGCTGCGAACCACGATCGACGTATAACGTGAAAGAGGCTTTCCGTCGTCTTCCCGATTGGCAGCCTCGGCTGCATTTGTTCCAAATACAATCGCCGCGGTATGTTCCGAGGCTTCCCTCAGCTGGGCGTTCTTGCTGGGGAACAACGCACGCCCGCCGCTGCTCACCGCGAGTTCCTGCAACGTGCTCTGGGACTCCCAACTTCTTCCGGGAAGCGTTATCGCGAAGAGCGCTACATTGCGAGTTCCCCTTAGTTTTGCCTCAAGCTCTGACGCTGAGCTTCTACTCGCATCATCGTCGCCCGCTAGAAACGCCACGATTGTCGACTTTTCGTTTGTCGCGTCACTTTTGACATGGTCAGCAGCAGCAGCCAGGGTATCGTAGGCAGCCAACTTGCCCCTGGGCTTCAGCCTCTTCAAAGCGCCGCTGACAGCTTCCGCATCGGAAGTGAAGTCCTGAACGAGAGTGGGCCTTTCCCCGGCGAGATACACGCACGCTTCGTGTTCGGTGCTAAAACTCTTAAGGAACTCCGAGACTGCTTTCTTCAGTTGCTCAGTCCTGCCCTTCGCCGCCGCTGAGTGATCGACGACTATTGCAACTGAAGCGGAGCTCCGTGTGCCCGGAGGCGTCGCTTCGACGACCACCTTCGTAGTCGTTTGGGTTTCGTCCGAGCCAATGACCTGACCGCCAGCCCAGAGCGGCGTACACAAGAGAGCGAGCGCAGCAATCCCAATCCAGGTATTCCGTGCAGAGGGGAACAGCATGGGATCCAGCCAAACTGAATTTCTTTCTTACAACTTTCGATTCCCCGCCGGGTGATCGAGATGCTTACGCCAGGTCCGAACAGAGCCCCTCCCACAGTGTGCTTGCTCCTTCGAGCGTTGCAGAACAGCCCCATCACACAAGGCGCATCTAACCCATAGCGCATGTCACCAACATTGCCGAGGCTCCTATGTGCAGCGAGAGCAATACTCTCGAGCGCGGCCGCATTTGCGTTCTGCTGCTATTCGCGACGGTTACTCTGATCGTGCTTGGCATTCCATCTTTCGCCCAGTCACAGGACACTCTTAGCTACAACAGCGCCGTGGCGGAAAGAACCACTTCAGCCCGAGTTGCAGGCCTTGAGGACTTTCTGACTAGCGCACCAGCCAGCACACTAAGACCAAGTGCGTTAGCGTGGTTGGCCTGGGAATACCATCGGAGCGGAAATGCAGCTCAGTCTTCCAGCGCCGCCCGAGAGCTGCTTGCGCTTGAGCCAGAGAACGCGCTTGCCCTCGCGCTCCTCACTGCTCTTCGTTCAGATGAAGCATCCTCCAGTAAAGTTGATGACCAAGCGTTTTCAATGGCCAAACGAGGCATCGCCAACTTTGAGCGACTTCAGAAACCTCAGGGAATGGACGATGCGAGCTTCGCCGCACTGAAACGCGAGATATACGGCATGCTCAACGCGACCGTCGGATTCGCGTATTTCGAGGGCAAGGACTACGTTACCGCCCGTGGTTATCTTCGCAACGCCGTCGCGGTCCGTCCTGACGACTCGCGATATGTCTACGCATTAGGCGTGTCTGATCTTAACGGTCGCGACCTGAACCCCAACGAGGGTTTTTGGATGCTGGCCAGAGCAGTTGCCCTTAACCAAGGAAGTGCCTCAGCCAATCAGATTTCGGAATATGCTAGTCAGAAGTACCAGGAGGCGGGCGGCTCCCTCGGTAACTGGCAGAAGTTCATTGCCGCCGCACAAGCTAGCATTTCGTCTCCACGTGCCACGACGACCAGCGGCACCGCGCTAGCAGCAACAAGCGCCTCATCAACAAGCGCCGCATCCAAGACACGCGAAATTGCGACGAGTCGCTCCGTACCGAGTGCTGCCTCGCCCGTGAGTAGAGCCAGCACAGCCCCGTCGCCATCAGTAGGAGGTGAACGTGCAGAAGTCTCTGCGAGTAGGCCGTCAGTCGCGACTCCGCCCAGAGTGCCTGAGCGGACAATCGCTCCATTCCCACCAGGAATGCCTGTATCTCTCGGCATCGTGATAGAAGCTTCGCATGCGCGGAAAGAAAACAAGGAGGCAATTCTCCAGGGCTTGAGCGGAATCGTGCGGCGCCTGCGCCCAAAGGATGAGGCCTTCGTCCTCGCCTTTGGCGACCAACTCGATCTTGAACAGGACCTTACGCAAAACTACAAGCTGCTCGAAGAGGCTATGGAGACTATCGAACCCCATTCGGGTGCAGCGCTCTACGATGCCATCGGATTCGCCGCTGGCCATCTGAAGAGAATCGCGAAGAACGAGAAACACGCGTTGCTGGTCATCTCTGACGGTCGTAATAACAGCAAGGAATCCTCGCTCCGGCTGGCTTCAGAGATCGAGAGCCTCCGAATCTTCTGTATAGGACTTGACGTCGACGCGCCTGAAGCTCGCTACATCCTTGAGGCTCTCGCCGGACGCACTGGGGGGCAAGCCACGTTTATCTCGGCTCCCGAACAGTTCGAAGCAGCGGCTCAGGAACTCGCGGGCTTAATCTATGGCCCCGAGCGCGGGCTGGCATCGCGATAGCGATGCTCGCGGTCAAAACAATGCAAGGCGGTTTCTGTCCGCCTTGCATTCATTCACCTCCGCTTAATTCGATGTACCTGCCGCGAGCTTTTGAACGAACTGTTCGATGCGGCTAAGCTTGCGTTGCTGGATACGGTCGAACTTGGCCCGCTGCTCCGGAGTGAGCAGCGCGTAGAACTTCGCGGTTATCCGTTCCTTCTCGACGATGAGTTGCGCAATAATTTGCGCTTCCTTGTTTGCGAGGGACGTCACCGCAGCTTGGTCGAACTTTCCATTCGCCGAAGCTGAGACCATCTGCTTGTGGGTTTGGGCAAGCTGCTGCACGAGTGGAAGCACGTTCGGCTTTTCTGCCTGCCACATCTGCTTGATTTCAGACTGTTGGGCTTCGGTCAGGTCGAAGATCATGGTCAGCCGATCAAGGAACGCCTGCTCCCCCCGGCCGTGCCACATCCCCAAACCCATGCCCGACCCGAGATGCGCGCGCCGTGCCTGCGCGAACAAAATCGACCCTGCTCCGAACAGCAGAACCACAAGCCCGAGTACAATGTACCTGTTTTTCATATTCTCTCCTTCCCCGGCCTCAGGATCAGTTAACCCCAAAATACGGTTCTGCTCGGTAAAGATCGCTCACGCCAATGTAAAGTTGTGTGATCCAGCAATGCCGACAGGGTGACACTTCTTTACCGCGTTACGGCCTTCCAATGGTGTACAACGTAAGTTGTCATGGACCGTGTTCTGATCGTTGACGACGACGTAGAACTGTGCGAGCTTGTAGCCGAGTATCTGCGACCGGAAGGCTTCGAAGCGGAAGCCGTCCACACGGGAACTCAAGGACTTGAGCGTGCAGTTTCGGGTGATCACGTTCTGGTCGTGCTCGATGTCATGCTTCCGGGTCTGAACGGACTGGACGTCCTGAGGCGTCTGCGTGCGCACTCGGCCGTTCCGGTACTGATCCTCACTGCCAGAGGTGACGACATCGACCGCATTGTCGGCCTTGAGATCGGCGCCGACGACTACCTGCCGAAGCCGTTCAACCCGCGCGAACTGGTGGCGCGCATCCGAGCAATTCTCCGACGCGCACAGCCTGCTACATCGGAAAGCGACACACCTGTAAACCAACGCCTCGTGGTCGGAGATGTGTCGCTCGACCCGGCGTCGCGTACGGTGCGGCGCGCTGGAACGCCAGTCGAACTGACATCGGTGGAATTCAGCCTGCTTGAAGCGCTCATGCGTGCGGCTGGCCACGTGGTTACGCGCGAACAAGTGGCGAAGGACGTGCTTGGACGCCGATTTATGGCTTATGACCGCAGCATCGACATGCACGTCAGCAAAGTTCGTCGCAAGTTGGGACCGCAACCTAACGGTGACGAGCGCATTAAGACTATTCGGGGCGTGGGTTACATCTATGCCGTCCCAACCGAGTCAGAAACGGAGTAACGACGTGCGCAGCCTTTTCCTGAAAATCTTTCTCTGGTTTTGGCTGACGGTGGTGCTGGTCGGCGTGGCCCTGGTCATCACGTGGAACCTGCAACCCGAAGTGGTCGTCTCACGGTGGCGCGCCATGATGGGCGAAGCCGTAGCCATGTACAGCCAGGCTTCAGCCGAACAGATGGATCGCTATGGCCAGCCCAGCCTGGATAACTACCTTCAGAGGCTCCGTGCCAGCGCACTGATAGAAGCGTCAATGTTCGACGAGAATGGCACCTTGATTTCCGGACGCCCCTCGTCTGAAGCTATAAAGCTTGCGCGCCTCGCAGTCCACAGCACTGAGCCACAGTTCACAGTAACGCAGCAAATGGCCTTTGCGGCGCATCGCTCTTCTGGCCCATCTGGGAGGGTTTACGTTCTCGTCGCCGAAATGCCCCGCGGACCTCTCAGGGCTTTCCGACCGGGCTTTGGGATCATCGTGACGCGTTGGGCCGTTGCTGTTCTCGTCTCGGGCTTTATCTGTTACTTGCTAACGCTTTACCTGACCGCCCCGATTCTTCGCCTCCAAACTGCCGCACGCCAGATCGCCGCAGGAAACCTTGACGCGCGTGCGCCACAGAAGATGGAGCGCCGACGCGATGAACTCGGCGATCTTGTCCGCGACTTCAATACGATGGCGGGCCGCATCGAGTCTCTAGTCGCCTCACAGAAGCAGCTCATCAGCGACATGTCTCACGAACTTCGTTCCCCGCTGGCTCGCCTGACGGTAGCACTTGGGTTGGCCCGTCAGCGCGCTGGTTCAGAGGCCTCTGGTCAACTGGATCGCATCGAACGCGAGTCCGAGCGCCTTAACGACATGATCGGCAAACTGCTGACGCTGGCGCGACTCGACAGCGCCTCCGCGCCAACTGAGGTCGCTGACGTTAATCTGGCAGACCTCGTCCGAGAGGTGGTTGAAGACGCGCATTTCGAAGCGCAGGAACACAATTGCAAAGTCGCCCTTGTCTCTCAAAACGCCTGCACGGTGAAGGGCAACCCCGAGTTGCTGCAAAGAGCGATAGAAAACGTGGTCCGGAACGCCATTCACTACACTTCGGAGAACACCGTGGTCGAAGTCAGCCTGGCCTGCGATTCGAGCACGGCTAATATCACGGTTCGCGATCACGGTCCCGGCGTTCCAGAGCAGGAACTACCGAAACTGTTCCGACCGTTTCATCGAGTTGCAGGTGCGCGCGAGCGTAGCACCGGCGGCACAGGACTCGGCCTTGCCATAACCGAACGCGCCGTGCGCGTGCATGGGGGCACGATCAGAGCACGCAATGCGGAGGGCGAGGGGCTCGTAGTGGAAATGCGCATCCCGGCGGCACGCGCTTAGTCTGTGTCGTCAGTTTCGCCGCCTTCTGCTTGTACCTTGGCGTTCCACACGCCAACGCCAGCAGAAATGATATTCGAGTAGATGTGCGGGTTGTCGGACGAAAGCTGCCGCAAGAAGGCACGCATTTTCGTGCGAGTTCCCTCTTTGAGCGAACAAACACAACCGACAATCGGAAATGCCGACTTGGCGGCCTGATCGCGAATCCAGTCCTCTCGCACATACATCAGCGGCCGAATGATCCGGAACTCACCCTTGCTCGATGACACCATCGGCGGTAGCGGCTTCACCCTGCCCGTAAACACCAGGTTTCGCACCATCGCTTCGGCAAAATCGTCGGCCGTATGCCCGAACGCGATCACCTTGCATCCCAAACTGCGAGCGATCTCATAAACCGCCCGGCGCCGATAACGACTGCAAACGTCACACCCATGCGCAATCCCCTGCTGCACCAGTCGCACCGACGGCGCGTCTTCCACCATCGTCCAAGGGACGCCTAGCTCCGCCACATGCTTCTCTACATCTGCGAAGGAAGCCAGGAACTTGCCTTGCTGAATCGTGAACGCTTGCAGCTCAAAACGCACAGGAGCACGATTGTGCAACGCCACGAGCGCATGCAACAGTGCCATGCTGTCTTTCCCGCCAGAAAGACCGACAGCAATGCGATCACCCGCACGAATCATATTGAACTCGCAGACGGCTTTGCCTGCGAGGCGGACGATCTTCTCGGAAACGGGACTGGGAGTGATTAGGGTATCTGCGGCAGCCACGTGTCTATTGTAATTGCCCTCACGAAAGAACGTAAAAAGGCGGAAGCTGTACGCTATACCCCAAGACGCTGATACGACAGGTTGTAGACAGAATCTTGGACGCTAGCTGATGGAGTTCCTTTCTCATTGCTCCGGCAGCTTTCTTGACGTAAACTGCTGCGCCTCATGGACTCTTTGCAACGGCTACGCCTTCGAGTGGTCCCTTCTCTCGCTCTCATCAGCTTCGTAAGTATTTTCCTGGAATTGGTCGTCATACGATGGCTTTCGGCAGAAGTTCGCATTTTCGCGTACTTCAAGAACTTTCCTCTATTGGCGGCTTTTCTCGGACTCGGCACCGGTTGTGTACTGGCGCGCAACAAGCGCGACTATTTCCGGGCGGTTCCGTTGCTCCTTCTGTGCTTGACGCTCGTCATAGTCTTAGCCGAACCAATCGGATACACCCACATCAGCTTTCTCGATCCATTCGAGCTTTACATCTTGGGGGAATGGACAAGATCGACGCACCCCGTTTTCCAGTCCCTGGCAGCGCTGGCGGGAGTCATGGTGATTCTGTGCCTGGTAATCGCAATGTTCGTCGGTATCGGACAGAAACTTGGCCAGTTGCTCGATGAGTTTCCGCCTCTGACCGGCTACAGTCTGAACATTGCGTTCAGCCTTTGCGGGGGACTTGTGTACGCCGCCGTGTGCTGGAGGCGAACCGGTCCTGGAACTTGGATACTCATAGTGGCGCTAGTATTAGGCTACTTTCTCCGCCGGCCCGTTCAGGTAGCGATGCTGTGTGCTGCGGTGTTGCTCCCAGTCTTCCTGGTACCCAAGTCCGTAATCTGGTCCCCATACTACCGAATCGATGTTGAACCGCTGTCGCTCGTATCGAACAAGGGGCAGGTGTTTCCCCTCGGAGTGAATGTCGCTGTCAACCATGACTCCATAGCAGGAGCGTACAACCACTCCGAAGCGTTTGTCGGAACAATGCCGCCAGACGTGCGAGAACAACTTCTCGACTACTACAATGTCCCGTACCGCATCTTTGGAAGGCGTTTTCACAAAGTTTTGGTGCTGGGAGCAGGGCCCGGCAACGACGTTGCTGCCGCACTCCGGCACGGCGCAAGCAGCGTTGACGGAGTCGAGATCGACCCCACCATTTTCGAGATTGGCCGGCGTCTACACCCCGAACGGCCGTACGACTCGCCAAACGCTCAAGTGTACGTCGACGATGCGAGAGCGTTCCTTCGCAACCCATCCCACAATGGTTACGACCTGATCGTCTTCGGCGCACTAGACAGCCATACGGTATTCACGTCAATGTCTAGTCTCCGGTTGGACAACTACGTTTACACGGTTGAGTGCTTCCGAGAAGCCCTCGCCCGGCTTAATCCTGACGGCGTTATCGCCGTGACGTTCTACTTCTATAAGGACTGGCAGCTAGAACGCGTTTTTAACGCCGTATGGAAGGCCAACGGCACCCGCCCAGTGATGGTTCGTTCGCTTGGAGCGCTCAGCAACAACTTCGTCATACTGGCCGGGCCAGGCGCCGCCCCAAACTCACTGCGTCACAACTCGTATGTAACTAGCCAAAATGCGGATGGCGTAGCCGGCTCTGGCAAGGTGGAACCCACAACAGATGACTGGCCCTTCCTTTATCTGAGAAAACGAGGGCTTCCCTTGGAGTACATTTCTCCGCTGCTCTTGTTGCTAACAATCAGCTTCATAGTAGTGCGACGAGCCACTAGGCTTACCGCGCGCGCCGTGCACTTGCCCATGTTCTTCATGGGCGTCGGCTTCATGCTGATCGAAACAAAATTGATCGCCCAAATGGGCCTGTTGACTGGGACAACATGGGTGGTGAACACGCTTGTAATAAGTGCCGTGCTCGTTATGATCCTGCTCGCAACCATTGCTACCGCAAAGGGATGGATACGTAGCATGCGGCTTGCCTTCGCCGGCTTGTTCTTGGGACTTCTCACGGATTGGGTTCTTCGAATGAACACCCTCACTCTGGTGCAAAACTCTACTTTCAACGTCGTTCTGATCACTCTTGCTCTGGCCGTTCCAGTTTTGTTTGCAGCCGTTCTCTACGCCCGCCTTTTCCAAGAATCGGCCTCGCCAAGCCACGCGCTCGGATGGAACCTCTTCGGCGGAATGGTCGGCGGTGTTCTCGAATACGCCTCAACCGCGCTTGGCATGAATAGCCTAAACCTTCTGGGTCTGGTTGCGTATGGCATTGTCGCAATGCTGGTATATCGAGGGTATCGCGAAGCTCCACGTCGACAGGGCATTAGCCTAGGAATTGCTGCACGGTAGAAGGCAAATCACCCCAGCGGGCACTTGCAAGCCTTTCCCAAGCGAATTCTAAAGCCGATGGACAATAACTCGGGGGCGTTTTGATAGACGTGCCATTCCGCATCGCGCTGCAGGCATGCTGGGAGTTGTTCGTCGCGAACTCGTGCCACTATACGGCCATCTCGCGCGACGGTGTGTTCCTAGATTGCGAACTAGCTTCCAGCGAAAGGCTTACAGGTAAGGTCCTAGAAGTTGGCGTCCCCGACGGGATTCGAACCCGTGTTATCGCCGTGAAAGGGCGGTGTCCTAGGCCGGGCTAGACGACGGGGACGCTATCGAAAGGCAGGTTTTTGTTGCAAAACTGATGTGTTCCGCGAAGAAAGATAGTAACAGCCAGCCTCACACAGTGTCAAAGGTTTGCTGCGCTACGTCTTGCGTTGCACTTATACAAAGTCTTGCTTGCACCTATACAAATACGATAACAGAACTCTTTCCACGACACCTGCTCAGAGGCTGCCATGGACGGGCACAGCTCATTGAATGCCTCTAGCTTCAACACGCTAGCCTTTTTTGCATTATCAGCGCTAGACAAGTATCCTGCTTTTCGAACGCCAGGCAACGCCTGTTCTTGTCAGGACACTAACTAACACTCATGGCTGATCCACTTTATTTGAGCCTCTGGTTCCCGAGTTTCACAACGACGGAGATGATGCCGCGCGCACTCTCCGTCCTGCGTCAATTCCCTTTTTCCGCTCAGAGACCCGGCATATCTTACGTGGCAATTCATCCGGTCTCGTGGAGCGAGCCGACTGTTTTAGAGAGACGTTTTCGCCCAGGACTGGATCCTGACCAGGCCATCGCTATCGCCGCCGAATTTCTACATTCGGATTACGCCTACTCGTTCGAAACTTTCTGGGACCTTTGGACCTTGTCCGAAGACACCGATGACATAGTCCTAGCTCCTCAACCCGTGAGGTTGCTGGTCCACGGCGCCGAATTTGAGGATGGCGCGTTCCGTCAAGCCGGCCACATCCAGGTGGATTTTGGGTTGGATACTCCGTTCCTTTACGAGGAGATGGAATTGACCCCGATCGCAGAAAACCGGATCAAAGCGAACGTCCAGAAGCTGGTTTCATTCACGACCGCGGTTGAGAAGAATTGTGGAGTTACTGGTCGGGTTCTTTGGTCTGAGTCCGACGAGAGCCTCGCGCAAAAACTGGTCGAACGTCTCCAAAAGGTTCACTGATGGCGGCCTCGTAAATACGTCTGCGACTATCCGGCCCTTTGCATCCAATAGTGGGTTCCTAAAACTAACCTTGGAGTACGTCTCACGATGGTTGCAAGGCTTCGATCCAGCTTGCTGTTTGCACGCACCTTTCTGAAACATCCCGTTATGCTGGGTTCCGTTCTTCCCAGTTCGCGTTATCTCACAGACCATGTTCTATCCCAAGTTGATTGGAAGGGCGTGCGTACCTTCGTTGAATACGGACCAGGCGTGGGCACGTTCACGTCGGAAGTACTCCGTCGGCTCTCGCCCGACGCTCGCCTCGTAGCCATCGAAGCCAGCCGGGAATTCGCGCTTTACTTGCGCCAGGCTTTCAAGGATCCGCGGCTGACGGTCGTGCACGGATCCGCAGTAGAAGTAAGCGCCATTTTGGAGCGGCTGGATCTACCTGCAGCCGATTGCATTATTTCCGGAATTCCGTACAGCACGATGCCGCTGGATGTGCGCGAAGCAGTTCTTCGACGGTCTCGCGACGTTCTGCGGCCCGGCGGCAGTTTTATCGTGTATCAGTTCACAGGCGCAGTTGTTCCGCACCTCCGCCAGGTTTTCGGCGAAGTACGGCAGGAGTTTGAATTGCTGAACATACTGCCGGCGCGCATTTTCAGCTGCTCAAGATGAGGCTTGGGGCGTGCGTTCCGGACGGTTCGCAAAATGTCAGCATCAGGCCGCGAGTTCTTCCGTCTCGGATTCCGGCCAGTCGGCAACGGCACGGCGTTGTGGCGCCTCTGGCCACACCAAGAGAACGGCCCGTTGCACGTTCTTCAGCGAACCTCCAAGCAGTTGAGATATGTTGAGCAGCGCACTGCTCCCGCAGCACCTGCATATGCTTGTGCTGTTGCTGATCATTTCGCAATCAGCGCAGAACACCGCCTCGGACATTCTTAGAGAGATAAAGCTACGTAAGTCGCCAGACATAGAAGCACCCTCACGAGATCAGGTGAACGTGCCATGAACCCGGTTCCCCACAATGACCCGGGGTGCTGGATTCTACCTCTATACAGCCGAAATGCAAGGACGATTTCGTGGTGCTGCATCCTCGATAGACTCTCGTGCACCCTCGAAGCACGGTAACCCCCCGGCAGTGACCGCTGTCACGAACCATGCCCTTCCCTGTTCGGGGGCTGGTTTCGAGCAAAAAGGAACAGCCCGAGCATGGTTGGCCGGGCTGTCCCTTTCTTGGAGACAACGGCTGCAACAGCTACTTCGTTGCGCCACCTTCCATGCCGAGCTGTTCGCGAGCGGCAGCCTGAGCTGCGGCCAAGCGAGCGGTTAGCACGCGGTACGGCGAGCACGAAACGTAGTTCATGCCAGTCCTGTAGCAGAACTCGACCGACTGCGGTTCGCCGCCGTGTTCGCCGCAGATGCCGACCTTGAGGTTCGAGCGGGTCTTACGGCCCTTTTCGACGCCCATCTCCACGAGCTGACCAACGCCTTCCTGGTCGAGCACCGCGAACGGATCCTGCTTCAGCAGGCCTTCGCCGAGGTACGTCGGGAGGAACTTGTTGATGTCATCGCGCGAGAAGCCGAACGTCGTCTGAGTGAGGTCGTTGGTGCCGAAGCTGAAGAACTCGGCTTCCTTGGCGATCTCATCGGCGACCAGCGCCGCGCGCGGCAACTCGATCATGGTGCCGACCAGGTACTCGACCTTCATTTCCTTCTCCGCGAAGACCTCTTCGGCCACGCGGCGGACGATCGCTGCCTGGTTCGCCATTTCCTTGATGCCGTGCGTCAGCGGGATCATAATTTCCGGCTTCGCCTTCACGCCCTTCGCGGTCATGTTGCAAGCCGCTTCGATGATGGCGCGCGCCTGCATTTCGGTGATCTCCGGATAGGTGATACCAAGACGGCAGCCACGGTGGCCGAGCATCGGGTTGAGTTCGTGAAGTTCGTTCACACGCTCCAGCAGGGTCTTGAGTTCCTTAAGCTTCGGCGAACGCGGCTTGGTGGCTTCCAGAACGCCAATTTCGACCATCAGCTCTTCACGGCTCGGTAGGAACTCGTGCAATGGAGGATCGATCAGGCGGACCGTAACCGGCAGTCCGTCCATCGCCTTGAAGATGCCTTCGAAGTCCTTGCGCTGCATTGGCAGGAGCTTCTTCAGGGCGGCGCGGCGGTTCTTTTCGTCGCGGGCCAGAATCATGGCGCGCATGTGCGGAATGCGGTCTTCTGCGAAGAACATGTGCTCGGTGCGGCACAGGCCGATGCCTTCGGCTCCGAACGCACGGGCTTGGATCGCGTCACGAGGAATATCCGCATTGGCGCGAACACCCATCTTGCGGAACTCTTCCGCCCACTTCATGAACTTCACCAGTTCGGCATCATTCGGGTTCGCGGCCAGGGTGTTCAGCTTGCCCTTGAGTACGCGGCCACTGGTGCCGTCGAGCGAGAGCCAATCGCCTTCCTTGAACGTCTGGCCCTTCACCTTCATGGTCTTGGTCTTTTCATCGACCGTGATTTCGCCGGCGCCGGCGACGCAGCACTTGCCCATGCCGCGGGTCACGACTGCGGCGTGCGACGTCATGCCGCCACGCGACGTCAGAATGCCTTTGGCGACTTCCATGCCCTGAATGTCTTCAGGCGTGGTTTCCGCACGGACCAGAATGATGTGTGCATCCTTGTTCTTGTGGACGGCCTTCACGGCGTCTTCTGCGCTGAACACGATCTGACCCACGGCAGCGCCCGGCGAGGCCGGAAGGCCCTTGGTCAGCTCTTCCACCTTAACGCCCTTTTCATCCAGGCGCGGAACCAGGAAGTCATAAAGCTGGTTGGGTTCGACGCGGAAGATCGCCTCTTCCTTCGTGATCAGGCCTTCGTCAACCATCTGCAGCGCAACGCGCACGGCAGCCAGACCAGTACGCTTGCCGTTACGGGTCTGCAGCATGTAGAGCTTGCCGTTCTGAATGGTGAACTCGAAGTCCTGCATGTCCTTGTAGTGCTTCTCAAGGCGCGTGGTGATCTCGCGGAGCTGGTTGTAGGCGTTCTCGTCAACCTTCTTCAACTCCGAGATATGGATCGGCGTGCGGATGCCGGCCACCACGTCTTCGCCTTGCGCATTCATCAGGAACTCGCCGTAGAACTCATTGGCGCCCGTTGCGGGATTGCGGGTGAAGCCCACGCCTGTGCCGCTATCCTCGCCAAGGTTACCGAACACCATAGCCTGAACGTTCACGGCCGTGCCGAGCATGTCGTCAATGTTGTTGATGCGACGGTAGTGCTGCGCACGCGCGTTGTTCCAGCTCTTGAACACGGCGTCACGCGCCATTTCGAGCTGCTTCAGCGGGTCCTGCGGGAAGTCGATCTTGGCGATCTTCTTCACAACCTTCTTGTACTCGGCGATAACTTCCTGCAATGCCTTCGCGTCGAGATCGGTGTCGAGCTTCGCCTTTTTCTGCTTCTTCTTGGCGTCGAACACTTCGTCAAATGCGTGCTTCGGGATCTCGAGCACGACGTTGCCGAACATCTGGATCAGGCGGCGATAGCTGTCGTATGCGAAACGCGGATTTCCCGACTTCGCGGCCAGCGCTTCCACGCTCTTGTCGTTAAGGCCGAGGTTCAGGATCGTGTCCATCATGCCGGGCATCGAGAACTTCGCGCCCGAACGGACCGACACCAGCAGGGGGTTGTCGCCCCCGCCCAGTTTCTGCCCCTGCAACTGCTCCAGGCGGCGCAGCGCTTCTTCCATCTGGCGCTGAACGTTGCCGTTCACCTTGCCGGACTTCATGTACTCGCGGCAGGCTTCCGTCTGGATCGTGAATCCCGGAGGTACCGGCAAACCGGCGTTCGTCATTTCTGCGAGGCCGGCGCCCTTGCCGCCCAGCACGTCCTTCATTTTCCCGTGTCCTTCGGCCGAACCACCGCCGAAGAAATACACGTATTTGACCGCTTCTGCTTGTGTTTGAGGTGTGCTCATCAGACCGTCCTTTAAAAAGAACTTGGTTTCAAATCGCTTATAAGTGCCTACAACGCGTGACCATGCCGCAGGTCACGATATGACCGCTGTCGGCTAAAAGCCTTTGGCTCTTGCGTGACGTCCTCGTGCCGGCAACTCATTCAAGAGCCAACGGCCAACAGCCAAAAGCACGACTCACTGCGTACTTCAAAACTTATCAGACGAATTCGTCCGTCCTTGTTACTTCTCCGTCACGATCTCGGAGAAATCCGCGATCGTGCTGAACTCATCTACCAGCATCTGCAACAACGCAAGCCGGTTCGACCTTATCTGCTCATCTTCGACCATGACCATCACTTTGTCGAAGAATGTATCGACAACCGGGCGAAGCCTTGAGATATCGGTCAGCGCCTGTGCGTACTGCTTTTCGGCTCGCAGCTTTTTGACAAGGTCGGCCGTCGTTGCAGCCTGCTTCGCCAGCTCTCGTTCAGCCGGATCGTCCGATTCGTGGATCACTCGGACTGACGCCGAAACCTGTTGCACTTCGGTCCATTTTCCCGTTTCACGCGCCTGTCGCAATATGTTCTTCATGCGCTTGAACGCGACTGAAATCGACGCGAAGTCTTCCGAATTGCGGACTGCCGCGACAGCCTTAGCGCGCTCAACAGCGTCGACTACGTCGTCCCTGCCGGCTACAAGCACCGCATTGACCACGTCATACGCGAAACCATGCACGTCGCGAAGGTAGAACTCGAGCCGTTCACGGAAGAAAGTCTCGATCGAAGCAACATACTCCTGCTTCGCGGCGAATTTTCGTTCGACCTCGGAACCTGCGTAGCCTTCGCGCGCCCACTGGAATAGCAGGCTCAAGTTTAAGGGCAGATTGTGCTCGGCGATGGTCTTGACGATTCCGTTCGCTTGTCTACGAAGCGCGAACGGATCCTTTGATCCGCTAGGCACGTTGCCGAGACCAAACATCCCCGCGATGGTATCGGCCTTGTCCGCAACTGCGAGCACCGCGCCTTCGATCGTCGTCGGAACCGCATCTTCCATCGAGGCGGGCTTGTACTGATCGTAAATAGCGTCTGCGATCTTGTGGCTCAATCCCTGAGCCTTGGCGTACAAGCCGCCGACAACACCCTGTAACTCCGTAAATTCTTTAACCAACTCTGTCGTGAGATCCGTTTTCGCCAGCCATGCGGCTTCGTCCGCGGCAGTGCAGTCCACGACCACGCCCGCATCTTCTAATGCATCGGCGATCTTGACTGCTAAGGGGGCAATTCGAGCCGCCTTTTCATAGTAGCTGCCAAGGTCCTTCTGGAACGTGACCGCTTTGAGCATTTCGACGCGCTGCTTCAGCGGCATCTTCTGGTCCGTATTCCAGAAGAATCGGGCATCGTTGAATCTCGCCCGCAGCACACGTTCATGCCCGTGCCGGATGATTCCATTTGGATCGCCGTCTGTGTTCAGCACAGCTAGGAAATGCGGCGCCAACTTTCCGGATGCGTCTTCGACGGCGAAGTACTTCTGGTGGTCGCGCATAACCGTGACCAACACTTCTTCCGGCAGCGTCAGATACTCACGCTCGAAATTGCCCAGAATGACCGAAGGAAACTCAGTGAGGTTTACGACGGTGTGCAGCAGCTCTTTGTCTTCACGCCACCGTGCTCCCGGTATCTGACGAGTGGCCGCGTCTAGCGCTTTTCGGACCACGTGTTCACGTCGTGCCTGATCGAGCACGCGGGCGGTGGCCAACGTCTCTCGATAATTGTCAGGTCGTTCAATCCGTACATCGGCACCTGAGAGAATTCGGTGCCCCCGCGACTCCGCTCCTGCGAGAATCCCACCGAACTCCACCGGAATGATCTCGCTACCCAGCAGCGCCACCATCCAGCGCACCGGACGCACGAACCGCTCTGGCTTCCCTGTCCGCCAATACATGTTCTTGGCCCAGTAAAGCCCGGCGATTTCTTTCGGCAGGGCCTCAGCCAATATCTCAGTTGCGTTCCGGCCCTTCCTGGCCACGGTCGCTGCAACGTACTCGCCCTTGGGGGTTGAGACCTTCTCGATCTCATTCAGGGGGACGTTGACCTTCTTCGCGAAAGCATGCGCAGCGGGCGTCGGCTGGCCGTCTTTGAACGCAACCCTTAACGACGGGCCAAGTACCTGCTCACTGACATCCGCCTGTGCTGGCGCTATATCCCGCGCGACTACTGCAATGCGCCGCGGCGTCGAGGTACCCTCGACCGCAGGCGAGCTTCCGTTGCCATCAACGAGACGTTCGCGCACGAGCAGGTCGCTTACTCGCTTTACGAGTTCTTCGCGCGCGCCGTCGATCATGCGCGCCGGTATTTCTTCAGTTCCAATTTCCAGTAAAAAGTCTGGCATTTCTCTCGTTTGTTACCGAACTTTCGTAAGCCTGTGGTCCCGAGCTGAGCCGCTTTTAACAGCGAAGTCGAGGAACATACTTTTCAGTTCACCGCTTAATTCGCCGTGGCTCCCGCCGCAGGTGCCGGACCGGTCTCGCGCGGAAGTTGCTGTTGATCCACCCAAGCCTTCGCAACACCGACCGCAAGCGTTCGTATCCTGGCGATCACACCCACGCGTTCCGTGACAGAAATCGCCCCTCGGGCGTCCAAAATGTTGAACAGGTGTGAGCAGTGCAGGCAAAGGTCGAACGCTGGAAGCAGAGGGAAACGCCGTTTCTCGGCCGTGATTGCCGCCACATCGGCGCCTTTCTGCCGCCCATCTTTTAACAGGTCGTTGTACCGGTCAACGAGGGTCTGGCATTCTGACTCATACAGATTGAGGTGCTGCCAAAGCTTCTCGACATCGGCCGTCTCGAAGTTGTAGACCGAGAACTGCAACTCATCCGCAAGCCGCACGTCCCCGTAAGTCATGACCTTGTTCGGGTCTTTCGGATCACGTGCCCAAACAATGTCGTAAATGGAATCTACGTCCTGAAGGAATGCCGCGATTCGCTCCAGACCATACGTCAATTCGACCGAGATCGGATCCAGATCCACGCCGCCGCACTGCTGGAAATAGGTGAACTGAGTAATTTCCAGTCCGTCCAGCATTACCTGCCAACCAATGCCCCAGGCGCCCAGTGTTGGCGACTCCCAGTTATCTTCCTCAAACTTAATATCGTGCTGGCGCAGATCAATGCCGATCGCCTTCAGCGATTCGAGGTAGAGTTCCTGAATATTCTCCGGCGGGGGTTTCAAGATGACCTGCATTTGGGTGTGCTTATAAAGTCGGTTTGGGTTCTCGCCATAACGTCCGTCTGCCGGACGCCGTGACGGCTGAGTATAAGCCACCCTGTACTCGCGCGGCCCCAGCACGCGCAGAAAGGTCTCAGGAGCCATGGTTCCGGCGCCGACTTCTACATCTTGCGGTTGTTGTAGCACGCACCCACGCTCAGCCCAGAAGTTGGAGAGCCGAAGGATGAGTTCCTGGAAGGTCAGCGAAATGTTCGAATTCTCGTTCACTAACGTCTCTTGAATAGTCTTTAGCTCTTGGTCATTGTTCTCTAGCATCGACTTCAAGCCGGTCTTAACCGCCTTCGTTTTGTCGCACAAACCAACGCCAGAGCGAAACAGCCAACAGCGCCTTCCTTCATAACCTGTCCAGCATCGTTGCGGTCACGATTTTCTTCTCAAGATGCCGCTCAATGATCTGCAACAGGAACTTTCGCAAGTCCGCGGCCCGCTGCTTGGGCCAATCTTCGCCCTCAAACCGATCGAGCGGAGATCGATACATCTCCAGCGCCGTACGCCTCGACTCAGCCGTCAACTCGGACGAGGCCAGCCGCTTGTCATCCTCGCACATCAGACCGTCCGCCAGAGCATGATAAAACGCTCGCTTACCGTCCAGCGCCATCCCGCATACCACGCATTCCGTGAGTTCCGGCAGAAACCCAACCAGCCGAACCGTCCACAGATCGAAGTACGTGAGCGGCATCCAGATAGCTCCGCCTTGCAGATGCGCAAGCACCGCAAGCGACAGTCGGAACATCGCATCATTAGCTTCGCGGTCGGGCAACAACTCATCTAACAGTTCCGCTACATGTCCTAATCCCACAGCTCGGGGATAGTCGACGGCACTCGTCAGAGGAGAAGCCAGAACGTCGCAGGAATCGATCCGCGCCAGTTCCTTGCCCTCGCGGTCGTCGTAATACACTCGGACAACCGTGAGCGGTTCCAAGGCCCCGCCAAACCGCTTGCGCGATTTCTTCGCTGATTTCGCTACGCCTTTGACCTTGCCTTCAGCCCTGGTGAAAAAAGTCACCAGCAAGTCTGCCTCGTGCAGCGGATAACTGCGAAGCACGATCGCCTCGGACTGTTTCAGGGCCATCGGTCCTCAGGTTTCAGCACGAAAGATGCATACGACCAGACCTTAACTCGCCCGGATGCACTCAGCGCACACAACTCCATGAAAGCTAAACACTAATTTTAACGTGAGCAGTTCAGAATTGGGAAGGTTACATGCGATTTTTAGCTGAGTTCAGAGCAAATCCGCCTGATCAGCAAGTGGCACTTCCCGTTTTGTCGCCGAAATAGCGAAGGCGCGCACCATGGGCGCGCGCCTGCAAAGCTCTGTCTCTCTGCTACGCCGTGGTTCGGCCGAAATACGCCGCGTTTCGCTCGGTATACTCCTTCCACTTCTCCGGCAAGTCATCGAGCGCGAAGATAGCCGACACCGGGCACACGGGTACGCAAGCCCCGCAATCGATACACTCGACGGGATCGATGTACAGCATCTCCTGAGTCGCGAAAGCTTCTTCGTCTTTCTTCGGGTGGATGCAGTCCACTGGGCACGCATCCACACATGCCGTGTCCTTTGTGTTAATACACGGTTCTGCAATCACGTATGCCATCAGTCACTCCCTTGTAGGTGCGTCGGGATACAGCCCTTCAGCAGTCATTTTAGCAATAATCATACCGGACGAACGTAGCTTGCGCCGCACCCGCCCGGCACCTTTCACTGCCTTCTACATCCTTCACGGCCTGGCGTAGTTCGCCATTCCCGAGATATCCACTATAACCACAGGTTCGTTTCCGACGACCCATGCGTCGTGCCCAGGCGGGATCAAGCCGACATCTCCAGGCCCGAACTCGACTTCCGTACCATCGTCCATGACTACGTGTAGTGTTCCTGAGACGTGGTACTGAAGGTGTGGTGCCTCGCAAGTTTGGGTCTTTGCAATCGGCTTCACCGATGTGGACCACCTCCATCCAGGATCCAGTACGGCGCGACCAAATGTGACCCCGCCCAGCGTGACTACATCAACCTTGCCCAGCAGGAACGAACGGCTTTCCTCAGGATTGGCGAAGCTCTTTCTCTCAATCGGTTGCTTGAACGGTTGCTGCAAAGCTGACATGGGCGGCCTCCTCCTTTAATGATTCCCGAGACTATCGCCAGCCTCATTCATCGCCGCACGCCGCCAGTACTATGGTTCTTTACCGTATCGCCAATTCAGTTCTCATGCTACTGCCTCGACATCAACCGGTTCGTACTCACAGATGTAGCCAGCGACAGCACTGGCGGCAACCGTGAGCGGACTTGCCAAATACATCTGGCCAGGCCCGCTTCTGCCCGGAAAATTCCGGTTCTGAGCACTTATGACGACTTGTTCAGAGCTGGTGGACACTCCCGGTCCCGCATTGATGCATGCTCCGCAACTCGGCTCGATGATTTCCGCGCCTGCCTTCCGGAAGATGTCCAAGTACCCCTTCTGCACGCAGTATTCGCGAGTGTCTTGCGACCCGAACTGGATGTAGAACTTGCAGGACTTAGCGATCTGTCTTCCTTGTGCCAGACCCTCTGCGAGCACGCGCGCGTACATATCCATGTCCTCTTTTTTGCCAGCGGTACAAGTTCCTCCGTATGCGATGTCCACGGGCACAGGCGTATTCAGGTCGCGAACGAATTTGCCGTTACCGGGATCGCCCGGCGTAGCCAGCATCGGATAAATGTCGTTCGCATCGAGTTCAATGACTTGCGAGTACTCGGCATCCGGATCGCTCGTGAGCCCCTCGATGAACTTGTTGGCCCGAATTCGATCCATTCCACGCCGCTCCACCAGGAAGTCGACCACCTTCTGATCCGGTGCCACAATGCCCGTGAACCCACCAATCTCCGCCGCCATGTTTGTCATGGTGGCACGTTCATCCACGCTTAACTCTTCAATGGCTTCGCCCGCATACTCAATCACCTTGGCCAACGCCTTGCCGCTGCGAACGTAATCCATCGCGAGGATCTGGAGAATGAAGTCTTTGGCGGTCACATTCGGCCGACGCTTTCCGTGAACGATAACCTTTACCGACTCTGGCACTTTCACCCGCACATCTTTGGTCAGCCAGGAGTTGAAAACGTCTGTCGTACCGATGCCGAACGCTACCGCGCCAATGGCGCCTGAGTGCGGCGTATGCGAATCTGAACCGATAATCAACTGCCCCGGCAGAGCATAGCTTTCCAGCACGATCGAATGACAGATGCCTTGCGAACCCTTGCGGTCCTTTAAGTCCCCGTGGAGCCGAATGCCCCGCGAGTGGGCGAAATCTTCCTGTTTCAGTTTGAGTTGAGTCGCCAGGTCCAGCAGCCCCATCTTTCGCTTCTGCTCCGATAAGACTTCATCCAGGAACGTAAGATGATCGCGAAAGAAAAGGATCGATGTGGCGTCATTGACGGGAGCATCCTTGCCCACGAAATGTTCGAAAAAGATCGCTGCCATGGGCGTAACGTACTCGTGGCTGAAACGCAGGTCCGTGCGCGCAAATCCGGCGTCCCCAGGCTTAACGGCGGGCACACCGACGCCGTTGCTCTCGTCGATCATGTGTGACGCAAAGATCTTTTCCGCCACCGTCATGGGCCGCGGCGACGTCTTTACCGCCGGGACCGATACTTTCTTTTGCAGGCGTGCGACGTTGAACTCGAACAGACCGCCGTACTCGATGATCTCCCGAGTAATCTCATCTTCGCCGCGCGTGAACTCGCCTAACTGGATCTCTTCACCGTTTCGAATCCTGTCGATCAGACTGAAATTCGTGGAGGTCAACACGCCCAGATTCTGGCAGTTTTGCTTGTAAATGCGCTCGATATTCTCGGCAATGACCAGTTTGATACCGGCGCAGCGTTCTGCGTAGGGCGACTGTTCACGGCTCGATCCCTTGCCCCTACGCTTTCCGCTCACAGCCGCTACGAACCCACCCTTTTTCACCTCGCCACGCTGGATTGGCAGTTCCGACCCACACTTCAGTCCGGTGTAAGGGAACTCGCCCAAGGTTTCATCGAAGAAAAAACAAATGTGAGCTGGGGTGATCTCGTCAGTCGAAATGTCGTCGCGCAGTTTCGGATTGTTTCCCGGGTGCTCCGTGTCCCACGGCAAGTCTTCTCCCGCAAGCTGGCGCTTGATAAGTTCCGGATCTTCGGTGAGAAACAGAATGCGTCCTTGCAGAAGAACCATAGTCGGACGCTTTTCGATTGTGCGTTCCAGAAGCGAATTCATCGGGGATCCTCAGTTGCGACGCGGCGCAGGTTCGCCGCGGAACTCAGAACAGACCAAACCGATCTTTAGATGCGCCTCAGAGGATCAGCGACATGGAAGAGAGAAGAACAGGAAAGAAGCGGGCCGGTCGGTCCGCTCCAACTCGGCAACTTTGTAAGCGCCATTAGTTCCTGCGCTTGGCGTATTCCACCGGGCTTGGGGGCGGTTCAAGCCCGCGCCCCTCGAAAATGTCTGCCATGGTGTCCATGAGCTGTTGGTGAATGATGCCGTTCGTAGCGAGCGTCTCACGGCTGTCAAGACGGAACGGAGATCCGTCCATGCGAGTTACAATCCCCCCGGCCTCGCGCACAAGCACAACCCCAGCCGCCGTATCCCAAGGATTGAGGTTGAACTCCCAGAAGCCGTCCACGCGGCCTGCCGCAACGTTGGCAAGATCCAGTGCGGCCGAACCGGCCCGTCGCACTCCGTGCGAGCGCAACGTGATCGTGTGATAGAAGTAGATATTCGGGTTCTTGTTACGCTTGTGGCTCGGGAAGCCCGTAGCAAGCAACGACTCGCCAAGCTTCTCCGTTTTCGAGACGTGTATGCGCTCATCGTTCAGATAGGCGCCACTTCCCTGCTCAGCCGCAAAAAGCTCATCCCGTGTGGGATCGTACAACACTCCTGCGATCAAGCTGCTCCTAAACTCCAGACCGAGAGAAACGCAAAATACCGGAAAACCGTGCGCGAAGTTGGTAGTGCCGTCCAGGGGATCGACGTACCACTTGTAGTCACTTCCAGAGTCTCGGCGGGAGCCCTCCTCCCCCATGATGTCGTGACTCGGGAACTGAGCCCGAATGCGGCTCACGATCAAAGTTTCGGACGCCCGATCTGCTTCCGTAACAAGGTCCACATCGCCTTTGTACTCAAATCCAATACGCCGCTGAAAGTAAGGCATGAGCAGCGCACCGGCTTCCCGAGCGATCTCGCTCATCGCCGGCACAAATTCCTGCTTTGTTGTCATGATTGGCTCTTGCGAATCTACTGAATTCGATGGCAGCAGCGTCCACCGGTACTTTTCCGCGACGGCCAGCGAGACTGTGATTGCTGACCAAACGGCTTCGTCTACCGATTCTCGTTCCGCGGACGCCGCGGCCCGCCCTGCTCCTCGGCGATGTACATAATCTCGTGCTTGAAGATGAACAAGTTAGGAGCACTGTCGCGAGTCAGGCGAATCATGTTTCGATCGTAATATTCGATCCAGCCGCGGACGACTTCGCCGTGCACGAGTTTGATCGCGACTGGCCGCTGTTTCTCGCCCAGCAACTTCAGATAAGCCGCCTCTTCAAACGTATCTTCCGGGGGAGGCGTCTTCCCGCCCTTTTTGAACGCCTGTGACAGTCCTGTTGTACGAGATGCCATGCCGCCATTCTAGCAGCATTGCTCTGTCCCGAGTATCTGTTCCTAATCGCTGCTCCCAATGCGCTGTGTAATCAGCCTGTGTTAACGCATTTTGCTGGTGTAATACCCTGCCCGGTGGCGCGCTTTCAGTTTGTCTTTCTCTGGAGCGACAACCTTCACCTCAATACGCCGGAAATCGGAATCAGCAAGCCTTCGCGAAGGATAGTACGCCAGCAGGTATTGCGTCCTTAGCTCGTCACTGATCTGGCGAAAAGCCCGATCAAGCATATCCATCGAGGTGGCGTAATAGTGCTTGCCGCCTGTTTCTCGCGATAGTTCCGTCAGCGCGTGTTCCCCGCCAACGTCTCGCCCGGCATCCGCAAGGACGGGCACAACGATGATGCTGTAAACGATAGCTTCCGCCTGTTGGGCTGCACGAACCGCCTCGTGGTAGTTCACGCTGCTGATGGTGTCGCCTCCATCAGTGATGACCACCATCACCTTGCGCCCCTGCCTTCTTTCGAGGGCTTCCGCTCCAAGATAGAGCGCGTCGTACAACGCAGTCGCAGCGCCAACCCTGACGCGGTCAATGCCTCGATCGATACGACGCAGATCCGACGTGAACGGAACAACTTCGTCCACCACCTCGCTGAATTGATAAAGCGACAGTGCGTCAATCGGGCGCAGAATGGAGTGTGCAAAGCGTCGAGCTGACTCTAACTCCAGCTTAAGCTCTTTTTTTGTGCTCAGGCTGGCATCAACCGCAATCACGATCGATAGCGGCAATTCCGACTCACGGTCAAACACCGCAATCTTCTGAGAATTCCCATCCTCTAAGAGTTCGAAGTCCTCTTTTTTCAGGCTGGACACAGGGGCGCCGTTCTGATCCTGAACGCTGACGAAAACGTTCACCAGTTTGACGTCCACCTTCAAAGTAATGGCGGGATCGTCCTGCTGTGGAGCGGGTGGCGTCACGCTCCTTGCATCGGAGGAACCGGCCGTCGCACGGGCATCGTTCGGGGGTGCGGTTTGAGCCTGCGGAATCCAGGGCATTACGCAGCACAGCAGTAGGACCCCAAATGACCTCATGAGTCTGTTCAAGGGAGCGCTTTCCAAATTCGATCTAGCGTTGCACGTCTGCTGCAATTTCACTGGGGAACGGCTCTCCATCCGCCCAAACCGCCCCGTCTTCAAAGTACTCTTTCTTCCAAATCGGCACCGTCTTTTTGAGGGTGTCGATAAGCCAACGACATGCGTCGAAAGCCGCGGCTCGATGTGCCGACGCAACTACAATAAGCACGCTGCTTTCGCCAATCTCAATCCGCCCGAGCCTGTGAACGATCGAGACGTCTCGGATCGCGAAGCGCGTCAGAGCTTGCGACGTGAGGCTTTCGAGTTCTTTCCGTGCCATGTCCTCGTAAGCTTCGTAATCGAGATACAGAGTCCTGCGCCCGCGACTGTTGTCCCTGACGACACCGTCGAACACAACGACAGCCCCATCTTGAGGCTGTTTGATCGAGCTGACGAGTTCCTCCGAGTCGATCCGTTCCCGCACGAGCGCGACTCTTCCCTGCACGGGCTTAACCGCCTCCTCGACTCCACCGCTGACCGGCGGCAGGAAACCGACCTCGTCACCATCGCTGAGACGCCGATCCGGACGGGCATACTCCTGGTTAACCGAGACAGCCAGCGACTTCTCGTAAGCACCAAACCGCGCAACCCGCTCACGATACGTCGTTAGCAAATCCCTCACGGTTGAACCCTCGGGCAACTCCAGTGTTTCGGACGAAGCGCCTACGAAATCCTTCAGCATGCCGAATAACAGTACTTCTACACGCATATAGCTAGAATACCGCACCGGCACGGTACATCCGTTTGAATTGTGTCTTGAGGCACTTAGGGCTGTATTCCTGCGGCTTCTGTGTATATCGTCTGATCCACCTTCGAATTCGCTGCAGCAATCCATGTCGCAGCAGCTTTGAGATCGTTGACTTCTCCCTTCAGGATAGCCGTAAGCAGATCGGAAGCAATCACCGTAGCGAAACGCTCTTCGTAGTGCACTGGTTTGCTTTGACCGGGCAATCTCAAGATGAACGGTACTGTGTTGTCCAGTCTTCCGGCAGAAAATAGTGCCTCATCTTCATCGGTCCAGAGAGCCGTGTTTCGCCAGATTGAGGGACGCCACCAATGGTCGGACGTTATCAGCAGCACGCTCTTGTCCCATGTACCGGCATCCTCCATCGCCCTGCGCAGTTCTCCAAGGGTTCGGTCCGCCGTCTCGAGATTGTCTAGATAGCCTGGCTGGCCGGTCGCACGCATCCCCTGTCGCACATCATAGATCGCCGGCGGGTGCGGAATCGAAAAGTGCACAAACACAAGGCCGTAAGATCGATCTGCGACCAGCTTCTTCGCGTGTTCTGCAAGGAATGAGTGTTGGTCACGGAAGAGTGGCACCTGATGAGACAACGACTCTGTAGTCGAGCGCCCGAGCACATCACGAATTTCCCCGGCTGCAAACCTATAGAACTGCCTGTACGGCGCTGCCTGAAAGATTTCTTCATAAGGACTCCCATCCCAGACACACGCATTCAAGGTGCCCGCAATCACGCGACAATACGGGTGATACCAACCGACAAGGGCCGAATTGACGCCTAAACGGCGCGCTCGCGTGAAGACATTCTGTTCACCACTCCAGGGTACCCATGTCTCTGTACCCGCAAACTGAATCAGCATCTCGTCTTCTCGGAAGCGCGCGGCAGCAACCGGCTTCCCACACAAGAGTGCCGGCAGAGACATAGACGTACTGTCTGCAGGCGGTAGCGCGTTGGACGCAAACAACGACTCCTGCCGCAAACGATCGAATTCTGGCAACATGAGCCCAGGCGGCCGATTAGTGAACGCGACAGAGTTATCCAGTTCATCGAAGACGATCCAGACCACACGTGGTATTTCTGCACGCGACGAAACCAGCTTGGCGGTTGATCGATCTCGGAATCTGTCGTTCCCCAGGAACAACTCAAAAAAGGTTCGTCCAAAAGTGACGAGCACGAAAGGAAACGCAATCAGCAACCCTGTCACTAAGATCTGCCTAATGCGAGTACGCCACCTTAGGAACGCTACAGGCAGTGCAAGAGAGAGGACCACTGCCGTGACGAACCAGCTTATCAACCAGTAGCGACCCGCTTCCCTAGAAACTGCTGTACCCATTCGAACTACTGCATAGAGCACCACAAGGAGAAAGGCCCAGTCTGCAATCGAAAGCCACACTGGCCTTCTGCTTGCGCCCGCGACAGTAACACCCAGAACGAAAAGCAAAGCAAATCCGACTGTCAACGTTACGAGGACAACTAACCCGTGTGTCGCCCATGCCGGATCAAAATAAACCTGCCTTTCATCCAGAAGACGGACCCATCCTTGCCAAAACAGAAGATTCGAAAGTGACAGTGCGATGAGGAAGCGCTTGAGAATGGGCGTGTGCGCGATCATATGACGATTCGGATGACCTTCCGGCTGCGATTCGATCGTGTCATCCATGCACTCACCTTTTTCGCCAGGCGTAAATGGCGCGTTTGCTGCCAGGAATTTCGAACACGCTTTCGCGAACGAATCGCCGGCCAAAAGCACTCTCGAACGCGTTGCGGTCATAGCCGACGTGCAACGCTTCGCGCCCACGTAGGAGGGCGCGGAACATCTGATCGTTTCGATCGATGTATTCGACGATGGCCATCGCGGTCGTAAGTTCGGTGACCAACTCGACAATCTCGTCCAGGGGGATTCGAGAAGTCACCAAAAGATGGTGGATCAGCGCCAGCATCAGCACGCAATCAAACTGACCGCGTGCTCGCTCAAGAAACGACACGTGTTCGCGATTTCGCCAGCCGGTGGCGGGAGTCGGCCGCGCAATGTCCACAACGAGCGGAAGGACATTGAGAGCCTTTCGACGGCCGAGTTCACACAAAGCGCCGACGACTGCACAGTCTCCATCGATCGCAACGACTCTCGCAGCGTGACGGCACGCGATCTCGCTGTACACGCCGGTGTTGCAACCGATGTCCAGAATGCGAGTAGGTTTTGCCAGCGCCAGCAATCTGTCGACCTCGCACTGCTTAGCACGCTGCTGCTCTTCGGTGTAGCTTGGCGGTTGTGTGGCGTATCCCGACCATGCAGACACAGATCCCATTGGCCGCACGGCATGTAACTTGCGGCGCAGTGCGCGGAAGGTGTGGCGCAACGTGAAGTTAGCCCGATCTGGGTCGCTCATCCGCTTTGGCGCGTAGATCGACGCATGAGGTGCGTGACGTGGAGCCAGCCATGTCGGTAACGTGACTAACGAAAGCTCCGGTGCACATAACCTCAACGGCCAGGAAAGCATTCGGTAGGCCTGTTCAGGCTCGAGTCCCTCGGGATTGGCACAGAAGGTTTGCGCAACCGGGACACGGAGCCGGCGAGACAGCAGTAATGGCAGAAGCATCGTGCGGACAAATTGGGCATAGGCCAGCCAGATAGGATCGTGCGCATCACGCGGCTCCACCGAGAGGACATCCACGAACACCGGCACCGTGCCGCGAAACAGCACGTTGTAGGGTGTCGCATCCTTCAGGCCACGCCCCTCGTCCAAGAGCCCTTCCGAAAGATCAAGGGTCAATTCGGCAGCCGAGAACAACATCTCGGCCGGCCACTCCGAAGGGTAGGACACGAACTCAACGCGATCGTGCTCCAGAACCGTCGCGCCCTGTTCAGCGTTTGGGAAGATGGCCGAAGCCTCGTCTGGTGGGAGCACACGTGAGGAGCACATTTGCCCCGCCTCGACAAAGCGCCCGAGTGTGGACGATCGCAGGAGTGCCTCAAGGTTCGAAGCACCTTTTGCGGGAACGACGCGCAAAATGCGGTCGCCAATCCGAACCACTCGGCCCGCAGGATCGCGCAGCGAGATGGGCGAGACCGCGATCATAAGTGGTTTTGAGAGTCTTTCTTATTTCGCGCGAACCAGAACAGAAGTCTCCGAAAGTAGTACGCCGCACCAATTCCAGTCGCGACCAGCAACTGCCAAATCAGGGCACCAGAGCCGGGATCTGTGTAGAGCATTCACACTCCTCAGCCCTCTGACCATCACCCACTCCCCAATTGGCAATACACGTTAGTGTAGATGCTGGTTTTTTGCAAGCCCACGAGAGCCGGAACGTGCGTCAGTACCAAAGTAGAAAGGCTGCCAACGTTGGCAGCCTTCGTAGTAACTTCGTCGAGCACTTACGCCGGTGAGCCTGTGAGCACCTCGCGCTCCTCGGCGTCCTGCTTCTCTTCAGTCGCGTTCGACGGGAGCGCAATGTTGAGTACTTCGTCGATACTCTTGACGTAGTGCAGTGTCACACCGTTGAGCTGTTCGGGCGTCAAGTCTTCCTCGACGTTCATCTTGTTTTCCGCCGGGAAGATCACATCGTGAACACCCGCGCGCTTGGCGGCAAGGAATTTCTCTTTCACGCCACCGATCGGCAACACGTTACCACTGAGCGTGATTTCTCCCGTCATCGCGGTCAGTGGACGTACCGGCTTGCCAGTCAACAACGACACCAGCGCTGTGACGATCGTGACTCCGGCTGATGGACCATCCTTCGGGATTGCGCCGGCCGGCACGTGAATATGGAGGTCGTGCTTCTCGAAGAACTCCTCATTGATCCCCAGTTGCTTCGCGTTCGACCGCACCCAACTCAATCCGGCCTGCATGGATTCACGCATCACGTCCTGGATCTGGCCGGTGATCGTGAACCCACCTTTGCCCTTCATCCCGGTCGCTTCCACGAAGAGAATATCGCCACCTGATGGCGTCCATGCCAACCCGACAACCACACCAGCGCGCTTCGTGCGTTCAGCGATTTCGGTGTCCACCCGGATCTTCATTCCGCCCAGCATGTCTCTGCGCTGAATGACTTCAGGCGTGACTGCCAGTTTCTCTTTCTTCCCTTCAGCCATTCGGCGCGCCTGTTTGCGGCAAATCGTTCCAATGTTCCGCTCCAAATTACGAACACCGGCTTCTCGGGTGTAATGCCTGACGATGAACCCTATGGCCTCATCCGAGAACTCTATGTCGTCGTTCGTAATCCCGTTCTCCTCAACCTGTCGCGGAACGAGATACTGCCGAGCGATGTGCAGCTTTTCAGGCTCCGTATAACCCTGAAGTTCGATGATTTCCATGCGGTCACGCAGCGGTTCGCTGATCGTGTCCAGCATATTGGCTGTCGTAATGAACAGCACCTTCGAGAGATCAAAAGGAACATCAAGGTAGTTATCCCGGAAAGTCGAATTCTGCTCCGGATCGAGCGCTTCCAGCAGCGCCGAACCCGGATCACCCCGGAAATCCCGTCCCACCTTGTCGATCTCGTCCAGCATGAAAACGGGGTCGTTGGTCTCCGCCCGCCGAATTCCCTGGATAATCTGCCCCGGCAGCGCGCCGATGTAAGTACGACGGTGACCGCGAATCTCAGCCTCGTCGTGTACGCCACCCAGGGAGATGCGGACGAACTTTCGCCCCAAGGCACGCGCAATTGATTTCCCCAGCGAAGTCTTGCCAACGCCCGGAGGTCCCACAAAGCACAGGATCGGCCCTTTCATGGTGGGCTTCATCTTGCGAACAGCCAGATAGTCCAGAATGCGGTCCTTAACCTTCTCAAGATCGTAGTGGTCCGCCTCCAGCACCTCGCGTGCTTTATTGATGTCCACTTCGCCACCGCTCGACTTCGCCCACGGCAGCACGGCAAGCCACTCGATATAGTTCCGAGTTACCGAGTAGTCAGCCGCCATAGGAGACATCTTGGAAAGCCGCCCCAGCTCCTTAAGCGCTTCTTTCTTAACTTCTTCCGGCATGCCGGCAGCTTCGACCTTCTGCTTCAGGTCTTCGACGTCGCGAGTGGTCTCGTCCTGCTCGCCAAGCTCTTTCTGAATCGCCTTCATCTGCTCGCGCAGGTAGTACTCGCGTTGGGTCTGCTGCACGCGGTCCTGCACTTCAGACTGAATCTTGTTCCGGAGTTGCTGAACTTCAAGTTCCTTCGCGAGATGCTGGTTGATCTTCTCCAACCGCGCGCGGATATCAGAGGTCTCCAGAATTTCCTGCTTGTCCGGCGTTGCGAGGGACGGCAACGACGAGCCCACGAAGTCCACCAACCGCCCCGGTTCCTCAATGTTCATCGCCACTGTCGAAAGCTCGTCGGACAGAGTGGGCGATCCCGCGACAATCTGCTGGAACAGTGTCAATACGTTCCGCTGCAGAGCCTCTTCCTCAGCCGATTTGGCTGGAGTGATGTCAGGAATGGTCTCGACCGTGCCCCGCATGAAGGGCGCAAGCTGCGTGTAGTCCTTAATACTTACCCGCTCCAAGCCCTCTGCGAACACAAAAAGGCTCTGGTTCGGCATCTTGACAACTTTGTGGACCACGGCAAGAGTCCCGATGGTGAACAAATCCGCTGGCGAGGGTGTATCCACCCGAGCCTCGCGCTGCGCAACCACCACGATCGTTTTGTCTTCACCCAGGGAGTTGATCAGGTGAACAGAACTTTCCCGTCCGACCGTCAGCGGCAGTACTGCGTGAGGGAATAAGACGGTGTCCCGCACCGGCAGGATCGGCAACGTGCGGGGTCCTTGTTCCCTGTACTCTTCCCCACCGCGCTCTAAGTTGCGTGTTTGATTAGCCATATAAATCCTTGAGTGTCTTTAACTCAACTCTTTGATGAAGGCGGTAGTATCAAAGATTCACTCGCGCCTCGCAGTTGGTGCCTCGGCGACATTACGACCTGGCCCGGAACTCAGCCCTGCTCGCCCGAAGAGGACCATGTACCCCGGTCGCGATTGAATCTCGGTACTAAATAGATGAAAAGTGCCAAGCTGGCGCGGCCATTTCGCCCAGCTTACAAACGACTGGGCGCTGAGCTCAAAACAACGCGGCGAGGATTCTAATTGATGACGAACGCCCCGGCAACTCACCCAACACATGTCTGAGACTTACGCCCACCCTGTCGCGGTGCAAGCAAAGTACATTCGCGTTATGCAATGGGATAAATCCCCAGCACCTTTACGAATTCCGCGACTTCAGCAAGATGTCGTAAGGCGTTGCGAGCGGCGTTATCAGAACCTCGCAAGAAGTCCACGAAGAAAACATACTCCCAAGGCCGACCCCGCATTGGCCGCGACTCTATTTTGCTTAGGTCTATGTCCCTGAGGGCGAACACGCTCAGTGCTCGAAATAGCGCACCCGGCTGGTTCTTCAACGCGAAAGCGATCGATGTTTTATTGGCGCCCGGCAGCGTCTTCTCAGACTCTCGGATCACCACGAACCGTGTGTAGTTCTGTTTATCGTCTTCGAGCCCTCGTTGCAGAACGCTCGCTCCGTACTCCGAAGCTGCGTGCGCCCCTGCGATGGCAGCGGTATCGAGCAAACGGTTAGACATGACGTGTTTCACGCTGCCAGCAGTGTCGTAGAACGGTACAGCTTGGATTTCGGGGTGCTTTCGAAAGAACTCCCGGCACTGCTGTAGCGCCACTGGGTGTGACAGCACCTGCCGTATTCCTTTCAACTTTCCGCCGGGACTCGTGATCAGACAATGTTCGATTCGTAGACGAAATTCCTGCTGGATGAAGACATCTCTGGTGAGCAAAAGATCGTAATGCTCGCTCACCGGGCCAGCGAGTGAGTTTTCAATCGGAATCACGGCGGCGTTGACGGAACCCCCCAGCAGTCTGTCGAACACGTCCGACGACAGCGCGCACGGCGTGATCTTCGCCCTTGCGAACAGCTTTCGCGCAGCCTCGTGGCTGAAAGAACCCGCCTCTCCCTGAATAGCTATCTGCATCAATTTTCCCTCCAACGGCAAGTGGCACACGATTCTTGCAGTGGCTAGTGGCACACCGGGTGGGCGCCGGTCGCGGCACTCCCGATTCGCAGCAACCTTTGAAGCCGATTACAGCACCTTATGTAACAGAAATCACTAGAAAGCGAAATCAGGAGCCTCGATGCTTTGGACTCTGTTCGTCGTTCTTCTTGTGTTGTGGCTTTTGGGCGTTGTCAGCGGCTATGTGCTCGGGGGGTTCCTGCACATTCTCCTCGTGCTTGCAGTCATTGCGCTCATATTCCAGTTGCTTGGCAACCGTCGCAGCGCCATCTGACGCACCAGCGTAACCGAAGTTTAGACAACCTAGGGAGGGTTTAAGAATGGACGACGATCGCATCAAAGGCAAACTCACCGATGTCGGGGGACGGATTGAACGCCAGGCTGGCGAGTGGACTGGTGACGAAGATCTCCAGGCCGAAGGCACAAAGGACCAGGCGAAAGGGAAAGCCCAGAACACATGGGGCAAGGTCAAAGACGCCGTCCGCGACGTTAAGGATGACGTAAAGGACAAGTCCGACCCCGACAACGCTCGAAAAGACGACGCTGCTTGATTGCACTAGGGATGCCAGAAACGCCGGGTCTGTGACCTGGCGTTTTCTTTTCGCTGAGAAGCGAAATCGCTGAGTTCGTCGGCTCGAATGCCCAACTCGCACTATATCTCAATGATCAGCGCACCTGCGCCATCCTGATAGAACTTCATTCCAGGTGGCACAACGGTTGTGGCACTGTATTCGGTGACGATAGCTGGGCCGCGATGTGCGCGCGCAGGTACAAGCGAGGCCCGTTCGTACACGTGCGCCACCAGCTTCCTGCCTTCGAAAAACGCCTCGCATCGGTCCGATGTGGTCGCCGGTTGTCGCCGACGCAACGGGGCTGGCCGCCTCCTGCCCGGTCGTTCTTGCGGCTGCCTCAAGGTGGCGCGCAGTCGCAGGGTCACGATCTCCAGGTCTCGTTGGTGTATATATCCATAACTCTTCTTATGCTCACGTTCGAAGTCTTGAGGGATTCGGAGGCTGAAAGGCACATTCAACTCGTACCCTTGCCCCTTGTATCGCACATCCACACCCCGCGAGAATTCGACATTTCCTGTCCATGCCTCGGCCTTGAAGTCCGTCTGGGCAGCGTTCTCCAAGTCCTCAAAAACGGCTTTCATCGTCTCGATCGGCATTTCTGCGTGCTGTTCGACTGGCATCAGTACCGTTCGGGAATAATCCTTCACTACATCGCTCACGAGAATTCCAAAGGCGGAGAGAGCGCCGGGCATTGGCGGAACAATCACGCGTGGAATGCCTAGAGCAAGCGCCAGTTCCGCTACGTGCAGTCCTCCTGCCCCGCCGAATGCAACCAGGGTGAAATCGCGTGGGTCGTAGCCGCGTTCGATGGAAACTACCCGGATTGCTTTTTCCATAGTCGCGTTCACCACGCGAACAACTCCCGACGCGAATTCTTCGACGGACATGTTCACTTTCTGCCGCGCAAGCCAAGACTGAACCACTTGCCTGGCCCGCTTGACATCCAGCGTGAACTCGCCACCCAAGAATTGCTCAGGACGCAAACGTCCCAGGAGCAAATTGGCGTCTGTAACGGTTGGCTGCTCGCCTTTCCCATAACAGATCGGCCCCGGGGTCGCCCCGGCCGACTCCGGCCCGACGCGCAATGCGCCAGCGATGTCGAATCTCGCTAGCGATCCACCGCCCGCACCCACGGTGTGAATGTCAAGCATGGGCACTCGCACCGGCACTCCGGCGACTTCCGACTCGCTGCTCGCTCGTGCCTTGCCGTCCACAAGAGCGACATCCGTCGAGGTTCCGCCCATATCAAACCCGATTACACGGCCAAAACCGCTGCGTCGCCCCATTGCGGCGGCACCCACTACGCCTCCAGCCGGACCAGAAAGTACTGTCCTTACCGCCTCTCGGGCCGCCGACTTGACCGACGTGATACCGCCGCTCGACTGCATCACAAAGACGCTGCGAGCCGAACTCGACCCTTTGCCACCCGCAGGACCGCGGTTGGCTTTTATCCACTCCGTTACGCGTGTCTCGAGTCTTCGCAGGTATTGCTCCATCACGGGTTGAAGGTACGCATTCACTATCACCGTGCTGGCGCGCTCGTATTCACGGAACTCGGGGAGGATCTCGTGCGACAACGATACTGGGACATTCACTCCAGCCTGCCTGAGTGCATGTACTAGCAGCATTTCATTTTCAGGATTAGCGAATGAGAACAGCAACGAAACAGCAATCGACTCCGGGTGCGCAGACGCTACCCGGCGCACCGCCGTGAACAGCTCGAATTCACTTGGCTTGTGAAGTACCTTCCCCTGCCCGTCAGTGCGTTCTTCTAGGCCAAAACGCATGTCAGGTCCCACCAGTGGGGCAACTCTCTCGAAGAATAAGTCGTATAACCGCGGCCTGGCCTGCCTGCCGATCTCGATGACGTCCTCGAAGCCGGCAGTTGTTACGAACGCTACCCGAGCACCTTTTCGTTCCAGAAGTGTGTTCGTGCCGACGGTCGTCCCGTGGAGCAGGACTACCTCGCCACTCTGAATACCTGTCCGCTTCAGCGCCTCAAGAATCGCCAGCGAGGGATCTTGGGGAGTCGAGAACACTTTTACGATCCGCACCTGGCCATCTTCGATCCACACACAGTCGGTGAAAGTACCACCCGTGTCGATGGCCACGCGTACAGGCCTCAAGGAAGTTGGTTGAGCTTTCATTGCGACACCGTCTCCGCTCGTGCCATCTTCCTCCTTCGTCCCTGCCGTATTATGCGCGCTTCTATTACCTCTTTCGGTAGATGGTCACAGTCGGCTGCCCGGGCGCTTCAAACGTCGCCATCGGCTCGAACTTTGACGGCACGCGACGCGCTGTCCGCGCGACCTGATCGTCATCCGCTGCGACGAGATAGTCGACCCGTGCTGCGGGATCAGCAAGTGCCTCGTTCCAGACCACGAAGTCCGATTCGTTGATCGTGCGTTTCAGCGGTATGCCCGCTCGCTGGAGCACTCCGACGTAGTACCCGATTTGCATCAAGAACGTCGAATTCGGCGGCAACTGCTTAAGCGCCTGGCCAACTCGCTGCTCCAGCGCGATCCGAACGGTCGAATTCTCTCGCGCCTCACGCAGGCAAACCGGACCTGATTTCCAAATGCCTGCATAACTCACGACGACGAAGGCCAACGCAAGAACCGTAATAGCCGCCTTCACCGGCTTTCGATTGAAAAAGCTCAGAAGAAAGTAGAGAAGAATCGCTGTGAAAACCGCTGCTGTAGGCAGCAGGTGAAGGCCGTAGCGCACGTTGTAGTACGAGAAAGGCCACCAAACGGGCATGAAGATCGGAACACCGCCGTACGCAATCGACAACCCATAGAAAGGGAGCGGCACCCACAGCAACAACAGCGGCCAGAGTCTGCGCGCGAACAACAGCAGCACCAGCGTCCCGAGCACGGGCAACACAGCCCAGGCATTCTCAATGAACCGCCACCCAGTTGTTTGTGCTCCCCCGACCTCCGGAAGCCACCCGGCCAGGTTAAGCTTCGCGCATTTGATGTAGTAGAAAATTGCCGTTCCGACATCGTGGTATCCCGGGTGAGGCGGCTGTCCGCCCTGCATCGAGCGCTCCATGATGGCTCTTGCGGAATAAGGCCCGTTCATCCACTCGAGAGGATTGTCGAAATAGAACTGATTCCATCCCAGCCAGAATGCCGGGGCAATCGCAAGCAGGACGACAAACGTGACCAGCGCTTTTTGCAAGTTCGGCGCGAGGCTCCTCCAGCCGTTGCTCATCCCGAGACTAAGTACTATCCACATGGCTGCCGCGCCAAACCATGCCGCGATAAACCAGCCGTCGTAACGGCACAGCATGGCGCACATAAGCATCACACCGCAGCGGCGCAATGAACTTTCCGCATCAGCGCCCCGCTCTGCATCGTCCAGCGGATGACCTGCGGCGGCGGCACCGAGGTGGGAGAAGGAATTCGGCTGCTTTTCCCGGCGAACCAGAAAGGCAAAATCGGCTAGAAATACGGTCGCCCAGATCACAAAAGCGATGTAGAGCGGCTCATTCATCGCGGTTGACTGCATATACAGCAGGTTCGGATTCGCCCCGAAAACCACGACCCCGAACCATGCGGCCAGCCGCGCCCGCTTCGTAGTGGCTCCGATTGCCAACAATCCTCGCCAAAGCAATCGGAAGCACCCTGCCACGCCGGCGACGTACGCCACCATCGAAGGGATCGATCCACCGAGGCCCGTCTGCCAGGCCCAATCCGAGATGATGAACGGCATCATCAGCACGTGCGGCAATGGCAGCCACACCGTGCCTAGTTGCCCCGGCCCCGGCCAGCGTGAGTCGAATACTCGTCTTGCGATGTTGATGTGAGCTACGGCATCGCCGTAAAGGAGGATTGCGTCCTGGCGATAGTAGTACGCCAGCGCGATGACCGATACGATCCCGGCCACCAGCACTAATATCCAGTGTTGTCGCGAATCAGAAGATGAGTCCAAATTTCAAAACCGTGGCCAGCAAGCCGAAGCACAGCAGGACCATCCCGAGCACCGCAAACAAGATGCGCGTGAAGCGATCAAGCGGAACTGCAGCGAACACATGGCCACCGTCTTCGTGCTTCGTCATTCCAGCGGCCGCGACGCACAAAAGTTTGCCTCCAGCGCCAAGAATCGCCGAAATTCCAATGTACTGCCACCACGGAGTCAGGCAGTCATCTCCCACTCCTAGATGCCATGTCGCTTCCGGCGACCAAAGTTACCCCAGATGTGTCAGGTCCCTGAACATCTGGAATCGCGCGTCGATTTCGTCTCTCGTCAGTTCAGTCAGTCTTTGCGGGCCGAATTTCTCCACCGCGAACGATCCCATCACGCCGCCATAGAACATCGCCCGCTTCAGGACCTCGCGGTTGATCTCCTCTTGAGACGCGATATATCCCATAAATCCGCCAGCAAACGAGTCTCCCGCGCCCGTTGGATCGACTACTTCTTCGATCGGCAGTGTCGGTGCCCGGAACGGCCCGTGGTGAATACCAAATGCGCCCTCACGGAAAAAGATCGTAGCGCCGTATTCGCCGTGTTTGATGACCAGCGCCTTCGGACCCATGGCCAGAACCTTCTTCGCTGCTCTCGGAACGCTGGTTTCCTGCGCGATCATCTTCGCTTCGGTGTCGTTGATCAGCAGAACATCAATCAGCTTTAGCGTTTGCTGCAGGTCAGCGCGCTTCCCATTGATCCAGAAATTCATGGTGTCACCACCAACCAGTCGCACGCCGTCCATTTGCTTTCGGACGTCGGCCTGCAACACTGGATCGATGTTCCCCAAGAACAGGATGTCGGAATCTCGATACCCTTCAGGAATCTGTGGATTAAAGTTCTCGAAGACGTTCAGATGGGTGAAGTTCGTTTTTGCTTCGTTGATGTTGTCGCCGTACTCGCCAGACCAGAAGAAGCTCTTACCGTTCGCGCGCTGGATTCCATCCGTGTTGATCGAGCGCTTCTTGAAGATGCATTCGTAATCGTCAGTGAAGTCTTCGCCTACGACGGCCACAATGCGCACGTCGGTGAAGTAGCTGGCCGCCAGCGAAAAGTAGCTTGCCGACCCTCCGAGTACCTTATCTACCTGCCCGAACTTGGTCTTGATCGCGTCAAACGCGACCGAACCCACTGCAAGGATCGACATACCTACGCTCCTGCCTTTCTTTCTCCGACGTACTTATCCAACAACAGGGCGAGCCTTTCCCGCGCTTCGGGCGGAATGGCCTTCGGATCTGTCATGATTGCCGTCGCCAGCGCCGAACCGCAATGGCACTTCCGCTGTTTCGGAGTTGCCTTTACGGCTTCGCGAATCACCTTAGCGGCGTTGTCTGCGTTTTTGTGCATCACCGCGACTACTTGATCCACTGTGACCGCGTCATGGTCTTCGTGCCAACAATCGTAGTCGGTGACCATGGCCAATGATGCGTAGCAGATCTCGGCCTCGCGTGCGAGTTTTGCTTCCTGCAGGCCCGTCATCCCAATCACATCAAATCCCCAGCTACGGTATAGGTTTGACTCGGCCTTCGTCGAAAATTGCGGTCCCTCGATGCAAATGTAAGTGCCGCCCTTTTTCGCTACGACGCCCGGCACATTGGCGCAGGCCGTCTCGAATACTCCAGCGACCTCATGGCAAATTGGATCAGCAAACGCCACGTGCCCTACGATGCCGTTTCCGAAGAACGTCGAAATGCGTGTCTTGGTGCGGTCATAGAACTGGTCAGGGATAACAAAGTCCGTCGGCTTATGCTCCTCCTTCAGGGACCCTACGGCCGACAGCGACAAAATGCGCTCCACGCCGAGTTGTTTGAATCCGTGAATGTTCGCCCGGAAGTTCAACTCATGTGGAAGAATGCGATGGCCCCGCCCGTGACGGGTCAGGAATGCAACGCTGCGGCCCTCCAAAGTCCCGAGTACATACGCGTCTGACGGATCCCCAAACGGGGTGTTTAGGCGCACTTCCTGCGTGTCGGTCAGACCGGGCATAGAGTACAAGCCGCTGCCGCCGATAATGCCAATCTCAGCCTGTGGCAAAGCTATCTCCTGCTAAGTGGATGAAAGCGGATTATAGCAACTACTCGTTCTGTTACCGCAGGGACAACTTGCAAGGCTAAGCAGACGTCCGAGCGTTTCTGCTTCTCAGTGACTGCCCAACGTCGCTGCCCTCAACTTCGCGGCGGTCGCCTCATCGAATCCTTCAAGGACCAGCACCTGGTTGGCGCTAACTTCAACGGAAACAGGTCCCTGCTCTGTCGCCCACAAACGATTCCCGCCTAGCCGTTCTGCGATGCTAACGTTCACCTCGGCTGCGCCAGTCGGAAATGTGCCAACCTTCGACTTCGGTTGAGTTCCCAATTCCCGTGCCTGCGGGTAACGCTTCGGTATGTAGTTTGCATAGATGGCAGCAAATTGTTCAGCCGCATCGGCGTCCGCCCATGTGGACGCATACGCAATCGCCAGAGCCGAATCAGCTATCCTAGCCGTGCCATTCGCCGGTTTTGGAGTTCCTGGCTTCACCGCCGCGTAGTAATACCCACCGCGCCATTTTGGCGCGATAGCTTCAGCACTGGACTGCCCTGCATATTGCTTTGAAAGGAGCCAAACATCGAATTGGCCGAGTACCGACAGGTCGTAGTTTTGATAGCTCTTGCCCACGACCTCCTCAAACGGCGGAACAGGCATCTCAGGCAGGCTCTCGTTCTGCAGATACGTGGTTGGCTGCATCACCTGCCGTGACTGGCTCGGGGGCTTCTCGAACGCTCCCCGGAATGCCCCTTGCGTGCCTTTTGCAACTAGCAGATCTCGCTCGAACTTCAGCCCGTACTGGTATGGAAAGATGAGCAGTTCCCGAAGAAACATCGGCGCTCTTGTGTAGAGCGGTGTCTGGCCTGACTGTGCCATACCGGCGATCATGGCATCAGCGATCATCGGCGATGTCAGCAACGACTGCCCGGTCGGCGCTAGCATGTAGTTGATCAGCGACACCATCGCTTGCCCCTCGGAGACGGCCTGCCGCGCCGCAATCCGCTCGTCCTCCATCAGGGCTTCCGCGCTGCCCGGCTTTCCACCTTTGGCCGCCTTGACCCACTTCTCCAAATTGAAGTTCTGGTCTTGTAATGCGTGTGTCAGTTCGTGGGCCAGCACAGGCTTCTGCGCTTCCGGTTCCACCCAATCCAGCAGATAAACCGTCTTGTCCTTCGTATTGTAGAAACCCGCTACCTGCTCTTTCAGCAGGTCCACAAGGAACACCTTTAGATTGAACTCGCGAGGAAGCAAGCCGAACTTCTTGAGGACCACCTCGGACCGCTCCAGTCGTCGCCGATCCTCGTCGTCTTTCATCCGATCTTCGATGTAGTTGCGAACCTCTTCGCGACTCGCCAGCTTCCGCTTCACTGGGTGCTTGATCGCAAGCCCCGTGTCCTTGCTGACAAACTGAAGAATCTCGTCAACGGAACGCAGGAGTTCTTGCGCTTCCTGTGGCGAAATCCGCCTTTCCGCCGTAGCCTGGTCGGACGGCGGTGCAGGCTCGATGCTCTGTGACTGCTGAGCAGGTTGCGGTTGCTGAGGAGCTGCAGGCTGCTGGGGAACACTTTGCTGCGCCCATCCAGGGAGAGCCAGAAGTAACGCTATGAAAGCAGCCGATATCGACCTGCTGGCCAAAGCTAGGAGTGTCTTCATGAAATCCTTACGATCGCGGTTTTTTCCGACTGTCCCGCGAACTTGCGGAATTCTAAGCTTCGCGGACGTTTCTCCCAAATCGCGAGAGTCGCGGCTTCCGAGCGATTCTAGCGGCGCTCACTCCGGCTCTAGCCACCCGGTTCGCGATCCAATCGGCGCACTCTCGCGTGCCCAAAGTCCCACCTACGTCCTGAGTCGTCTTGTTCTGGTGCACAGCATCGATCACCGCCGCTTCGATACTTCGCGCCTCGGCGCTCAACCCGAGGTGCTCCAGCATCATTGCGGCGGTCAGAATGGACCCGATAGGATTCGCCAGGTTCTTGCCTGCAATTGGCGGCGCCGACCCGTGTACCGGCTCGAACATGGAGGTTCGGCCCGGATGAATGTTTCCGCTCGCTGCCATTCCGAGACCGCCCTGAAGTGCTGCAGCCAGGTCCGTGATGATGTCGCCAAACATGTTGTTAGTCACGATGACGTCGAACTGTCGTGGATCGCGGACCATTTGCAGGCACAAAGCATCCACGTACATGTGCTGCTGCTCTATGTCCCGGTACTCCGCCCCGACTTCCTTGAATACGCGCTGCCAAAGTCCGTGTGCGAACGTCATGACGTTCGACTTATCTGCCATCAGCACACGATTTCGCCCATTCCTTCGCGCATACTCGAATGCGTAGCGGATGACGCGCTCGACCCCTTTACGTGTGTTGACGTCCTCCTGAACAGCCACCTCGTCGGGAGTGCCCTGCTTGAACACCCCACCCACGTCGCAGTACAAGCCTTCCGTGTTCTCGCGGATGATCGTGAAGTCGACATCCTCCGGGCGAACGCCCTTGAGTGGGCACAGCCGCTCGTCCAGCAGTCTGACCGGACGGACGTTGGCATAGAGGTCCATCTTGAACCTCATGCCCAACAGGATTTCTTTCGCGTGAATATTCGAAGGCACCCGCGGGTCGCCCAATGCCCCGACGAGGATTGCGTCGAAGTCTCGCACCAGCATCGCGAAACCGTCTGGCGGAATGGTCAGGCTATCCTTCAGATATCGGTCAGCACTCCAGTCGAACTCAGCAAACTCGACGGCAGCGCCGCTTGACCGTATGACGTCAACCGCCTGCGGGATCACTTCTTTGCCGATGCCGTCTCCCGGCACGACCGCGATCTTCTTGGGCATACGTCGAGCTTAGATGCCGGATGGGCAGCCTCTCAGCCCTTGACCACGCAACTGAAGCTACTTTTTCCTCGTGAATTCCATCGAAAAGACCTCGTCTTTTCCGTTCTCCCGCCAAGTCCAGTCCTCCCTGTGACGGTCCGCGCCGAGGAACGTAAACACGACTCCGCGCATGTGGCCGGCTTCTGGCGACGCAAGGTTTGTCACGTCCTTGAACTGGAAAGCGACCGTGTTCTGATCCTTTGACGGTGCAAGCACATATCGCGGCTGGTTCTTCGCGCCGCAGTAATGCGTGGCCATCAGGCTTTCCCCGTCCGGGTGAATGACCGTGATCATCCCGTCCTCGGCCGACTCGATAACCAGGGCCGATCCATTGCCCGCCAGCCTTACCGTGCCTGTTGCCGTCTTTCCGTCCGGCAACTTGGTTTCCCAGGTCCCGACTAGCGTCTTCAGCTTTTCAAATGGCGGATTCGCTGGAGTGCCCTTGCTTGCGGCTACATTGTCAGCGGCATAGATCCCCACCCCGAGGACCGTGAGCAGCCAGGTCAGCAGAAACGTCCGAGTTATCTTCATGCCATCCTCCGTCCCCTTTTGTTGGAACGTTGGATGTCAACTCTAAGTCCAGAGCTGCACCATATCGAAGCGGTTCGTCCGCTATAATCAATCGTTTGCTATGAGCACGACGGCCCTAACAGAGAAGTTCTCTTCCGGCCGCGCCCGGGTAGGCGAGTACTGCGGCGCTGAAACTGCACTTTCATTCGGCGACACTCGGGCCGAACTCGATGCGCTTCGTTCCGGCTGCGGCGTTTACGACCTGGGGTGGCGATCTAAGGTAATCGTCAGCGGCAAGGACCGCATCCGCTGGCTGAATGGCATGATCACGAACAACATTCGCGATCTGCAGGAAGGGCGCGGCAACTACAGCTTCCTGCTAACGCCTCAGGGCCGCATTCAGGGGGACGTATACGTCTACAATCGCGGCGATTACCTCATCCTCGGCAGCGAGCGCTTCCAGACGCCTGCCATTCTCGACCGACTCAGGAAGTACATCATCATGGACAAGGTCGAACTTGAGGATATGTCTGACCGTTTGACCGCGATTGGTGTACAGGGACCCAAGACTCCGGAAGTCCTCAGGGCAGCCGGGTTGGGTGCTCCCGAAGTTGAGCCCATGCAGATTGCAGACTTCACTTGGGGCAACATAGGCTTGACCATCACGCGAATGGCAGATGAGAAATTCATCACCTATGAATTGTGGATGGCTGCCGAGAACTCTTCGACCGTGTGGGACGCCCTTGTCGCTGCTGGAGCCACTCCGGTCGGCATGGACGCCCTTGAGATGTTCCGGGTCGCCGCCGGCATTCCGCGCTACGGCCACGACATCAGCGAGCGCGACTTACCCCAGGAGACAGGTCAGGAGCAGGCACTTAACTTCAACAAGGGTTGCTATGTCGGACAAGAGATTGTCGAGCGCATACGCGCTCGCGGCAACGTGCATCGCACGTTTTCGGGGTTCGTCATCGAAGGTGCCGTCCCCCATCCGCGCACTAGGATAGTCGCAGACGGCAAGGAAGTCGGCGAAATATCCAGTGCTCTAGCGGTGCCTTCCGGCACAGGCGAACGCATCCTTGGGTTGGGAATCATCAGACGCGAGGCTGCGAAACCCGGAATGCTCGTGCAGATCGGGGATTCAAAGGCCACAGTTGCTGATACCCCATTTCCGGAGGCGTTCGGAGAATCGCCTGGGGCCCCAGATTGAAGGCGTAAGCGGAACCTAAAGCTTCTGATCCGGCATCTTGTGCCGCTCATTCACATAAGAACGATCCAGCCCCAGAGGGGCGACTAAGAAGGTTGGTACATGCCCAACAAAGAACCTGAGTTCACCGTAACTGACCGGCGTAAGTTCACCATTGAAGGCGAGGCGCGCACAGACGCGCCCGTAGAGGCAGAGAAGGAGACCAGAGAAGAACAATCAGCGCCAGCAGCTTCGTCGGCGGCATCCGAAGCCGCTCCCGCCCCGTCCGTCGCCCCGCCCTCTCCGGCCGGAGATGCGTCCCCCGACCGTCCCACCGCACCATCAAGCGAAGAGCAAGCCCGCCAGCGCACCGAGTACCGCGATTCCGCCAAAAGCATCGAGGACGAACTGCGAAAGGGCTACGGCTCGCAGGCTGTGCCGGATTACGAAGCATCCTTCGACCGCCTGCTCGAACCGTTTTACCTCACGGCACTCATGCAGCTTGGAATGATGCCTGCCGAGCGCGGTGCCCAGCCGCAGGTGGACATCATCGGCGCTCGCCATACCATAGACACGCTCGCGCTTCTTCAGGAGAAGACGAAAGGTAATCTGACCGGGGAAGAAGCAAATGTTCTCGAGACCGTGATCTATCAGCTACGTATGCGTTACATCGAGCTGACGAACGCTATCGCGCGCTCCGCACACACAAAGGAAGGCGAGCCCGGCGGACCGGGTATCAAGTAACAATATGAAAGCGACCTTGATCGTGCTGGGTAGCGGCACCTCGATGGGGGTGCCGACGATCGGGTGCGATTGCAGCGTCTGCCGGTCAAATGACCCGCACGACCGCCGCACCCGGCCGTCCATTTTGCTCAAGTACAACGATCGCGTGGTGCTCATCGACACCTCGCCGGATTTCCGCGAGCAGGCCATCCGCGAGAACATCATGCAACTGGACGCAGTCGTCTACACGCATGCTCATGCGGACCACATTCTCGGCCTTGATGACCTGCGGCCGCTCAGTTTCCACCGGCCAAGCGGCAAAATCCCTCTGTACGCAAGCGAACGCACGGCGCAGGTTATTCGTACCGTTTTCCGGTACATCTTCGACTCCGATTACAAGTACGGCGGCTTGGCCCAGGTAGAACTCAATAGCATCGATCGCGATGCCTTCGAGCTCTTTGGCGCCACTTTCCAGCCCGTTCCGATTCTGCATGGCGACGCCGAAATCTTCGGCTTCCGCATTGGATCATGTGCTTATTTGACTGACTTCAGCACACTTCCGGAACAGTCCTACGCCATGCTCGAGAACCTCGACGTCGTGTTTTTGGACGCGCTGCGCCACAAGCCGCACCCGACGCACTCGACGGTCGATAATTCACTGAGGATCGTGGACAGGTTGAAGCCGAAACGTGCATTCTTTACGCACATCTGTCACGACCTGCCGCACCAGGAAACAAACGCGACGCTTCCCCCGAACGTTCGGCTGGCTCACGACGGCCTGACGTTGGAATTTGAAATCTGAAAGACTTTCGCGACAATTAGGCCAGTCAGCAAACAAGAATGAAGATCTACAGGAATCTCGAGCAGGTCCCAGACAACCTCGGCTTCACCGTGGTGAGCATCGGTAATTTTGATGGCGTTCATCGAGCGCACCAGCACGTTCTGCGGTCAAACGTACTTCGCGCTCGCCAGCTTGGGGCAACAAGCATGGTCGTAACCTTCGACCCACACCCAATTCGAATTCTTCGCCCTGACGTGCCGAAGAAGCTCATCACGCCGCTCGAGATGAAGCTCCGTATACTTGAACAGTGCGGACTCGATGCAGTGCTTGTTCTGCCTTTCAATCGTGACCTTTCCCTCATGGCCCCACGAGACTTTGCCGAACAGATTCTCGTGAAGCGCCTGCAAGTTCGGGAAATTCACGAGGGTTCGAACTTTCATTTCGGCCACCATGCGGAAGGAAACGTGGAGAAACTCGCCCAGTTAGGTCGCGAACTGGGGTTCGACGTTCACATTTACCCCCAGCGATATGCACACGGCGAGCACGTATCGAGTAGCCGCATCCGCGAACTCATCTCGGCTGGTAGTCTTACCCGTGCTCGCCAGTTGCTTGGGCGCCCTTTCAGCATCCTGGGTAACGCCGGACGTGGCCGTGGCATTGGGCATCGCTACACTGTTCCAACCATCAATCTTGCGAAGTACGACGAACTTGCTCCCGCCGACGGCGTCTATATCACTCGGACCCGAGTCGCTGACGAGTGCTTTGATTCGGTGACGAATGTCGGTTACCGTCCGACCTTCGGGACGGAGTCATTCGCAATCGAGACGCACCTGCTCAACTTTCACCCGATCAACCTGACTGCACAGACCGAGGTGGAGATTTACTTTGTGAGCCGCGTTCGCCCAGAGATCAAGTTTCCGAGCGTGGAAGCGCTGCGCGAACAGATCGCAAGGGACGTTCACCGCGCCCGCCGCTACTTCCGCCATCTGGAACACAGGATCAAAGTTCGCGCACTGTCATCCTGAGCGGCATTCGCCGAGTCCAACTCAGTCGCGTTGTCATTCCGAACCTCGCGCCGCTTTCGGGCGCGAAGTGAGGAATCCCTACGGCCAGCAATGCTTCAGTCACAGACATCCCTCGCTGCGCGTCTGGTGACGATGCCGGATGCACCGATCAATCCTTGCACGCTCCGAGTGGCTGTACTCGATGGCTTGATGGCCCGATTTCGTGTTTTCGCGTACAATCGCCCGCAATGTCTACGACAGCATTCAGGCTGTCTCAGGTATCCGTTGCCCAGCGCCGAACGTTGATCGCCGCCGCATTAGGCTGGATGCTGGACGCGTTCGACGTCATGCTCTACGCCCTCGTGCTTACGCACATCATGGGCGACCTCGGAATGAGCAAGGGCACCGCTGGATTGCTTAACACCCTGACCCTTTTGGCTTCGGGCATCGGCGGCGTGCTCTTCGGATTCCTCGCAGACCGCGTCGGGCGCAAGCGCGCCCTGATGCTCAGCATTCTGACCTATTCGCTATGCTCGTTCGCATCGGGCCTTTCGACCTCGGTCGCTATGCTCGCCTTCTTCCGCTTCGTCCTCGGACTTGGTATGGGCGGCGAGTGGAATACCGGAGCGACCCTGGTCGCGGAGACGTGGCCCGACCACCTGCGCGCCCGAGCTCTGGCGATTGTCCAAAGTTCCTGGGCGATCGGCTTTGCCGCTGCTGCACTCGTGTCGGGATCCATGCTTCGCTACTTCAGTTGGCGAGCCGTCTTTTTCGTCGGGATTCTTCCGGCACTAGTGACACTGTGGATCCGCAAGGACGTCCCTGAGTCCGAAATGTGGTCCAGACGCAAGTCTGAAAACCCCGGCACCAGACCAGCAACTGATCGGGCGCGCCACGTGCAATCAGCGTCGGGCTTCTCGGAACTGTTCTCGCCCCGTTATCTGAAACAGACCTTCGCCCTTTTGCTGTTGAACTTCTTCGGTCTGTTTGCCTATTGGGGACTGTTCTCATGGGTTCCCGCTTATCTTTCTTTGCCGGTCTCGCAGGGAGGACGCGGCTTCGGCCTGATGGACACTACGACGCTGCTGCTCGTTCTCAATCTCGCCGGCATGTTGCCGGGTTATCTTTGCTACGGCTGGTTCGCTGACCGCATCGGACGCCGCGGCGCATTCTTGCTATACCTGTTTGTCGCCGCAGCACTCGTGCCTATCTATGCTGCGGCACGCGAGCAATGGCTGGTGCTGGTGACGGGCGCTCTTGTTGGTTTTTTCGGGACCGGGTTCTTCTCCGGTTCAGGGCTAATCGGCAGCGAAATTTTTCCAACGCGAATACGAGCACGTGCGCTTGGCTTCACCTACAACGGCGCACGAACTCTGAGTGCCTTGGCGCCGTTCGTGATCGGTCGAATCGGACAGTCCCGCGGCTTGGATTGGGCTTTCTACGTATGTGCCGCGTCGTTCTTGCTGGCCGGACTCATGGCCACCCAGTTGCCGGAAACCCGAGGCAAGTCACTCGCCTAGTTTGCCTGCTGAATTACGTTGGTAATTTGTTGGGCTGTGCCATGACGAATATCCTTGCGCGGGACTCATGGGCAAGCGTAGAGAACAACGTCCACCGATCGTGCTGACCGTCCGAGTTTCCGGCATGGACTCGAACGGACAACTTTTCACTATCCCGGCACGCACGCTCGACGTGACCACTTTGGGAGCACGCCTGGAAGGGATAACCTGCCGCCTCCATCGTGGTGCGTCTATAGTTATCCAATGTGGCACGCGCAAAGCGAGGTTTCGAGTGACTTGGGTCGGTCCTCCGAACACCACAGCGCATGACCAGATAGGAGTACGCATCGCCGAACCCGGCAGGCACATCTGGGGCCAGCCAATCGCCAGAGACATGGGTGACGGCTATGACCTGGAACCCGGTCAAGATATGGGTTCGTAGGCAGCGTCTGCGCCGACCAGCCGGTGGTTCGCTGAAATCTCCACAAAACTAAGGCGGCCCGATTAAGGGCCGCCGGGCAAATCTGCCGACGAGAGTCTCTACAAAGGGCAGCCTGTGTTGTTCAATCCGTCCAGATAGGAAGCAGCATTCAGGATCGTCTGCCGATTACCTGAAGCCAGGGCTGTATTCACAAGGTTGATCACCGTCGATGGGCTGATGAAGTTCGACCCAAACTTGTACGAATTCAACAGGGCGGCGGCACCTGCACGAAGCAGTATTTGTTTGGCTCCGTCGATATCCGACCCGCCATGGAACGCCAGGGCATCGCTGAAGGTGACGTTGCCGAAAATCCTACATTGAAGTTCTCGCCGAGCGTTTCGGTGGTAGTTATCGCACTGGGCCACGCCTCGATGTGGTTCTTCCAATAACCCGGAGTACATCCGTACTTGCAGGCGGATGCCTGGGGAGTTAATACCGCGAGGACCAGGATGACGACTGCGCTGATTGTGAGAAACGACTTCATGGCGCGCTCCTTAGAAGAAATCTGGAGTTTGACCGAACGGGGGAGGGGGAACGGATGGGTTCTGAGCCTTGAGCCTGATTGCTCGCAATCGTACTACAGTCAGCTCTGACCTGAGGCGCTTCCCGAACAATGATGGGCAGGCTTTGTTCCCTTTTTGAAATCGCCAAGATAGTCGAATGTCATCGCCCGCCAGAGTCGCCAGGTCAAAACTTTTCACATCGCGGATGACTTGCTGGAGTCGCCTACTACTCGATCGGCTCGACGAGTACCGGCCTCAAATCGGTTTTCTTTCGGTCAGGCATTTGCACCAGAATTGTTGACAGCAGCACAACGCCTATCCCGACAACTTGCACAAAGCCAAGGCCTTCGCCGAGGAAAACTGCTGCAATCACAATCGAGAACGCCGGCTCAAGGCAACTGGTTACGATAGCTTTAGTGGCGTCCAGGAATTGCAGCCCTCCGAAATAGAACGAAAATGGTACCAGTATTGACGTGACGGCAAACACGACCATGAACGAGATCTGATCGCGCGAATAGTGCGCGGCAGCTATTTTCCAAGGTGGATTGATGAATTGCCAGAAGATGACGGCACCAACCAGAACGTACAAGAGCACCCGCCAACGGTCATAGCGCTTCAGGATGCCGGCGGCAGCCACGCTGTAAAACGCGAATGAGAGCGCCGCTATCTGCGCCGCGATCACCCCAACTGTGTTGACCTTGATTTGTCCGGAACTGAACAGGCCAATGGCGAGTGCGCTGCCGAATACGGCTAACGCAACAGACACCACACGTTGAAAGGTGGGACGTTGCAGCCGCCGTGCCAGCATGTACAGCAACACCCAAACCGGAGCCGTGTATTGCAGGATGATCGCCGTTGCGACGGAAGTTTTTTGAATGGCGAGATAGTAGAAGTAATTCGATGCCGCCATTCCCAGTACGCCGAGTACGAGACACCACGCAACATCGCGCCAGGCCATCTTTAACGCGCCGGGATTACGGCGCACGAGCAGAAGGATAGGCACCAGAAGCAGTAGCGATATCGTCGTACGGCTCTGAGCCAGGATGACCGGATCGATGGGATGGACAGCGGCACCCCCGGCCAGACGGCCAGTGAACGCAGCTCGACCCAGCGTCGCGGAGATGCCCCAAAACAATGTTGCGGTGGCGATGAAAAAGTATCCGCGAAGAGTCTTTCTTCTATTGTGCAAGGAGTTCGTCAATTCGGTCCGGGTCAAATCCAAGAATGACCTCTTCACCGATAACTGTAGTTGGAGTCGAACGGCTTTGGTACTTGTAAATCAAGTCGTCAACGTGCTTAGGATCAGCGGTTACGTCGCGGTCTTCGAAATCTATGCCTCTCTCCGAGAGGTATGCCTTTATCGTGCGGCACGGAGGTCAACCAGGTTGTGTAAACACAATGACTTTCTTATTTGCCATACGAGGTATGGACGCGCAGAGTAGGAAAATCGGCGCAAAAAATCCGCATGGCAGACGGATGACGCCGGATCGGTTCCCAAACGTCATCCATCTGACATCTCACTTCCTCAATCGACCTGCTGAATCTCCCACGTGATCTTTGCAGTTTTGTTCAGCATCCCAGCTACCGAGCAGTACTTCTCCTCCGACAAACGTACGGCGTCCTCAGCCGCCTTCCTGGATACTTGTCCAGTGATCCTGTAAACCAGTTTGATCTCAGTGAAAACTCTCGGCGGCTCGTTCGCACGTTCGGCCTCGGCTCGCACCTCAACTTCGGTAAAGGATTCGCGTTTCTTTGTGAGGATGTTCACTACATCCACAGCCGTGCAGGAACACAGCGCAATGAGCACCAGCTCCATCGGCCCATTGGCCGTCTTCTCGGGACCGGCATCGACAACAATGGCGTGATTGCTGGAAGCTGAGGCAACGAACCGCTCTCCGTCGATCCAAGTAACTGTCGCTGTCGTCATTTTTATCTCAAGTTGTCCGTTTGTGGTTCGGGGTGAATGAGTACCCGGAAGAGACCCGGTGTTTGGCGTTTGAAGCGCTCCTCCAAGAGCGTCGAAAGATCGTGCACTCGCCCCAGGGGTAAGTCGTCGTCCATCGTGCAATGGCAACTCACGTAAATGCGGTCGCGGATGCGTTTGACTCGTACGTCATGAACGTCCACGATCTCCGGGAATTCCTTAGCAACCTCCTGCATCCTCCGCTCGAGCAGCGGATCCCGGTTAAGCTCGTTGCCGGTTTCGATGGTTGCCGGTTCGCTCTCGATGTGGGTCAAAATCGACGATATCTCCGGAATGTCAGAGCGCATTTCCGCCTCAAGCGTAGTGACCTTGTCATGCGCATCTTTAAGGCTGAGCGTCTCGTCCATCTCGAGATGCTGCTCGACATGAAGCCGACCGTTCAGATCCTGCACGCTGATGTCGTGAATACTGAAATTCCAACGCGCCCCGACTCCACGTATACGGTCGAAGATGCTCTCTCCAACCCAGGCGCGAGGAACCGAGTGCACAACCACATCGGCCCCCGGCAAGATGACGTGCACGGTGTCGATTACGCTCGCGACAACCTGTTCTGAGCGCTGGAAAGTGACATTGCGCGACAGGCCGAGCGTCACGTCCACGAAGTACCGATTCCCTGCCCGGCGAATGCGAGCACGGTCTACCTCAAGAACCCCCTCGACGTTTTCGACTGCACTCAAAATTTCGTTTCGCACGCCCGCCGGCGCTGCGTCCAATAAAGCGTCGATGGTCTGCCGAGCCAGACGCCAGCTAACAGAGATAACAACGCCGGCCACGAACAACGCAGCGATCGGATCAGCCGTCTTCAGCCAAGGCAGGTTCTTCCAATCAGCGACTTGTACTAGCAGCAGTCCGACTATGACGACGGAGCTTGACCAGATATCGGTGCTGAAGTGCAGGGCGTCAGCCTGCAAAGCCTGGCTGTCATACTTGTCCGCGATTTTCTTCAGGGCTCTTGCTCGCCAGTAGTCAACCACGATTGAGAAACCCATCACGACGAAAGCGAAATTGCTGGGCTCCACTTCAGGACCGGCATGAAAAAACAGCCTGCGGACTGCCTCCCAAATGATCCACACACACGTGAGCAAAAGGAGACCGGTTTCAATGAACGCCGAGAAGTTCTCATATTTCCCGTGACCGTACTGATGATCGGCATCGGCCGGCCTGTCGGATACGCGCACTGAAAGGAGCGTGATAACAGCCGCTACGAGATCAAGTCCGGAATGCGCGGCTTCGGACAAAATTCCTAAGCTGCCCGTGGTCACTCCGACTACGGCTTTGGAGGTGGTGATTGCGATGGCGGCGAACACCGAATTCAATGCCACCCCGCGCTTTTCAGCGCGCATCTGGTCGGCAGTGAACATCGGCTGTGGACCTGATGCCATACGGGAATTATCTCAGCCGAGAAGGCAGTTGTCAGTTCCACTTCCGAACAACGCCGTCACGGCTAGCATCAAACCCCAACGCGCGTGTGCTAGCATTTTGGCTTCGGCGCTGTTTCACGATGGAGGGTTGTTCGATGAGGACCCGTTGCTTTGCCCTACTTCTGCTTACCAGCTTAGCTGTTGCACAAACCAACCAGCCGGTTACACAAACGCCCGCAGCCAAGCCGCAGATGTCAGCTCCAACAGCAACGCCCGGCGCTAAGCCTGGTCCTGGCATTCAGAAAGCCGAACCCGCGGACGCCGCAGTGGCTGAAGCTGCTCCCGTGATCACGATTGATGGGGTCTGCGAGACAGCCTCAGCAGATCCCGCGAACTGCAAGACGGTAGTGACTCGCGCGGAATTCGAAAGAATGTTAACGATGGTTGCGCCGAGCCGCGCCGGGGATCCTTCGCAACTGCCTCCCGCTATCAAGCGCAACATAGCCACCCAGTATTCGCAGCTTGTGACCGTTGCGAACGCGGCCGAAAAGGAGGGTATTGCGAAAACTCCAGAAGCACAGGAATTGCTGAGAGTCGCACGGATGCAAAGCCTTGCTCAGGCGTTTACGCGACAGCTTCAACAGAAACTCGAGCCGACCGACGCTGAGATTCAGAATTTCTACAAAGCAAATGCCTCAAATCTCGAACAGGCCACGTTGGAACGCATCTTCGTTCCAAAGACACAGGCAGATAAGGCAAAGCCTGCGGCTAAGACACCCCGATCATCTACGGCAAAGACATCTACCGCCAGTACGAACGCAGCGGCGGCTAGTGCCGAGAAGCTTCGCCAGCGTGCCGTAGCGGGCGAGCCGTTCGAAAAGCTGCAAAAAGAGGCGTTAGCAGGAAGCAACTTTCCGAGCGTTCCTGAAACTAGACTTGTGGCTCGGAAAGGTACTCTCCCCCCAGCACAGGAAGGTGTGTTCAAGCTCAAGCCGGGGGAAGTGTCACAGGTGTTCAGCGAACCGGCAGGTTTCTACATCTACAAGATGGTTAGTACCGGCCCCATCCCGATCGATCAGGTCAGGGACGACATAAAACAGCGCGTCACTCAAGAGAAAATGCAGGCCGCGATGGACTCGATCCTGAAGTCGACGAAGCCGCTGCTCAACGAGCAGTACTTTGGACCGCCTCCTGCTGCTCAGATCGGGTCACCGGAAAAGGGTCAGTCGCCCGCGGACAAAGCACCCACGCCGGGGAAACCGCCACAAGGCGCAGCAGATAAGCCGAAAGGCGAATTGCCACCGAAGTAAATGCCGGACGGAAAACAAACTGTCGTCGTTACGGGCGTCGCGGGCAACTTGGGCTTGCGGCTCCTGCCGCATCTGGCCGGGTACAACGTCATTGGGTTAGATATCAAGCCCCCAGTTGCTGACGCGCCACTTTCGTTCGAAAAAGTGGACCTCGGTCGAGAGGCATCGTGTGGTCAGCTAGTCGAGCTGCTCCGGCGCTCCAAGGCCGTCGCAGTCGTGCACCTTGCCTTTGTGATCGATCCAGTGCGGACTGGGGTGCTCCAGAACGATCACATGTGGCAGATCAACGTTGCCGGTACCGCCAGGGTGATGGAAGCCATCACCGAAGTGAACCGGAACTACGGCGGACGCGTACAGAAATTTATCTTCCCGAGCAGCGTTTCCGCTTACGGCTCCGATCTCGCCTTTCCAGCCACCGAATCCACACCTCTCGGTGGCCACACTTTGCCGTACGCCGTTCACAAGCGTGAAGCCGATGAGGTTGTGCAGTACCGCACCTCAAAGTTGGGCTCCTGCAGCACCTACATACTTCGTCCGCACATATACGCCGGGGCCACGATGCAGAACTACCTGATTGGAGCGCTTCGAGGAACTCCGACGGGTCGCGGAAAGATCGCACAGCGCTGGCGGGAGAAAGGTGTAAGGCTTCCTCTCGTGGTGCCATTAGGGGAGCGCTACGAAAGAAACCTGTTCCAATTCGTGCACGTTGACGATGTCGCACGACTGATTGCGTACATTCTGTACCAACCAGAGACGACTGCGCGAACCATGATTCTGAACGTCGCGGGGCGTGGTCAGCCGATCACTTTCGGGCGTTGTGCCGAGATCGCGCACCAGAAAGTCATCCGCGTCCCGAGCGCTGCTGCATGCAGAATGATTCTGAGCGCACTATGGAAGCTCGGCATCTCCGGAATGCCTCCCGAGGCTCTTCCCTACGTCATCGGCTCTTACACCATGGACACGAGCCGCCTTCGTGCATTTCTCGGCAGCGAATATGAGCACGTCATCCGTTACACGAGCGAAGATGCACTGCGGGATTGCTTCACCCCTTCGCATCCGGACGAGCACCTCCCGGATTCACAGGACAACGAACCGGCACCGCAGAACACTACCGTCTTCGGGCCAACGCAGTGACCGATAGTTCCGTTCAGAGCTTCGCATGAGAGTTGTTATATTTGGCTCCACCGGAGGAACTGGAAGAGCGCTGGTCGAGCAGGCTCTTGACTTGAGTCACGAAGTCGTCGCGTTCGCCCGTATCCCGGCCCATATCCTCATCCATCACGAGCGCCTCACCGTGCTGCAAGGAGACGTTTTGGATTCGGCCAAGGTCAACGCGGCCGTGGCTGGAGCAGATGCCGTCCTATCGGCTCTCGGGGTCGGCGCTGGCTTCGCCAACAACCCCGAGGTCCTCTCGATCGGCACCCGGAACATTCTTGCCTCTATGAACACGCACGGTGTTCGCCGGTTCATCTGCGAGTCTTCGTACGGAGTCGCGGAGAGTTACGACCGTGCCGCGGCGGCCGCGAAGGTCGTTTTCCGTACGCTTTTGAAACGTGTCTATGCCGAAAAGGCGATGCAGGAACAACTCCTGCGGCGCAGCAACGCAGACTGGGTAATCGTACGGCCTACTGTACTCACCAACGGCCCCAAACGCGGCCATTATCGAGTCGCCGAAGATCTAAGGCTGGGGATGATGGATCGAATATCGCGTGCGGATGTCGCTCATTTCATGCTGAAACAACTTACAGAGGACACGTGGCTGCGCAAGTGCCCTGCTTTGAGCTACTAGTGCTGAGTGGTTCCAGGTGGTTTCAGGGACCATCGACGTCTGAATCTGCTTTTGTCAGTTCCCCGCCGCCTTAATCATTGACTCGGCGTTCTGGAGCGATTCCTGCGTCAATTTCGCCCCGCTTAACATGCGGGCGACTTCTTCCGTACGTTCCTTAGCAGCGAGCAGCCTTACCGTCGTCCGTGTGCGCCCGTTAGCTTCGTGTTTTTCGATCAGGTAATGGTGATCGGCGAAGGATGCGATCTGCGGAAGGTGCGTCACGCAGATTACCTGGTTAGAACCGGCTAGCGACTTCAACTTACGACCGACCGCCTCAGCGGCCCGTCCGCCGATTCCCGTATCGATTTCGTCAAAGATGAGCGTTTTCGGGGTGGAGTTCTTTTTGGAATTCCTTGTTGATCCTGATGGCCCCGGAGCAACGACTGCCTTCAGCGCGAGCATTACACGCGAAAGCTCGCCGCCGCTAGCAATGTTCTCAATGGGGCCAAGTGGCTCACCAGGATTCGCGGAGATCAGGTACTGAACTGCATCGAATCCCGAGGCAGTCCAATTCACCTCATCATCGGAGCCGCTTACTTCTATCCGGAAACGCGCCTTCATGGCTAGATCACTGACTTCCGACTCGACCAGCTTTTCCAGCTTACGTGCCGTTTCATATCGGTGTTTGGAGACGGCGTGAGCCGCCTTCCTGTAATCCGCAGCGGCATTCGCGAGTTGAATTCGCAAGTGCTTCAGCAGTTCGTCTTTGTTCTCCAGTTCCGAAAGCCTCCGGGCCACTTCCTCTCCGTAAGCGACCACCTGTTCCAGCGTGCGGCCGTATTTGCGTCTGAGCCGCTCGAGCACAACAAGTCGGTCTTCTACTTCGGCGAGTCTTTCGGGAGAAGCGTCAATCCCTTCCGCATAGTCGCGCAGCGTGATTCCGGCGTCTTCGACGGTGATGCGAGCCGAATCCAGCGCAGCCTTCAACTCCGCGAATCTCAGGTCGTAGCGTCCCAGTTCTTCCAGATACTTGATTGCCCCGCGTAACGCCACCGCAGCCGAGGTCTCGCCGTCGTAGAGCGCGTCGTAAGCGCCCATCGCGGCGCCAAGAATCTTTTCGGAGTTCGCGAGCACCCGCTTTTCCGCTTCGAGCTTTACATCTTCCTCGGGTTGAAGCTGCGCGTCCTCGATCTCCTTCCGCTGAAAGCTCCACAAATCAACGAGCCGCAAACGATCCTGTTCGTCTCGCTCCAGATCGTCTATGCGCTTGCGAATTTCGACCCAGGTTGCGAATCCCCGGGCTACTGCTGCACGATCGGTGGCGGCATACGAGTCAAGTAGCGCCAGGCGCGCCGTCGCATCGAAATACAGCACGTTCTCATTCTGAGCGTGGATCGCCGCGAGTGGAGGAGCCAACTGCTTCAGCACCTGTACGGTGGCAGGCTGGTTATTGACGAAAACCCGCCCCTTCCCGTTGACGCTGATCTCCCGCCGGATAATCAGTTCGCCACCGTTGCCATCCAGGCCGTTGGCTTCAAGCACGGCCTCTACCGCTTTGCTGTCCGTCTCAAACACGGCAGCCAAGATAGCTTTCTCGGCACCGTGCCGCACCACTTCGGCAGAGGCCTTCTCCCCCATCAAAAGCGCTAGTGCATCAATCAGAATAGATTTACCCGCGCCAGTTTCGCCCGTAAGCAGATTCAGTCCCGGGGCAAACTGAACCACCACGTTGTCTATGACAGCGTAATTTTCGACGCGCAGTTCGGTGAGCATAGAAGCGAGCGCAGAATAACACGAAACAGGGGCTAAACAACCATCACGAATGTTGCTCGGCCCGCTTCGCTTCCGCCAGTTCCTGAAGCTTGGCCCGCAGGTCCTCAGGCCTGAATGGCTTCTGGATGTAGCTCGGCTGTCCGGAGCCTTGATCGTGTTGCGCGATCATCTCATCCGAGTAGCCAGACATGTAGAGCACCTTCATCTCGGGGCGCACTTGGTAGACCCGCCGGGCCAGTTCGAATCCGTTCATCCGCGGCATGATGACGTCCGTCAACATTACGTCGATGTCGAGATCCTTGCGGCTTGCAATTCGAATTGCATCATCTCCGTTGTGCGCTTCCAATACCTTACACCCCATGCTCACAAGCACCTGGTGAATCAACTGTCTCAAGGGCTGCTCGTCTTCCACCAGAAGTACGGTTTCCGAACGCCGAACCGTATTGGGTTCGGCTTTGGCAGCTGGCTCTTCCTGTCTAGCTTTGACTGCGGGCAGGCAAATATGAAAGGCTGCACCCCGTTCCGGCTCGCTATCCACCCAGACATATCCATTACTTTGGCTCACGATGCCATAGACCATTGCAAGCCCGAGTCCAGTCCCCTTGCCTTTTTCCTTAGTCGTGAAGAAGGGCTCGAAGACATGTGCCTTCGTTTCCTCGTCCATGCCGTGTCCTGTATCGCTGACCGTCAGCATCGCGTATCGGCCGGGAGGCAACGAATGCGGCCCCTCACCGTCAACGCTCATCTCGGACGTACGGATAAGGAGCGTTCCACCCTCCCGCATCGCATCTTTTGCGTTCACGGCAAGATTGATGATGACCTGCTCAATTTGTCCGGGATCGGCCTTGACTGGTGGAATTGATTCGTGCACGTCCGTGATAAGTTCGATCTCCTCCCCAATCACACGGCGCAGCATCTTTTCAAGGTCCGTCACGACGGAGTTGAGCGACAACACTTCAGGCTTGAGTACCTGCTTTCGGCTGAACGCCAGCAACTGAGCAGTGAGACTGGCAGCTCGCGTCGCAGCTTTTGTTATTGGTTCGATCTTCTTCCTGATCGTACTCCCTGGACCCACTTCCGCCAGTGCTAACTCCGCGTACCCGATGATGATTCCAAGCAGGTTATTGAAATCGTGTGCAACACCTCCTGCAAGCCGGCCTACCGCCTCCATTTTCTGCGCCTGCCGCAGTTCATCTTCGATATGCCTGCGCTCGGTCATATCCATCACCGTTCCGAGCACCTTCACGACGAATCCCTTGGCGTCCATTACCGGTCGGCCAATCGCGTGCAGATATTTGAATGATCCGCTCAGCGACTTGAAGCGGAAGTCGAGGTCTAGCGGAACGCTTCGCTTGATGGTGTCTTCGATAGCTCCGCGGAGGGCCGGCAGATCATCCGGATGAACGCCCTGCCAGAACTCGCTTATAGATGGTGCCCCGACCGACGGATCGCGCTCCGTTATTCGAAACAGTTCGTCCGACCAAAGCATGCGACCACGCGCGTTGTCATACTCAAAGCTGCCCAGACCCGCAATTTGTTGTGCCATCGCGAGTCGCGCTTCGCTGCTCCGCAACTCTCGTTGCACTTCCTCTCGCTCCGCGATGACCATGGCAGGCACCAGCGAGCAAGCCAAGGCTGCGGCTATAAATGACTGAACTTGGATCAGCTTTTCGTGAACCGTCCCAGCTGCAAAAGCGAACGGTCCCAGGTCGTTAGCCGTGCTCCAGACAGCGATGGTCGTCAAGATCAGCGCGCCCGTGGACGCTCCCGGTACGCCCAACCGAAGAGCCGCCCAAATGAGCAAAGGAAAAGTCATGTAAGGCAGGACCAGCGAATATAAGCTCAGCCCCTCAAACACGATGAAAGCGACTGCGACCAGAACGAGCGCAGCGAAAACCGCCTCGAAAATCCGGGGCCACCTGACTGGGTGAGGCCAGTGCGATCGTAGATTGATCCACGACACAATGAACGGGGTGACTACCAGGATTCCGATCCCGTTGGAGAGCCACCACATGCGCCACGATTCCCAGTATGCCGCGCCCGCACCGATCGAAAAAACAGCCGCGCCGAAAAGTGCTGCCACTCCGTTTGCGAAAATCGCGCCGAGAAACAACAGCGCCGAGAATTCGCGAAGGCGGGTAAAAGTAATCCGCCCGCGCAAATACCAGCACAGTGCCCCAATATTCAGCACGCCTTCCAGTACGTCCACGACTCCGAGCGCAAACGACACCCCGAAAGACTTATCTGAGAGATAGTTGGCGAGAGTACCGCCCACGAATGCGCCAAGGAGAATGCCCGGCCACAGACGTCGAGAACTTATCAGAAGGGCCGCTACGAGTACCCCGGTACTACCCCATATCGCTGCGGGAGTTCGCGGCGTGGCGAAAAACCGAAGGGCAAGCATGGCAACCGCGAAGTAGGCGAGCCACGCCCCGAATACCATCATCAGGTCAGCAGCCCTCGACGGTGCAGCTCCAGAACGGGATTCAGCCGGGTTCAGCGCATTCGGATCAGCCACGACCACCGCCACGCGGTCAGCGAATAGCAAGTTGAATCGCGCAACACCCAAATTCTCGCATTCAGCCGACGAAGGCGCAACCGCCGCCGGCAGGTATTTCGCTGTAACGTAGTGAGGATTAAGAGCAACGTCCGATTACTTTGCGTAGAATTGAAGGTCTATAATTCGGTGTTCAAGGTTAAGCAGGTCTGATTTTTACGAGTCACGTAATCGACTCCGTGCAGCAGAACCGCTTATCAAGTCACATACATCGCAATTGAAATGTTAAATCTGCCTGTTTTTTCAGCCGCAATTGGCGACGAGATCGTAAGCCTGCTCTGGCAGAGCGGTCCCGTGGCCAAACTCGTTCTGGCCATTCTTCTTGGCTTCAGCATTTTCTCGTGGGCTATCATCGCTTCCAAATGGGGCCTATTCCGGAGGGCGCAGACACAGAGTGCCCGATTCATTCGTGCATTCCGAAAAGCTCAGCGACTGCAGGACATTGCCACGGTAGCCGATCAATTTAAGCCTTCGCCGCTGGTAGTTGTTTTCGAAAGCGGCTTCGAAGAGTTTCGCCGGCAGTCCGCGTCCGGCACCCCGATGGATCGAAGGATCGTCGCGGTCCAGCGCGCCGCCCAGATTGCAACTTCCGAGGAACTGACCCGGCTCGAACGTCGTCTTCCTTGGTTGGCAACAACAGGCGCGGTAACGCCCTTCATTGGTCTGTTTGGAACGGTTTGGGGCATCATTGATGCGTTCCATGGCCTAGGCACTGCCGGAGCTGCTACGCTTCGGGCTGTCGCGCCAGGCATCTCGGAAGCGCTGATTGCGACCGCCATGGGTCTGTTCGCAGCCATCCCCGCCGTAATCGCGTATAACCTGCTGAACAATCAGATTCGCGAATTCGGCTCGCGCATGGACGATTTCTCGCTCGAGCTGTTGAACCTTTTCGAGCGAACGCCTCAGACACACGGGTCTCGAACGGCGGTGGCTGAACCGGAGTATCGAGGGTAGCGATGGCGATGACGACTCCAAGTGGCGCAGGTCGCGGCCACCGCGCACTGGCGGACATCAACGTCACGCCATTCGTGGACGTCGTGCTTGTACTGCTGATCATTTTCATGCTCACCGCGCCGATTCTCCAGAGCGGTATTGATGTCGAGGTTCCGAAGACCAGGACGGTCAAGGAGATCACCGAGGAGCGTGTCGTTATCAGTATCGACCGCAAGCAGCGCGTTTACTTCGGCAACGACCCGGTGAACATCAACGAGATCGGCCAGAAGTTGCAGCAGAAGGTGCGAGATCCAGAGCGCCAGTCGATCTTCATTCGTGCCGACCAGGACGTTCCGTTTGGCGCATTTGCAACCGTGATGGATGCAGTAAAGCAGGCAGGTATCACCAACGTCAGCATCGTCACGCAACCCATGGACACGAATGGCAGTAAGCGCTGATATCTATACAGAACGCGATCAGTTCTCAAAGCCCGTGGCCGTTTCCATCGGGCTACATGTCGCGCTGTTCGGCAGCATTCTGCTGTACGCGACGGTAATGGGCCGTTTTCGTGGTGAGGACTGGGGTGGAACCGGCGGCGGAGGCGGTGCTATGAGCGCAACGCTGGTCTCAAGCATTCCCCTGCCCGCGAGTCCGGAAAGCACTAACATTCTGGCGAACGAATCCAAGGGGGTCTCGCAGTCGTTGCCGAAGGCCGAAGAGGTGCCTGAGCCAACAGCGGTACCGATCCCCGCTCCTGATGCCAAGAAGCTGGATCGGACCACACGAAGCACGAGGCAGGATCGAAAGCCTGCGCAACCCGTGCAGACCGCCACGAACGTGATTCCGTTTGGACAGGGCGGGCCGATTAGCGGACCTTACGGCACATTCAGCGCCGGAGGAGCAAAGGGCGGTTTCGGGTTCAATGGTGGTGGAGGAGACTTTGGCTCGCGTTACGGCTGGTATGTCGACGTTGTACGCCGAAAGGTTTCCGAGAACTGGCTCAAGTACGAGGTGGACCCGAATATCAGAGACGCGCGCAGGGTTTACATTACGTTCGAGATATCTCGAGCGGGACAACCGCGTAACATCACCATCGAGCAGTCGAGTGGCGTTCCATCGCTGGACCAATCGGCAGTGCGCGCCCTCCAACGTATCGACACCTTTGGGCCCTTGCCGGGTGATTATCACGGCAGTAGCGTAAATGTAGAGTTCTGGTTTGATTACAGACGGTAGGTTGGATCGCACGATCGCCGTCTAGGACTAAAACGGTGACTGACTCGGGATCTTTAGCACCCATGTCAACATCGTCAGACGTTTAAACATTGAGAGAAATGAAACGACTTTTTGTCTTAACTTTTCTTATCTCACTTGCGACCGCATGCTTCAGCCAGGACTGGATTCGCACTGGAACCGGCTTGGGCCAGGAGAAGATCCGCATCGCCGTGCCTGACTTCAAGGTCAGCCAAGGGAATCCTGCCGACTTGCAGAAGACCTTCAATGACACGCTCTTCAGCGACCTTGAGAGCGCTGGCATCTTCGAAGTCGTGTCCAAGAGTTTTTACCCGCTACAGGTGCCCGGCTCGCCTCAGGAGATGAAACTCGACGCTTGGGGAAATCCGCCGCCGAACGCCGCCATGGTCGCGTTTGGCAACTTGGGTACCGATAACCAGAACAACCTGGCCGTGTTCGGTTGGTTGTTTGACACGCGCAACACCGGCTCGCCCCAGGTGCTTGGCAAGCAGTACCGCAAGCCAGCCACCCCCGACAGCGCCCGCGAGATCGCGCACGAGTTCGCTAACGAGATCATCTTTCGACTGGGCGGCGGCATTTCAGGCATCACGCAAAGCAAGATCTACTTCATCAGCAGCCGCACGGGTCACAAAGAAGTCTGGGCCATGGACTACGATGGCGCCAACCAGCATCAGGTCACGCGTGTCGGGTCGATCGCCCTCTCTCCGCGTGTTTCGCCTGACGGGTCGCGTGTCGCGTTTAGTGGTCTGGCCAGCGGCGGTTGGAACATCATGATGTGGTCCAATGAACTGAACCGCGCAGTTCGGTTCCCTTCGCTCGGCGGCACGAATCTCTCGCCCGCGTGGTCGTCGGACGGCACAAGCATCGCGTTCTCGTCCTCGCGCAATGGCGACCCAGAGATATATGTGGTAGATCCGAACGGCAACGGGCTTCGGCGTGTGACGGCGTACCGCGGCCCCGATGTCTCCCCCGTTTGGAACCCGAAAACCAACGCGCAGATCGCGTGGGTTAGCGGTCGCACCGGCCTTCCACAGATCTACACCATGCAAGCGGATGGCACGAACGTGCAAAGGATGACGGATCAGGGCTATGCCGTGTCTCCGGCGTGGTCGCCAAACGGCCAGTTCCTGGCCTTTGCATGGATCCGGCACTACGGTCCCGGAGCTCCCGGCGCGCAGGACATTTACGTAATGGACATCACGACGCGCCAGTTCGTGCAGTTGACGCACAATGGACGCAGGAATGACTTTCCGTCCTGGTCCCCTGACGGGCGCCACATCGTTTTCCAGGCCGACGACCAGATATGGACCATGCTGGCCGACGGAACGGGGCAACGCCAGTTGACGTTCGCCGGAAAGAACTCGCAGCCGAATTGGAGTTTCAAGTAGCGTCTACCGATTTAGGTAGAAACTGCCGTAAATTCGTGCTTCGATATTTTCAGAGTTCAACTTTGGTCGAGAAGTGCACCCAGGCCAGTGGTGTAGCTAAACGGCCAAGCTGTAACTGCGACAGTGCTGAAGTACTAGGGCGAATTCGTTTCGCCATTCTCGGCCCAGCCGTGAGGTTATGCGGCGGGACCCCGATTTTCGGCCCATGAGCGCAGGCTCAACCTGCCGAGAGGGCTTCCATGGAGGATAGAGGTGAAAAGTAAGCTGAATCTGATGACGCTTCTGCTCGCGCTCGCGCTGATCATGACGCTGGGCGCCTGCAAGAAGAAGGTGGCACCACCGCCGCCACCGCCGCCACCGCCGCCGGCTGCCCCGACTGCATCATTGTCAGCAAATCCGACAACGATTCAGAAAGGCCAGTCCACGACGCTGACTTGGGAAACGAGCAATGCCACCGACGTCACGATCGAAGGCATCGGTGCAGTTGACCCCAGCGGTTCAAGGTCTGTAACCCCAACCGAGTCGAGCACATATCGTCTGATCGCCAAGGGCGCAGGCGGAACTCAGGAAGCTACGGCGCGTGTGACTGTGACCGAGCCTCCTCCGCCGCCGCCTCCGGCCCCGACCGTGACGGACCAGCAGCTCTTCGAGCAGAACGTAAAGGACATCTACTTCGACTACGACAAGTACGATGTGCGTGCCGATGCTCAGGCCACCCTGCAGTCAAATGCGGAGTTCCTGAAGCAGCGTCCGACCTTCACGTTTACCATCGAAGGTCACGCCGACGAGCGCGGATCTACCGAGTACAACCTTGCACTCGGCGACAATCGCGCCAACGCGACGAAGCAGGCTTTGGTCAATCTGGGCGTGAACGCCAACCAGATCAAGACCATCAGCTTCGGAAAAGAGAAACCGTTCTGCACCGAGTCGACGGAAGACTGCTGGCAGCAAAACCGCCGCGCTCACTTCGTATTCGGCCAGAAGTAAAGCTGACCGCCCCATGCTCGCGCTGTTTGGCGCCAGGATAGGGTGAGCAAGCGCATCGGCGAGGGCACGGCTTATGCCGTGCCCTTGTTCACATTACCCGGCGCGGTAACCTCTCCGCGATATTCCCGTGCCGCCCTCAAACTTACGGCTGCAGCGCGTGTCCGAGCCGTATTTCTGTTACATTGATGTTCAGTTCGGCTGGATACTGAGAAGCATCTAATTAGGACATATCGTTATGAAAACGCACCGAATCGTTCTCGTGGTCGCGATGGTAGCGCTGATGATCGCTCCTGCAACTCCGGCGTTCGCCGTTAGCAAAGAGATCATTCAACTGCAAACTCAGGTTCAGGCATTGCAGGACCAGATGGCCCGCATGCAGCAGTCGTTCGACGAGCGCATGGGCATCATGCGCAATTTGGTTGAGCAGAATACCGACGGAATGAACAGAATCGTCGCCGCGATGGGTGAGCTGCAGAAGACGCTCAACCAGCAGCAGATGGACGTTTCCGGGCGTAGCGAGCAGGTTTCGGGGCAGATCCAGACGCTGAACGACAGCATCGACGAATTGAAAGGCCGCATGGCCAAGATCAGCACGCAGATCGACCAGCTTGCAGCCCAACAGCAGAACCTCCCCGCACAACCGGCTCCGACCGGCGCTGTCGCCCCCATGCAGTCTCAGGCGCCGCCTCCTGAAGTTCTGTACAACAACGCTTTGCGGGACTACAACTCCGGCAAATATGACCTTGCGTCCGGCGAGTTCGGCGATTTCCTTAGGTACTATCCGACTCACGACCTCGCTGGCAACGCCCAGTTCTACGCGGCAGATATCGAATATCGCGCGGGAAATTTTGAGCAGGCAGTCGTGGGCTACGACAAAGTCCTCGAGCAGTACCCGGGCGGCAACAAGTCTTCAGCCGCACAGCTGAAAAAGGGTTTGGCGCTCATTCAACTCGGCGAAAAGCAGGCAGGCACGAAGGAACTTCAGAGCCTGATTCAGCGCTATCCGCGCTCGATTGAGGCCACCACTGCTCGCGACCAGTTGCGAAAATTGGGAGCGTCAGGCAGCGCGAAACCTAGCGCAGCCAGACGTCGCCCGTAGGCTGGCGCCTCACGCTCTCGCGGGATCGGAATCGCAACAGTCTCAACTCGGCTCCTTCAGCCCTCCGCTTTCGGAGGGCTTTTCGTTCCCTTACCCCAAAGGCAACATCGCCCCGCGAATCCTCATCTTTTGGCTGCACGGAGCCCTAATGGACCCACTGAAAACGGATGAGGACAGCGCGAAAGGCGCCGTCGAACAGGACCGGCCTGAGCAGGAAACAAACACTTCACTGGCCGGACAAATTGGCCACCGCCACAAGAACGACATCGTGGACACCAACGACACCGATCTTCCAGAACCCGGTCAAAGCCCGGAACACAGCGGAGAACTCATGCATAACATCGACCGCGAGAAGAAGCAGAACGAGCAACAAGGACTGGAACCAGACGACGATATACAGGAGGAGGTCAACCAGGACCCGGGTCATCGTCAGAAACAAAATCAGGGCGAACGCGAGGACGATCCACTAGCCGCATAAAGAACAGGTCGTTGGTCGTTAAGAACGTAGTCCTGCCGACAGGCAACGGCAGCTTGCTGCCAACCAGCGACTACCTACTAACGACCAAAGGACCTACTCCTTACCTCAACTCCTCCATGCACTTTTCCAGCACCTCCCTGCCCGGTCGCACAACCGACTCAGGAAGTATTGCCAACGGAGCCTCGGTAAGGTTCAGCATCTCGATGAAGTTCGGTGCCTTCGTATCGACGTAGAAGACTCCCGTCAGGATCTCGTCTCTCTCCTTCGATTCCGCCAGCCTCTTCAGCGCGACCGCCTTGTTGGTCGGATCGTAGTCATCCTCCAACTTTCGCAGCTTCAGGCGCGAACCGTCGTGCATCGTGACGTCCAGCACCTCGCCAGGTTCGTAATCGGCCTCTATCTCCTCAAACGCCGGCACGAAGTTGACGTCCGTGATCGGCTCATCGTGGTCCTTCATAAATTTGTACGACTTGGTTGAACCTTCATGATCATTGAACGTCACACACGGCGAGATCACGTCCAGCATGACCGTGCCCTTGTGCGCGATCGCGGCCTTCAACATCGTGAGCAGTTGCTTCTTGTCTCCCGAGAAGGATCGCCCAACAAATGTTGCGCCCAGCATGATCGCCAAAGAGCACGTATCTATAGCCGGAAGGTCGTTCACCACGCCGGTCTTCAGCTTGGAGCCGATGTCGGCCGTCGCTGAAAACTGTCCCTTCGTCAGCCCATACACGCCGTTGTCTTCGATGATGTAGAGGATGGGCAAATTGCGGCGCATCAGGTGAACGAACTGACCTATCCCGATGGACGCCGTATCGCCGTCGCCACTCACGCCCAGCGCAATCAGCTTGTGGTTCGCCAGCACTGCCCCAGTGGCCAGCGAGGGCATGCGGCCATGCACGCCGTTGAAACTGTGTGACCGGCTCATGAAGTATGCTGGGCTTTTAGACGAGCAGCCGATGCCCGAAGGCTTGATCACCTGCTCGGGCTTGATTCCCATCTCGTACATGGCATCAATAATGCGTTCCGAGATGGCGTTGTGGCCGCACCCGGCACACAATGTCGTCTTGCCGCCCTTATATTCGAGAACCGTCAGGCCAATGCGGTTCGTCTTCTGCGGGTTCTGAGAAGTCGGAGTGCTCGCCATTATCTTTGCTCCTGTGCTCTTCCTGCCGCCTTTGCTTTCCCGGCCGGAGCGGGCTTGACCTCCAGCCTTCCCACGATTTCATCCGTCACCGAACGCGCGTCGATGGGCAGACCGTGAATATGCGCGATACTACGCAGCTTCAGCGACAGTTCCGCCGGGAACTCGATCTTTAGCAAGTTCAGCATCTGCGCATCACGGTTCTGCTCGACCACGAACACGACTTCGTGCCTGCGTATGAAGTCCTCTATCTCCTCCGTGAACGGGAACGCTCGCACTCGCAGATAATCAGTCTCAACGCCGTACTCCTCGCGAAGCTGATCGCGGCTTTCCACGATGGCCCAGTGCGTGGTGCCGTAGGCCAGGATTCCAACCTTGTTCCCGGCATCTTCGACCACCGGCTTCGGGACAGCTTGCTTGGCCGTCTCAAACTTCTTCCGGATCCGGGCCATGTTGCGCTCGAAATCGTCGGGACGCTCGGAATACTGCCCCTTCTCGTTGTGGCCGCTGCCACGGGCGAAGTACGCTGCCTGCGGATGATCCGTGCCTGGCAATGTGCGATAGCCTATGCCGTCTCCATCTACGTCCTTATAACGTGAGAATCCGCCCAGCCGCTCGACATCCTCGGCGCTGAGCACCTTGCCCCTGCTAATCGGCTTTTCCGGATACTCGAACGGATCGCTCATCCAGTTATTCATGCCCAAGTCTAGGTCTGACATGACGAAGACCGGAGTCTGAAACCGCTCTGCCAGTTCGAATGCCTCAATCGCGAAATCGAAGCATTCGCTAACCGAAGCGGGAATGAGCAGCAAGTGCTTGGTATCGCCGTGTGAGAGATAAGCGTTCGAAAGAATATCGCCCTGCGATGTACGCGTCGGCAGTCCTGTCGAGGGTCCGACCCGCTGGATGTCCCAGATCACCGCGGGTACTTCCACGTAATAAGCCAGTCCGGTGAACTCGGCCATCAGCGAAATACCGGGGCCAGAAGTGGCGGTCATCGCGCGTGCTCCCGCCCATCCGGCGCCGATGACCATGCCCACAGCCGCCAGTTCATCTTCCGCCTGTACAACGGCGAAAGTAGCTTTTCCATCAGGGCCGATTCGATACTCCTTCAAGTAGTCGATGAGCGTTTCGCAAAGTGATGACGACGGCGTAATCGGATACCACGTCACAACCGTCACTCCGCCAAACATGGCGCCCAGCGCCGCGGCAGAATTGCCGTCGATGATGATCTTTCCGCGATTCGCGTCCATTCGCTGGACGTAGTAAGGATCCGCCTTTGTGAGGCTGGATGCCGCGTATTCGTACCCGACTCGTGCAGCATTGATATTCAGTTCCGCTGCCTTCTTCTTGGCTGCGAACTGCTTACCGATTGCCTTCTCAATTTCCGGAACTTCTAGCCCCAGCACCTGGCCAGCAACACCGACGTAGATCATGTTCTTGATCAGTTTGCGTAGCTTCGCATCGGTGGTGACACTGGCCACCAGCTTGTCGTAAAGCACCGGGTAGAACGTCAGGTCCTGCCGCAACGTGTTCAGATTCAGCGGCTCGTCGTATAGCACGGCCGAACCAGGAGCCAGCGCCAAGACATCTTCACGCGCTGTTTCCGGATTCATGGCAATGAGGAAGTCGATCTCCTTCTTGCGTGCGATGTAGCCGTTCTTGTTCGCGCGTATCGTATACCACGTGGGCAGCCCGGCGATGTTGGACGGAAACAGGTTTTTGCCACTGACCGGTACACCCATCTGAAATATCGTGCGCAGCAGGACGGTGTTGGCCGATTGCGATCCCGAGCCGTTCACGGTCGCGACCTGGATGCTAAGGTCATTTACGATCCGCTTCTGTCCGGACTCCTTCGCCAAGTCCTGCACCGCTGTTTCACCGATGGCCATAGTGGACGCACATCCTTTCCATTAGGACTGTGTATGGCTACTGCATAGCTACTTGATTGGGATGCAACTCTGGATTGAGGCGACTCGGAAATCGGACCTGGTCCCGAGTTGACTGCTTCGGTATTGCTGCTGTGGTAAACGATAGCACAACCGCTGCGGACTTGGATTATGGCTACCTCTGCGAGCACTGAGCGGGGTAGTCGGGCAGCTTAACTTGGTAGCAGAAGGTGCATCCTATGCGAGCACTAGAAGAGCCGGCCACACACTGTGACCGGCACCCTGAAAGCACTTCCCACTCGTTTGCAGTTAGTCCATGTTGAAGAAGTCAGTCATCCTTCTGTACTTCTTGTACCGATCGTCGGCCAACTGCTCCGGCGTGAGCTTCTTCAGCTCTGCCAGACACTCTCGTATACCCTTAGCAACGAGTTCAGCGGCGGCCTTGTGATCCGAATGTGCTCCCCCTGGTGGCTCAGGGATCACGCCATCGACCAAGCCAAGTTTCGTCAAATCTTTGGCAGTAATCTTCAGAGCTTCAGCCGCTTCTTCTCTCTTGCGCGCGTCACGCCACATGATCGACGCGCAACCTTCCGGCGAAATCACGGAATAAATTGAGTTCTCCATCATCAGCACGCGATTTCCGACCGCGATGGCCAGCGCGCCGCCGCTTCCGCCTTCCCCGGTAATGATGGTGACAATCGGGACCTTCAGCCGGGCCATCTCGCGCAAGTTGTACGCGATCGCTTCAGCCTGGCCGCGCTCTTCCGCGCCCAAGCCAGGATAAGCGCCCGGCGTGTCCACTAACGTGATAACCGGACGCCCGAACTTTTCGGCGACCTGCATTACTCGCAGGGCTTTCCGATATCCTTCAGGATTCGGCATGCCGAAGTTGCGGTAAACCTTCTGCCTCGTATCGCGGCCCTTCTGCGTGCCCACGACCATTACTTCTTCGCCGTCAAAGCGCGCCATACCGGCAACCATGGCGGGATCGTCTGCAAATCCTCTATCGCCATGAATTTCGCTGAAAGCGCTGAAGACATGCTCAATGTAGTCGAGCGTATACGGCCTTTGTGGATGACGCGCCAGTTCTGTCTTCTGCCAGGCATTCATGTACTCCAGAATGTGCTGGCGCAAAGCGTTGACCTGGTCATGGAGCTTGGCAAGGTTCCGGCGCGCTTCCTGATTGTCGCCAGCCACGGACTCCAGTTGTTCGATTTGCTTCTCTATGCGCTCGAGTTCCTGCTGTGCTTTCGCTGCGGTTTCCATCGTCTAATGGTCCTGCGGCCACCCTTTCGTGAGTCTATTTGCCGGAAAGCAAATCTACTGCGAGCGGCGCTACCGGCAGCCCCCGAATCCCCACACCCACATCAGTCGATCACGACCACGCTGCGCGGACCGAACAACTCTTCCACGCGCCTGATGAAAGCCCTATCTGCCGTGACATTATATCCGTCAGCTTCCATAACGACCATGAAGTCGCCTTTGCGCTCCATATCGAACAACACCTTCGCCTCACCCTTGCGGTCGGTGCACAGTGCATAAAGCGCATCCACATCCGCCTCAGTAGCCCCATCGAGCGCAATCCGAATCCGGATGTTTCGGGGCAATTTTGGCTGAACCTTATCCAGTTCAAGAATCTCGCTGCAGCTTATCTTCGGGTTGGCGCCCTCCTCGACCATCACCTGGCCCTTTACGAGTACGGGTGCTTCCATGCGGATCTTGTCCTTGAGCTTGTCGAACTCCTTCGAGAAAACGAATAGCGCGACGGATCCGGTCATGTCCTCCAGCGTGGCCATGGCGTACATGTCGCCTTTCTTGGACTTCGCAATGCGCGCGCCACTGAGGACCCCGCCAGCCGTTATGGTCTCGCCCTTCGGCGTACTCTGCTTCAGCCCGCAGATCTCCTCCACGGTCATGGCCCGCAAGTCTTGCAGTTTGTCACGATATTTGTCCAGCGGGTGGCCGGTGATGAAAAACCCGAGCACTTCCTTCTCGCCCGCCAGTCGCTGCGCTTGGTCCCATTCCGGAAGGTTTGGCAGCTTATCGTTGCCGTTCCCGTTGTTGGCCCCGGGCTCTTCGTCGAATATGCCGAACAATCCGTGCTGGCCCGATTCGGCGTCGCGCTGGCTTTTCTGCGCGCGTTCAATGGCCTTGTCCAGCACAGCCATCAGCTGCGAACGGCCGCCGAACGAGTCCATCGCGCCGGCTTTGACCAGCGACTCCAAGACACGCTTGTTCAGCAGACGGAGATCGACGTTTTCGCAAAACTGGAAAATGCTTTCGAATCTCCCGGCCTTCTTTCGCCCCTCAACAATTGAATCGATCGCGTTGTGTCCAACGTTCTTTACTGCCGCGAGTCCGAAACGAATGTTCGGACCATCCGGCGTGAACTGCGAATTGCTCACATTGACATCCGGCGGTTCGACCGCGATTCCCATTTCGCGGCACTCGTTCACGTACTTGACGACGTCATCCGTGCTGCTGGCCACCGAAGTCAGCAACGCTGCCATAAACTCGACCGGGTAGTGCGTCTTCAGGTAGGCCGTCTGATAAGCGAGCAGGGCGTACGCAGCCGAGTGCGACTTATTGAAACCGTATCCCGCAAATTCGGCCATCAAGTCGAAAATCTTTTCGACCTTGTCCTTAGGATGACTGTTCGCCAGCGCGCCTTGCGTGAACCGCTCGCGCTGCTTGGCCATTTCCTCGGCGATCTTCTTGCCCATTGCGCGCCGGAGCAGATCGGCATCGCCAAGCGAGTAACCGGCGAGTTTGTTGGCGATCTGCATCACCTGTTCCTGGTAGACGATGACGCCCAGCGTCTCTTTCAGGATCGCTTCCAGTTCAGGGAGGTCATACACGACCTTCCTGCGGCCCCACTTTCGCTCAATGAAGTCATCGATCATCCCGCCCTGGATCGGGCCCGGGCGGTACAGCGCGTTCAAAGCAGTAAGGTCCTCGACTGTGTTCGGCTTGTAGCGTCGCAGCACGTCCCTCATGCCCGACGATTCAAACTGGAATACGCCGTTGGTCAGGCCGGAATGGAAAACTCTCTCATACGTTTCTTGATCATCAAGCGGTATGTTCTTGAGATCCAGCGCCTTGCCCTCGCGCGCCGCGATCATTTTCAAGCAGTCGTCGAGAATGGTAAGTGTCGTGAGCCCGAGGAAGTCCATCTTGAGAAGGCCTAGCTTCTCTACCGCCTTCATATCGAAGGCGGTCACAATTTCCTCGTTCTTTGTCTTGAACACCGGAACCAGGTCCGTGAGCGGCTTGGGCGAAATGACCACACCCGCCGCATGGACGCCGGGGTTGCGCGCCAGACCCTCGAGCCTCTTGGCCGTGTCGAGCAGTTCCTTGACCCACGGCTCTTTTTCGTAGGCTTCCTGCAGTTGCTGCGATTCCGCCAGCGCTTTCTCGATCGTGATGCCAAGCGTTGCCGGAACCATCTTGGCTATACGGTCCACGTCGGAGTACGGAACCTCGAGCACCCGGCCGACGTCCTTGATGGCCGCTTTGCAGGCCATGGTTCCGAAAGTGATGATCTGGGCGACGTTCTCACGGCCGTACTTCTCAGTTACGTACTTGATGACCTCGCCCCGGCGGTTCATGCAGAAGTCCACGTCGATATCAGGCATGGACACGCGCTCGGGATTCAGGAAGCGCTCGAACAGCAATTCGTTTTGCAGTGGGTCGACGTCGGTAATGCCCATTGACCAAGCAACCAAGGAGCCCGCGGCGGACCCGCGGCCCGGGCCGACAGGAATCCCGTTATCCTTGCCGTAGCGGATAAAGTCCCACACGATAAGAAAATAGCCGGGATACTTCATCCGTTTGATGATGTCGAGTTCCTTGTCCAAACGCGCCTGATACTCGGTCTCGGGATGCTTTAGCAACCCCTTTTCGCGACGCGGCCTAACGTCGTCCATGCGCCGCTTGAAACCTTCGCGAGCCACGTGCTCGAAGTAGGTCTCCGCCGTGAACCCCGGCGGAACCGCGAAGTCAGGAATCGACTCGACCTTGCCGATTTTGGCGTTGCAGCGCTCGGCGATCGCCAGCGTGTTCGATAGCGTCTCCGGTACTTCGCCGAAAAGACGCGCCATTTCTTCCGCGCTCTTAATGAAGAACTGGTTGCCATGGAACTTCAGTCGATCTGAATCGTTGAGCGACTTCCCTGTTCCAACGCATAGCAATACATCGTGCGCGTGAGCGTCGTCTTCGCAGAGATAGTGACTATCGTTTGTGGCGACCGTTGGCAGACCGAGCTCTTTAGCAAGGCGGAACTGTGCTGGCAGAATTTGCTGCTCTTGCGGCAGCCCCTGATTTTGCACCTCGATGTAGAAGTTCTTATCCCCGAAGATCTCGCTAAAAGTACCGGCGGCTTTTTTCGCCTCCTCATACTTCTGGTACATCAGATTCTCGGCCACCTCACCCTTTAGACAAGCCGATAGCCCGATCAGGCCTTTGCTGTGTTCCGCCAGGAACTGCTTGCTGATTCGCGGCTTGTAATAGAAGCCGTGCAGCGAAGCCTCGGAGACGATCTTCACCAGGTTCCGGTAGCCTTCATCCGTCTCCGCCAAGACAACCAAGTGGTTGTACTGGTCGCCATCCGGGGCCATTCGCTCGATGTTGTGATCCGGCTTCTGGCAGATGTACAGCTCGCACCCGATGATCGGCTTTATGCCCTTGGCTTTGGCGTAGTTTGTGAAGTGAACAGCCCCGAAGACATTGCCGTGATCGGTGACAGCTACCGCGGGCATGCCGAGGTCTTTAGCGCGGCCAACCAACTTCTCTAGGTCGCTCGCGCCGTCGAGCAGAGAATACTCACTGTGCAGGTGAAGATGAACGAAGTCAGCCATTGGAGATCTGGCTTAATTCTAGATGCCAGACCTCCGCTGGCGAAAGGGTATTCGGGAAGAAAGTACGCGGGGCGTTTGCCTGTGTCTTTGTCGCACTCGAGTGCTAGACGCGATCCGGCGCACGCTGCGATTCCGGAGGTGTCATGTACACCACTTCCGGCTCCTCAGGCATGATGACCCATGCTGCCAAGTATGCGATAACTCCGAACGGGAATCCGAAAATCGCAAACAGCAACCAGACAATCCGGATAACGGTGATGTCCAGATCGAAGTATTCGGCAAACCCGAGGCAAACTCCGGCCACCTTGCGGCCCACACGCGGACGGACCAGCTTTCGCCGGGCTGCAACAGCCGTAACGCGCTTACCACAGTACGCACAGAGATTTGCATCTTCCTGGATTACTTTGCCGCAATAATTGCAGTACATGACACCTCCACTTGTCAGACCTACCACCATATACGGCAGACCTAGGCACGATGTTCCCGCTAAATCAGCGCTGGCACGGACCTGGTTTATGGCACAGTCCGTGCTCCCCCGCCACTAGCCCCGGGGTAGCTGATACGGCTTCTTCAGCCTCTTCTTAGCCGTGTCAGCCAGCGGCGAACGGCCAGCGGAAGACACCACGGCCTGATACTTCTTGAGCGCAAGCTCGCGCTGATTGAGCACGTCGTACATTTCGCCCGCAGCCAAATTCGAACGGTCCATCAACTCTGGATCAACGTGCTTGTAACCACAAACCGAGTCGTAGGCATGCGCCGCCCCGACGAAATCTCGTTGTCCACGGAGCGCTTCTCCAAGGCCCCAAGCAGCCTGCTCCAGCCTCGCATCCTGGAACTTGCCTGCCTTGCCCAGTTCGAGCAGGGTGCGAAATGCCGCAATCGCCTCCGGCCCATGTCCAGCCGCATTGAGCAGGTTCGCGTGTTCCAGCGCAACAAGGTAATTGCGCGGGAACAAAGTCATCAACCCGTGCACAAGCGATATGGCTTCGCCGTAGCGCTGTTCCCGCCGCAGGAACAGAGACAGTGCGATCTTGGCATCAACGCTAGTTTCTCCACTGGCGTTCGCTGCCTCGTAAAGGTACTGAATCCCCTTCTTTCTGTTTCCGCTAAGCCCAATCACCGATGCGGCAACCTTCACTGCCCAGGTAACGCTGCCCAACACATATTGGTGTACGCCAACAATGAACTTTGCGTCGTTATAGTTCGGGTCCAGTTCAAGTACCCGTTCGTGGTCTCTGCGAGCCCCTATGGTGCTGCGCAGGGCGGCGAACCACGACCTGTCCACCATGCCCGTGTATGTCGCGCGCATACCTTTTGTCACACCACGGGCATAAAGGGCATCGACGTCGTTGGGGTTTGCCTTCAAACGCGCCTCTGATAAGGCTTGGGAGCGATCGAGCAGTTGCTTAAGTCGTTCCCGGACCTTCGGGTCAGGAGGAAAGTGCCGGCTGTCCAGGAACTCATCCTTGGCATAGAGTTCCGAGTCCAATGCGCCGATCCGGTAAAGCTCCTTCCACAACACTCCCGAAGCGAGATGATTCACGGCGAATGGATCGTCCGGGTGTTGCTGGAGTGCGATTTCGAATTCGTGAATCGCCTTGTCGTACTCCATATTGTAGAAGTGCTCAAATCCTGCACGCGTCACCGGGTCGTTCCCGAGTTTGACGAGGACTGGCAGTGCGAAAGGTTTGGCGGGGTTGCGTTTTGAAGCACGGGCCTGGGTACTGAGGGTTATTAAAACAAAAATCAGGATTGCGCAGTAATACACGTCCGTCCGAAAGAGACTTCGGTAAGGTTTCATGGCTGTGGTCTGTTGAGCAGTTTACCTGATTCTCCATCCAGAGTAGAAGGACTACAAAACTATTGCGACCCAGGACGCGCAGTTAGAGGACCCCCGGAACGCACGCTGTCCGCGGAATGGGGATGAGCCACTTCATGCAGAACACGACCAAACCTGTAAGAGATTTCTTCACCGAAGCTGAGGCCGCCGAAGCGATCGGTATCTCCGTTCCACGACTCCACGTGCTCCTCGACGAGCATATTTTCAACGATGGCAGTCAGCGTCCCGAAGAGTTGAGGTTCACCCCTTCGGACATAACTCTGCTCAGTTTTTGGCACCGGAGCACCCCGAATCCTAAGGTGGTGCGGATGCCCAAGCGCAATTGAGTACCGGCCCTGTTTTTGGATAGCCGGGCTACGGCCCGGCTACTTTCGTGTTTTTCTTCCCGGCATGTGCTGTGGCGGGTGTAATTGCCGTCTGGCCAACTCAGCCGGCATTGGCCCACTTTTTACATCGATTCCGTTGCATGCACGGTAAATACTTCCGACCCCGCTTTGGGCACTAGTGCACATCTTCCGAATTCTTTAAATTGCAATAACTTACGTGGGGCGGCTTTTGGCAGTTCGCTTGCCCATTGGCAGGACGGAGTCGCCCCATGTCTGACGCTGCACATCAAATCAACGGTCATACCGATCAGGAATACTGGCGTCCGCCGACGCATGCCACTGAGCTACAGGAAATCCGTCCGCAAACAGACCTGTGCTCACGATGTAGTTCTGAATTCGTTGTCGGTTCGCGCTTCTGTCATGTTTGCGGAGCGGAAAGGGATTATCAACCCGAGTACACCGGCAATTCGTTAACCCGCTATCTCGATTTCCGCGTGATCACCAACGCTTTGGGACTCACTGTTGGGTCGCTGGTCGCGTTCATCATTGGGATTGCGTGCGTGCTCGCGGCGGTCATCACTGGAATGATCTACACGGCATCTACAGTCCTGGACTGGCAAGCCGTACAGATATGGCGCATCGAATGGCTACTGGCCGCACTCGTCGCGTTCACCGCCGGTATTTTGCTCAAGCGAACAGCGTGAAGCAATCGTTCATGTCGCGCAGAAACCAGCCTTTTGGCTGGTTTTTGCGTTTCGGCAAAGGTCGGGGGCTCTATACCCGATTCAGATGGATTCACCGCCTTGCCTGGACCACATTGATGTTCCGGGTCGTATACGCCGAACCGTCGAACGTCGCCGAGATCGTCACCTCTGCTCCAACCAGCAATCCTTCAGCATTGACGATGCGGGGATCGAATTCCACATCATAGGTTTTTCCGTCCGACTGGTTCTTGATCGCGATGATGCCCCTGCTAAGGTCGAGATGAGTCACATTCCCTGCGAAAGTGAAGGTTTCTCCGGGACGGGCCGCGATGACAATCTGCTCCACCTTGCCCCCGTCGGGGCTTTCCGGCGAAAACTGGATGGTCACAAGAGAACCCGGCGCGAGGTCCGCCATCGAGTTCCCCTTGCCTGCGACAGTAGTCTTGGAATCGACCAGGAACGTCACAGGCTGCGCTGACAGTTCGTCGCGCAACACGATCGTCCCCCGTTTCGCATTGTAGCTGACAAGCTGTCCGCGAGCATCCGCCGGTCCGGTCGTGTTTTGAACCCGGATGTTACGCGCGAAAATCTCGGAGCCATCAAGTTGCGTGTCCACGTAGACTCTGTCGCCCTTCTTAATACCGAGCTGCGTGGTTTCGACTCCGTCGCGGTAGATGTGCGAGCGCTCGTCGAAGAACATCTTCATCTTCTTCCCGCCGAACGCCTCGACCGTGATCTTGTTTTTGACACGGTCGATACCCGTGACAATGCCGCCGACCAGAGTTACTTGTGTGTTTGGAAGTGGAGGCACATCGAGCAGAGGATCCGGCGGGGATTGCTGAGCCGCAGCCTCGGCCGTTGACGAAGCGCCAGTAGAAGCGGGTGTCGCACCCACAGCGCCGATGTTCTGCGCGCAAGCCACTACAGCAAGACTTACAAGCACCAATATTAGTTTCAGGTTTCGCATAGGCGTGAGTTCGTCGGACCAGTGGCCATAAGGCCGTCGGAAGAACAAGTACGTTCTAGAGGCCTTTGGATGCTGTTCTGCACGCCGGGGTAGTACGTCTTGCAGCTTGAGAGTTGCAGACGAGGATCGCCTTTATTCCTCCTACTCGGGCCCGTTCTCCCTAGCTGAACACTCTTCGCTGCTTCTTCCTCCTGCCACTCTGGCAACGTGTTTCTCTCGTTGCCATCCAAATACAAAGCGGCCATCCATCCGCGGAGGTTCCATGCAGCACCAAGCGTTATGCCGTTTTTTCGGTATCGGCATCTTGACTCTTACGCTGGCACTCGGCACGGCGAACGCGAAGGATATTCGTCTCAAGCTGCCTAAGCGCTCCAAGCCAACCCCCGTTCAGCAACTGAACAGAGACGGTGTAAAGGCTGTCGAGAACCATAACTATGCCAAGGCTAAGAAACTCTTCTACAAGGCATACCTGCTCGATCCAAACGACCCGTTCACGCTGAACAACTTGGGGTATATTTCCGAACTCGAGGGCGATGTCGAGCGTGCCCAACGGTACTACGATCTGGCATCTCAACAGGAATCGGACGCTCTCATCGACGCTGCAAACGACCAAAGCCTGAAAGGCAAGCCTGTTTCGGTGGTCGCGGGCAATTTCGCCGACACCGGAATGCAGGTCAATCGGCTGAACGTAGAAGCGATAGGTCTGTTGCTGAAAGACCGGGCTCCGGAGGCCGACCTGCTGTTGCAGAAGGCAATCTCGCTAGATGCCAAGAACCCGTTCACACTGAACAACATGGGCTATACCAAGGAGAAACAGGGCGAACTGGAGTCGGCCCTCAGCTATTACAACGCAGCCGCGCAGATCAGGTCGAGCGAGCCTATCGTGGTCGCCGTGAACAAAGGTTGGCGTGGCGAGCCAATCAGCGGGGTTGCGGAGGACAACGCGAACAAGCTCCGCAAACTGATGAAAAAGGAGCAGGGCCTGTCGGCCCGAGTGGCACGCCTGAACCTGCAGGGCGTTTCGGCCATGAATCGAAACGACCGCCGTGCTGCGCATCGCTACTTCGAGCAAGCCTATGAGCTCGATCCGGACGACGCCTTCACTCTGAACAATATGGGGTACCTCGCCGAGCTACAAGGAGACCAGGAAACTGCGGATTTCTACTACGCAAAGGCTGTTGAGGCCAAACGCCGCGATGCGAAAGTCTCTGTTGCAACCCGCCGAGACATGGAGGGGAAGCGGGTCGGTGAGGTCGCCGACATCGGTGAACAGAAGATCGAGGCCCGCATGGCACAAGAGCGTGAGGCACGCGCACGCCAGGGCGGGCCGATCCAGTTGAAGCGTCGTGACAACTCTCCGGTGGCTGAACCCGCTGCTCCGGCAACGCAGCTTTCAGCACCCACCGAGCAAGTCGATCCCGATGCGAACAGGCAAGCCACGCCCGTGCCCAACCATTCGGGCACACAGGACGAAACCTCCGCAAGCCCCGCCGAGCCGGCACAAGCTACGCCCTCCGTGCAACCCAGCGGACAAGCCCAACCGGACGCTGAGCCCCAAACGATTCCTGATCAGACGCTGCCGCCACCACAGCAGCCAGCTTCTCAGCAGCCCGCAGCACAGCCGCCTCCCACTTCACGCTGAGACGGCTGGCTGCGCGATCAAAGAATTCTTCACCTCGGCAAACGATCACATGCCGATGCACCGATACGTTACGACTGCCTGTCCGCCAGCAGCATGAACGATTCGAAAGCTTGCCCCGGCAACATTGATCACTTGTGGTCCCATGCTCTGAGCGCCCTCCCCGCTGCTAACGGTGCAAAAATATGTTTCGGCGCTCGTAAACCTCGCGGCACCGCTCAATTTGACCGTCGCGGGACTTGGTCCCGTTACGCGGCCTACTACTTCATGGGCATTCCTCAGCACCTTGCCACTAGCGAGATATACGGGAAAGCTCTCGCGAGTTGGCATGGGAATAGGGGGTTGAACTGCGGACGCTCCTTGCATCATGGTTGTGGCAACCGCAGTCGCCACCAAACCAATACCAACAGCCATGACGAACACGAATCGACGCTTATCGCCAAGCACACCATCCTCCGGTCGCGGTAACGCAATCAAAGCAGACGAACGCGACAATGGTGTAATCGGCTCATAGCGCAACAACTTGACTTAGAGGCCAACATTTTGCTCGAAGCTAGCGCAATTTGAATAAGTGGTTCAGCGGACCTGTACCCTTGCCGACTGGGTATGCTTTCAGAATCGCTTCACGCACATAGGCCTTCGCAGCAAGAACAGCATCTCGAGCGCTCATGCTTAGCGCCAAATTGCAGGCTATGGCCGTCGCGAATGCGCACCCTGTGCCATGTGTGGATCGGGAGTCGATATGCTCTGCGCGGAACTCCTCCTGACCATCCTTCGTGCTGAGCAAGTCGGTAGCCTCGGCGAGGTGTCCGCCAGTCACGACTACGTTCCGGGCGCCGAGTTCGTGGAGACGAACAGCCGCCTCCCTCATTTCCGTCACTGAGCGCACCGGTTTCCCGGTCAGCGCAGCCGCCTCGTCTACGTTCGGGGTCACCACGGTCGCCAACCTTAGCAGCCGGTCGCGTACTACCTTCAGCCCGCCTGGCCCGAGAAGGTCAGCTCCCGATGAAGCGCGCACAATGGGATCCAGCACAACATTTGGGAGGTTCGCCCGTTCAAGGAAGATCGCCAAAGTCTCAGCCACATCGCCGGATCCGAGCATGCCGATCCTGACTGCCCGCACTTCGCAATCAGTGATCAAGTCGGCCAAGGTGTCTTGGACCAGACCTTCCGGAACCGCCTGCACCCGCCGAACGCCTCGCGTGGACTGCACGGTCAACGCGGTGATACATGTGACTCCATAGCACCCATGGGCAGCGATAGTCTTTATGTCAGCAGTCACGCCGGCACCGGACGACGGGTCGAACCCGGCAATAGTCAGCACCACTGGTAGAGCGCTCTTCATGGCAGTTCAATTTAGCACTCCCGCTTCGCAGTGACCTAAAGTGTCCACTCGGCCCGGCGAAACGGCCGTTCGGCCGCTCGCAGCAGGTATAAGGACATGACCTTTAGCACGTCCAACGCAGAAGGCTGCTTACCCATCTAAGGTATATATCCCCAGAATTTCGGGGCCGGTCTCCCGCAGTCAGGCCGGACTTGGGCCAGTGTTGGCGCATGGGAGGTTGTTGCCATCCTGAGCTGATTTGACATTTGTCCTTTATTTTCAATAGACTTAGCGGATTCTTCGGGGTGGCGCCTGAAGTAAACCGTTACGAGGTGTTTGCATGAGACCACTTTTAGCGCAGGCGCTGGCGATGCTCATCATGGTCACCAGTCTCAGCGCGGCGAGTCGGCTGAACAACTCGACGACGAATCAGTCGGCGAACTCCGCAAAAGTACATAAGGTCAAAGTACGTCCTACTAAGCACGCACGTAGCACCGCCAGGCGGGCTAAGGCCCAAAAAGCCAAGAAAGATAGGCCGTATCAAGTTGGTCGGGCTTCCTGGTACGGGAAATACTTCCACGGCAGGAAGACTGCCAGTGGTGAAACCTACAACATGTTTCAGTTCACGGCCGCCCACCAGGAGCTGCCCCTCGGCTCTGTGGTCAAAGTGACGAACCTCCGCAATGGTAAGTGGGTCGTTGTTCGCGTGAACGACCGCGGGCCCGTTCCGGCCTCTCGGATCATCGACCTCTCCTACGGCGCAGCAACGATGCTTGGGCTTCGGGCTCACGGTGTCGAGCGCGTTCGACTTGATCTGTTACCGGCAGAGACCATCGCGAGCGATCAGCATGAGATCGCCGGGCTCAGCGCCGGAGGAAGATAACACTCACGTGTGAACGGGTCGACGGATGAACGATTCACCAGTTCATCCGTCCATCCGATATTTCTTCATCCCCCTTTCGCCTGACCTGCTAGACTTCTGGCCGATGCCAGACCTAAGAACTTCTGCTCTTTCTGCTCGTGATCGCCTGATTGTTGCCTTGGATTTTCCCGACGCCGCTCCAGCCAAGAACCTCGTCGCACAGCTTGCCGACTCCGTCCACACCTTCAAGGTTGGAAAGCAGCTCTTCACTGCCGAGGGTCCACAGCTCGTCCGTGCCCTCGTCAGCTCCGGCCACGACGTATTCTTGGATTTGAAGTTTCACGACATCCCCAATACCGTCGCCTCGGCCGTGCGTTCTGCCTCCGGTTTGGGCGTCAGTATGCTGACCGTCCACGCCAGTGGCGGTTCCAAAATGCTCAAAGCCGCTGTAGATGCTGCCGCGCAAGCGGAAAAACCTCCGCTCGTGCTTGCCGTGACCGTACTCACAAGCTTGGGCAACGAAGACATTCAGGAAGTAGGAGTGAGTGGTCGTGTTCTGGACCAGGTCTTGCGACTTGCGGCTGTGGCTCGTGACGCGGGTTGCGGCGGAATAGTGGCGTCAGCCCACGAAGCCGCTGAAATTCGTCGCGCGCTCGGAACGGGGTTCGCCATTGTCACCCCTGGCGTGCGTCCCGCCGGAACCGATGCCGGCGATCAAGCCCGAGTGGTCACCCCTGGCGCGGCTATGAAAGCCGGTGCCACCCACATCGTCGTAGGCCGTCCGATCACCGCTGCCGCAAACCCCTTCAGCGCCGCCTCAGCCATCCTCAGTGAGATCGAGCAGGCCTGCAGCTAGAACTTGAGCTCTAGTATGGGTGCTTGAAATGCGATTTGGGCGTCCCATCCTTCGCGCAGCGAAGGATGGGTTTTTCACATGACGCCAGAAAAAACGAAACGCCGGGCAAAAGACCCGGCGCTCCAAAAACTAAAACCTCAAACTCGAAACTACGAACTGCTCTTACAGCTTCTCGTAGAAGTCGCAGGCAGAGCAGGAAATGTAGATACCGCCCGGGACATCGCGCTCACGATCCTTCACGCGCTTCACGATCCGGGTCGGCTTGCCGCACTTCGGGCAATCCGTGCTCTTGGATGTATCCATGACTTTTTTACGGTCAGCCGTTTTTGCAATCTTCGCCATTTGCCTCTCCTGACATTCCGCCGGCGATCTTCGCCAGTCTCTGTTGACGAGACGACGGTCCGGCCGATTCGATTTTGAACTTTTCGGGAGTATCCGCCGAACGGAACACCAGCATCTCTGATAGAGTACGCTGCACTGGCGGGCACGCAGTCGTGGGGTGGGTCCGGACAGGAGCCTCCCGGCGCACACGCCTTCCTTACTCGCCGTGTTCCGATTTTACATGAGCGCACGCCTATGTTGAAACACATACGCTGGGAAGACCTTCAGACCGAGCACTTGAACCCGAAACTCGACCGGCAATTCTTTACGGCTGGTGGCGTCACCCTCGCCCGCCTCATCATGAAGAAGGGCCTGCTGATCCCCACACATCACCACGTGAGCGAGCAGATCACGACCATCGTCAGCGGAGCGCTCAAAATGTGGCTTGAGGGAAGAGAGATCGTCCTCCGCTCCGGAGATGTCCTCTGTATACCCGCCAACCTGCCACACCATACTGAGGCATTGGAAGACACGGTCTGCCTCGACGTGTTCTCTCCTCCTCGAACCGACTGGCTTGCCGGCCAGGATAACTACCTTCGGGGAACTGGAACCGGGGCCTCAAGCGCTCCGGAGGAGCATGCGTAGACACAGCCGTACGCACCCGCCCGGAGTGCATCTAAGCCGTCCATGGAGCCGACGGCATCAAAAAAGCACCTCGTTTTTATGACCGTGGAGGCAGGCGAGACCGCCCTTTCAACCCGCAAGTTGGTCATCGAATCCGCCGGATACAACTGTCTGAGCGCCGTCTCAGGCCACCAGGCACTCCGGTTGGCTGAGATTTACCCTGTGCACGCAGTCGTCCTCGATGCTGACGTCACAGACATCCCGCCGGTCGAATTCATTGATTCGATCTCACGCCTCTGCCCAAACATACCGATCTATTATTTAAGTCACGACGGGTGGACACCGCCCGAATTAAGCAAACGAGTAAAAGCAACGCTTCGCAAAATGGGCGATCCACGCGAACTCGTCCAGGAACTCGCCGCCGCTTTCCCCGACCGCTCAGAACATTCGGCTTGACTTGGCATATGACGTCTTCGCCGCTGCTCGCCAGGTCTCAGTGACTTACAGATGTGGTGCTCGCACCCTTCCTTTTTGAGGAGGGTGCGTTCCAGGTGCCTTCAACCGTTTGACTCCCCTTTCGCCGCTCTGCTACGTTCACACTCTTGCTGCCCCACTCCTGCGTAAGCGAGGCGACATGGCTATCAAGTTCCGCGGAGTCGATTTTCTCTCCTTTGACACGCTGCTCACAGAAGACGAGTTGCTCGTCCGCAACACGACCCGCCAGTTCATTGAGGACAATCTCATCCCCATCATCGAGCAGTGCAATCGCGAAGCTCGATTCCCCCGCGAGTTGGTCAAGCCCATGGCCGACCTCGGTTTCTTTGGGGCTAACCTGAAGGGCTACGGCTGCGCAGAGATGTCCAACGTCGAGTACGGCTTGGTCACGCAGGAACTCGAGCGCGGCGACAGCGGCGTACGGAGCTTTGTCAGCGTGCAGTCGGCGCTCGTGATGTATCCCATCTATGCTTTTGGCAGCGACGAGCAAAAGGACCGCTGGCTACCGGCCTTGCAGAAAGGCGAGAAGCTTGGGTGCTTCGGCTTGACAGAGCCAGACTTCGGCTCGAACCCCGGAGGCATGAGAACGCGCGCTCGCAAAGAAGGTGACGAATACGTCATCAGCGGCGAGAAGATGTGGATCACCTCCGGCTCCATAGCCGACGTCGCCGTCATCTGGGCGAAAAGCGAAGAAGAAGGCGGCAAGGCGCGTGGCTTCCTCGTCGAGACCGACCGCCCCGGCTTCCGCACCGCCGACGTACACGGCAAATGGTCTCTGCGCGCCTCTGTCACCTCTTCCCTGTCGCTGCAAGACGTCCGCGTGCCCGCCTGCAACCTGCTGCCCAAGACCGACGGCCTTAAGTCCGCCCTCATGTGCCTCAATCAGGCGCGGTATGGCATCGCCTGGGGAGCTATTGGCGCGGCCATGGCCTGCTACGATTGCGCCCTCCAGTACGCACAATTCCGCAAGCAGTTCCGCGACCAGCCCATCGCCAGCCACCAACTCGTGCAGGAAAAGCTCGTGTGGATGATCAACGAGATCACCAAGGCGCAGTTCATGACCCTTCAGGTCGGCCGCCTCAAAGACCAGGACAAGGCCAAGTTCCAGCACGTTTCCATGGCCAAGCGCAACAACGTGTGGATGGCACTCGAGTGCGCCCGCTTGGCCCGCGACATCCTCGGCGCGAACGGCATCGCCGACGAATACCCCATCTTTCGCCATATGGCGAATCTGGAGTCAGTCAAAACGTACGAGGGCACGCACGACATTCACACGCTGATAGTGGGATCAAGTATTACGGGAATTGATGCATTCTGATTGAGTAATTCGGGACGGGACTGCCCTCCCGTCCCGTTGCAAGTTACGCCGCCGTAGTCGCGCTCTCCAGCGGTATCCGCCCCTTGTTCTCGGCCAACCACTGCTCGAACGTCTGTAGCGACGGGTTCAGCGAGCGCGAGAACTCAATGCTCCGTGCGCCGCAGAAGTAATCGTTGAAGTCACGTTTAAACTGGAACATGTTCCCCAAATCTTCCGCTCCCGGGAAGCCAAGACCACGATAAACCTCGGGCGGAATATCGTTGTATCGGATCTCCTGCCCCAACGCCCGCGTCATGGCGGCTGCCATTTCCGACCCGGTCAGGTGTTCCCCAGCGATTCCAACTGTCTTGCCGATGAACTCATCGCCTCGCTTGAAAATGCCATACGCGCATTTGCCGATGTCGTCGCTGGCTATACCCGGCAGTTTCTTGTTCCCCATCGGGAACGTGATGCCCAGCTTTCCATCCGGTCCCTTCTGCGGTCCCGCCCCGAAATTAATGAAATTCTCCCAAAAAAAGGAAGTCAGCAAACAAGTCGTAGGGACTAGATCCTTGAAGATTTGATCCGCCTCGCCCTTAGCATCTAAGTGAGGCACCTTGTATTTGCCCATCAGCGTAGGCATGCGTTCATCGCTCAGCGGTACCCATCGACGAGTATCCTCAAGCGTTGACCAGATGACGTGTTTCACTCCGGCATCCTTGGCCGCCTGGGCCATGGCCTTCGCTTGTGCCAATTTCCTCTCCGGAGAGAAGTGGTCCCAGAAAAACGTTACGCAGAACGCCCCGTAAGCCCCGTCGAACGCCCGCCTGAGGCTATCTCCGTCATCAACATTGGCGCTGACCACTTCCGCCCCAAGTTTCCGCATTCCGTTGGCCTTGTCCGTTGTTGCGTCTCTAGTCAATGCCCGTACGACAAAGCCGCCACTGCGCTCCCCCGTAATGGCGCGAACCAATCCACTGCCCTGCGCTCCGGTCGCCCCAACGACTGCGATTACTTTTCTTTCTGCCATAAAGCCGTCTCCTTGGCTGGTCACCAACCTGCCAACCTAAGATGACTAAACACTGCCCAAAGCTTCTGCGTGCGCTCTGGCACTTTTTCACCAACATGTTGAAGAATGCCGGATGACGTATGCGTGAGAGGCACGTCTAAGATTCAAAAGGATGCAATTTAGCTTGTCCTGTGTCTGAGCGGGTCTTCTCTTGATAAGCAAACGCCTAGTTGTCTTTGCAGCCTTGCTCTTTTGCGCCGCGACCGGAGTTGCGCAGCAAGCGGTTCGTCCAGCGGTGGCTGGAACGACGGGTATCAATATTCCTCGTCTCTCAGCACCTCCCAAATTGGAAGACTTCCTGGCCATGCACCCCGAATCCGAGCTCGCGAGGTCCATGGCGCACGTAAATGATTTTCGCCAGTGGACCCCGCACGACGGGCAACCCGCCAGCGAAGAAACACATGCTTACCTCGGCTACGACGAAACGAACCTTTACGTCGTATTCGTCTGCTTTGACCGCAATCGTGGGGGAATTCGCGCCAACCTCACCCAGCGCGAACAATTCTTTCCAAACGACTTCGTGGATGTCTGGCTCGACACTTTTCACGACCACCGCCGCGGTTACGAGTTCTTTTCAAATCCGCTTGGGGTCCAGGCAGATGCGCTAGTCACCGAAAGCCATGGCGAAGACATGAGCTTCGATACGCTCTGGTACTCGCAGGGCCAACTGACGCCCGAGGGCTACGTCGTCTGGATGGCTATTCCCTTCAAGAGCCTGCGTTTCAGCAATGCCGACGTGCAAACCTGGGGAATCCTGCTCCAGCGCGACATCAACCGCAACAACGAGAAGTCGTTTTGGCCGACGGTAACACAGCGGCAGCAAGGTCTGCTCACCCAGAACGCACCGCTGCGCGGACTGGAGAACATCTCGCCCGGCCGCAATATGCAATTCATTCCTTACGGCATCATGCGTTCATTCCACGCCCTCGACACGCGAGATCCCGTCGCCCCCCGTTTTGACAATCGCACAGCCAAGTTCGACGGCGGCATCGATGCCAAGTTCGTCCTGAAAGACAGCATGGTGCTCGACCTCACCGTTGAGCCAGACTTCAGCCAAATCGAAAGCGATGAGCCACAGGTGACCATCAGTGAGCGCTTCGAGGTGTTTTTCCCCGAAAAGCGCCCGTTCTTCCTCGAAAACTCAAACTACTTCGCTACACCGATACAGTTGCTCTTCACGCGCCGCATCGCCAATCCGCAGTTCGGAGCCAGACTAACCGGGAAGGCGGGCAAGTGGTCGATGGGAGCGCTCGTCGCGGATGACCGCAGCCCCGGACTGGAAGTGCCCGCCAGCGATCCATCGGCCGATAAACGCGCCCTTTTCGGCATCGTCCGCGTCAACCGTGACATCTTCAAGGACTCGACAATCGGAGTGATGTTCACCGATCGTGAGTTTCGTGGCTCATTCAATCGCGTCGGTGGCGCAGACACGTATCTAAAACTCAGCGACACCTGGAGTGCGCAGTTCCAGGCTGTCGCCAGTTCCACTCGTTTGTTGGACGGCCGATACTTTGCCGGGCCGGCGTTTGAAAGCCTTGTCGAGCGCAGCGGCCGTGATTGGGTCAACAGTTTTCGTTACACAGGTCGCAGCACGGGCTTCTTAACGTTCACGGGCTTCGATCCGCAGAACGACGTGCACAACCTCAGCAACGAATTTCAATACAATTTTTGGCCGGAATCCAAACTGCTCTATAAGTGGGGCCCCCAATTCCGCGTTTACCGCATGTATGACAACGATGGCACCATGATCGGCTGGGGATACATGCCAGAAATGAATTTCGAGTTGCCGAGGCAGACCTACCTGACATTCGGATACGCCCAGGAAGAAGAAACGCTGCGGCCCAAGGACTTCGAAGTACTCACACGCAATCGCGAATATGTGCGCAACACCAAGTACATCTTCTTCGAGACTGCGCCCAAGCCGCAGTTCAACGTCAGCATCGACTACCGCTGGGGACGCCGCATCAACTACGCGCCTCCTGCCGGTGTCGAGCCTTTCCTGGCGATGCGCAACAGCTTGACTCTCACTGCGACCGTTCGCCCAGCGAAACGCCTGCAGATCGACAATTCGTACCTTCTTTTTCGACTCCGCGAGCCGGACACAAAAATCAGCGCCTTCAACAATCACATAGTCCGCACGAAGTGGAATTACCAATTCACCCGTGCACTGTCAGCGCGCGTGATCGTCGAGTACAACTCCTTGCTCGCAAACCCGAAATTCACCTCTCGCCCAACGAGCAAGAACGTCAACTCCGACTTCCTCATCACCTATCTCGTAAATCCCGGAACTGCTTTGTACGTGGGCTACAATAGCAACGTCTCGAACATTGACCCATCGCTGACGCCCGTCGACTACGGCCTGCTCCGCACAACCGGTTCGCGTTTCATAAACGACAGCCGCCAGTTCTTCGTCAAGGCGTCGTACCTGTTCCGATTCTGATGCGCGATTGGCGCATGTTTCCCCTTGCCAGTCTGGGTGCCGCACCCTTCCCCTTAAGGGGAGGGTGCGACCCACATCACTTCACTTTCGTGCAGCGTTCCCGCTGCTGGCCGACGTCGCCACTCTCTGCAGGTTCCTTTGTCTCAGTGACAACTGGCCCTTGCGGCACATGTCGATCGCTTCGGCCAATGACTTCACCGAATACTGATCGGCGTGGAAGCCCATCGAATTCTCGGAAACGAGAAAGTCGATATAGAACTGCGCATCGCGCTGCCATTTCCGCGCCTCCGCCAACTCGGCATCCGACGCTCCCGCGGCCTTGGCGGCCTTGATGTCGCTTATCAAGTCCATCAGGGCATTCAGCGCTATGTTGCGCGTGTCGTAGTACCTCGTCTGGATTTCCTCAACACGGTCCTTGAGTTCCTGCTCCGGCCAGCGATGGCACGTCTGGCATGCGCGATTGATATTGAGCAGTGGGCTGCGAACGTTATGGTCGCTGATCTTCAATCCGCCCTGCCGCATGTACGGCATATGGCAATCGGCGCAGGTTACGCCTGAGCGCGCATGTACTCCCTGACTCCAAGTCTCGAACTCAGGGTGCCGAGCCTTAAACACCTGCGCACCAGTTTCGGCGTGAGTCCATTCGACAACTTTGTCCTGATTCTCCTGTGCGACGATCTGTTCGACTTTCAGCCCCTTGTCCCACGGGTACGTTAGCCGTTTTTCCTTCCCCTTGAAGTAGTACGTAACGTGACATTGGCCGCACACGAATGCCCGCATTTCCTGCCGTGTTGCCTGCTTGTTCACGTCGTAATCCTTAATGCCCTGCGAGGCTTTCAGCGCCCTCATGCCCTCGATGAACGCCGGACGAGTGACACGCAACTGCATGGTCTGCGGATCGTGGCAGTCGATGCACGCAATCGGATGATTCACCAGTTTGCGTGCCTCGGGATAAGGCATGCGATTGACAGCCTCGAAGCCCTTGAAGATGTCTCCGTTCCCAAGCTTGTTATACGTGGTCACCATCGAAGCGTGGCAGTTCAAGCACGCCCCTGGAGGTCCAGCCTTCTGCCGCTCCGTGAACGTCTGGTCCGTAAGCATCCACGCATGGCCGCGCTTCTCACGGTAGTCGATGGAGAACGAATACCCCGCCCACATGCGTTTCAGCCGCTCGTCTTCCTGGATCTTTGAACGGGTGACGATCTCTCTCGGATCGCCCTCGGTTGGAGAGTGTGGCAGGGCCTCACTTCCGCCGTAACGCGTCCGCTGCTGGTCCACGGTTCTCAGATAGAGGTCGTACTGCATGGGGAAGTTCTTCCCCCAGACACTCGGGTCCTCAGTCCTGTCGTTCAGCTCCACCACACGATAGAACGGGTTCTTCGCTTCCTGCTTGTGCTCGAAAATGTTAATTAGCAGTGCGGTGATCGCGACGGCTGCTACGGCCGCCAGCACGATCGTTGCGAACAGAAGCTTGCGATTGCGGGAAGAACTTTTGTCAGCAGAATTATCGCTGGCCATTCGATTGTCCCTCCGGACGATTGCTCATGACAAAGCTTGCAGCCGAGTGCCCGACATTGAAATGGCACCGGACGCATGACATATCTTTCGCGCTATGAGGCCCGACAATCGACGTCGTGATTTCCGCGTGACAATGCCGACAAGTACCCTCCGTTACACGAGCGTCTCGGGGGCGAATCGAAATGTTGTCCGGGAACCAGCCCGACGTGAATGCGAGAGAGTGAAAGAACCCGTTTTCAGCTTTGACTACGTACTTGGTGATGGGATTGTGTGGGGTATGACAATCGCTGCACGTCGCCACCGCCCTGTGACTCGATTTTTGCCAGGCATCGAAGTGCTCCTGCATCACGTGGCAATTCGTGCACGCCTGCGGGTCCGTGGTCAGGTAGGAATACCCCTTGGCGTAAACGAAGGTGTACATGCCCAACCCGATCACTACCCCGGCCAGAACCCCTAAGACGACAGTTGAAAGCGATGATTTCGAAAGCATCCTGTCGACCTGTTGGCTGCTCCGTTCAGATAGAGACAGTTTTGGAAATATATCCTCTCCGGCGTTGTTTATGCCACTGCTGATAGCCATTCTGATAAACAGACTCTCTGGACAAGCCTGTAGCACGCAACATTCAGAGTAAGTTCGCCATCGGTACCACGGTTTTCCGCATCTCACACGGGTGACAATTCAACCGGCGCACTCGCCCGGATCGTTCGTGCCGGGCCCTCTCTGACCCGCGGCTTGCGCCCGAATTCACGTTCCAAGTTCAGGAGGCATTCATGGCCACATTCCCCAAGGTCCATTCCAAGCCTGAAACGAAGTCCGTTAAACAATTTGGCGCAAACATCGAAACTGATCTTGCACTCGAACTCCTGCGCGTCGTTGAGAATGCAGCGATCGCTTCGGCCAAGACGATGGGTCAAGGAGATCGAAAGTACGCTGACCATGTCGCGACCGAAGCCATGCGCCAGACCATGGACACAGTTCCGATGGAAGGCACTATTGTGATCGGCGAGGGCGAGCGCGACGAAGCTCCCATGCTCTACATCGGCGAGAAAGTCGGAACCCATTTTCCAGACCCGAAACAGCCCGTTCCGCAGATCGACATCGCTGTCGATCCGCTGGAAGGCACAAACCTCTGCGCGACCGGAGCCCCCGGAGCCATCACCGTGCTGGCGGCTTCCGAGCAGGGCGGACTGCTTAATGCCCCCGACTGCTACATGGACAAGATCATCGTCGGTCCGTCATGCAAGGGCTGTGTGGAGATGGACGCACCGGTCGCTCACAACCTAAAGCAGATCGCAAAAGCGCTGTCTCGCGACGTCGAAGACCTCGTAGTCGTCGTACTCGACCGTCCGCGACACGAGAAGCTCATCAGGGATATTCGAGCTGCCGGCGCGCGCATCAAGCTCATAACAGACGGCGACCTTTCGGCTGGATTAAGCGCCGCAGTGCTGGGCAGCGGTGTACACGCCGTATTCGGTAGCGGCGGTGCGCCGGAGGGCGTAATCACCGCAGCCGCGATACGCTGCCTCAACGGCTATATGCTTGGCCGTTTGGTTGTTGACAAGCCTGAACTCGAAGAGCGGGTTGCTCGCATGGGTATCAAGGATAAGAACAAGATCTACACAGCCGAGGACCTTGCCCCGGGCAAGCAACTTATCTTTGCTGCCACCGGCGTGACTGACGGAGGCTTGATGCGTGGCGTGCGATTCTTCGGCGAGGGCGCGCGAACATCATCCCTCATCATGACCCTCAACACCGGTAAGGTCCGGTTCATCGACAGCATCCATCTGGACAAGGAAAAGCCAGACGTGAAGGTCAAGTTCGCATAACCTTCGCTGCACCGCGCGTGTGGGGACGGGTCATCGACCCGTCCTTTTCTCGTTACGGGTGCGCGTCTTCCCCTTTCGACTAGCCCTTTCGTGCGAGGGTGCGTCCCCCGCTCTCCTTTGCTACACTCGCCTCAGTGACTATTCAGGAACAAGTTCCTCTTGCCCCGCTGACCACATTGGGGGTCGGTGGCCCGGCACGCTATTTCGTGGAATGCGTCTCTCATCAGGACGTCTGCGAGGCAGTGCAGTTCGCGCGCTTGCAAAGCCTGCCGATCTTCGTTCTTGGTGGGGGCAGCAACCTCGTTGTAGCCGACGAGGGCTTCGCCGGGCTCGTCCTGAAAGTCGCCGTTCGCGGCATCTCTGCGAGTCACTTGAACGGCAACCAAACGCTTTTCGACGTCGGCGCGGGAGAAGATTGGGACAACTTCGTAAACGCTGCAGTCTTGCAGAACTGCTCCGGCCTTGAGTGCCTCAGCGGCATCCCCGGTACCGTCGGCGGCACCCCAGTACAGAATGTCGGGGCTTACGGACAGGAAGTCTCTGCAACGATCCGCCACGTTGAGGCCTTCGACCTCGAAACTGGCGACCTGCGGGTGTTTCCAAATAGTGAATGCGGATTCGCCTACCGCACCAGCCGTTTCAATACTGTGGACCGCGGCCGATACATTATCTTGCGGGTCTGCTACGCACTCCGTCGAGGCGGTCAGCCCGAACTCGCTTACGCCGATCTTAAGAAGTACTTCGCTGGCCGGGAGCAACCGTCGTTAGCGGAGATACGTGAAGCTGTCATCAACATCCGGCGCAGCAAAGGCATGGTCCTCGACCAGTCCGACGCGGATTCTCACAGTGCCGGATCGTTCTTCAAGAACCCCGTGCTGTCGGATGAGCAGTTCCAAGCTCTCGAGGAGCGTGCAGCGACTCGGGGACTGAAGGTGCCGAATTACCCGGCGCTCTCTTCGCAGCGCAAAGTGTCTGCAGCGTGGTTGGTTGAGCAGTCGGGCTTCTCAAAGGGCACCGCACGAGGGCCGGTTGGTATCTCGAGCAAGCATTCTCTCGCTCTGATAAATCGGGGCGGAGCCAAGGCCGCCGACATCATCGCACTAAAAAACGACGTCCAGCGAGCCGTCGCCGATCAGTTCGGAATTCACCTGGTTCCCGAACCCGTATTCTTGGGCTTCAGCGACTAGTTGTTCGTTCCCAAGTCTTGCTTGTCATTCCGAGTCTCGCGCCACGGCGCGAGGCGAGGAACCCCGATCATCATCTCTCAGTCCCTCGCCTCACTCTGGAATACAGCCCGCGCCAGTCACTTCTTTCGTGCAAAGATCGACCACGGATGCTCGAAGCTGACGTACAGGAACACACCCTTCTCATTTCGGCTAGGCCCCACGCCGATTGGAACCGCGATTCCAGGCACTATCTGCAAACCGTTCTTAAAGTCGTGCGCCCACCGAATGCCTGGGCTCAGAAGCAAATCGTGCTCGCGTTGGGTACGGTCGCGGCTGATAACCGCCTCACTCCCGGTCCACAGGGTTTCAAACATCACGTTGAACTTCGAATGTGGCGCCACGATGACGCTGCCGCCAACGTTGTAGCCCGTCGTCAGAGCCGTATCGCCAACGATGTTGCGGGCCGAAGGAGTGATCGTTGTGCCGACGTTCCAGTGAGTCACAACGTGCTTATTGAGCACGACGCTCAGCGGCAGATTCGCCTGAAAGCCATAACCTCCGGAACCGTGGCCCTTGCGACTGTCTCCCGTTGGTAGCAGAAGCGAAACTCGCGGCGAGAATGCAACTCGAGTTTCTCCGCTCCCGATCGCCTGGTACCGATAGTTGATCGCCAAATCTCCGACCCCGCGCGTTCCCAGTTCCGGGTTGTTCAGTATCGGAAGCGTATAGCTCAACTGGCTCTTCTGGCCCCGCACAGGGAATTCCTGGGTGAAGCTATAAGCCCACTGACGGCTGTCCGACAGGCGCGTAAACGTGCTGATGTGCTGCACGACCCCGTCTTCCTGATTGTAGGCTTCCTCGATGAGGAAGCTGTTGTCCTGAATCGGCTTCTCCGGCTCGGAGTTCGCGGCGTTTTGCGAGACAGCGTTTGGGACGCATAGCAACGAGGCTGCACTCAGGGCTGCACAGGCTACCAACTTAAGGGCAAGAGAACGAGAAAGGCTCAGCATAGGCTCCCGCATCAAGTGAAAATGATTTTCATTTCCACGGGCAGAGTACCATTCTCCCGAGTTAAGCCCGAGCGCTTTCATCACTGCGCGCTGTGACCCGCATCACTCACGGTATTTTCCTCATTCGCGTTTGTACAGCAGCTCGGAATTTAATCCGATCCTGCCTCCGCAACCCGAGTTCACTCGGATCCCTAAACGAACACTGATTGTGAGCGAAAGTCTCGAACAGAGGCTGCTTGAAGAAATTCAGCTAAGACTCGCGATCTGAACGTTGAAGAACATGGCACGAATGAGTTTTGATGATCAGCCAAACGGGGGATCCCTCCCGCAAATCGAGTGCCGACTGGGCACTATGGGTAATGTGTGCTTCGATTGTGATTCCACAATCCACCTGCACCACGACGACGGCATCGCGTCGGATCAGGTCGACAATTCGACCGGGGAGCACATTTCGCGCACTGATTCCAACCGGCTTCTCAGACGCTACCAGGATATCCCCGGCACGAATTCCGACGCGCACAGCTTTACCCGAGTGTCTCGCCAACGGAATTTCGAGGTTTACCTCACCGATGCTGCAGGTGATCGTGCCCCCATCTTCGTCTTCTCTCAACACACCTGCGTCGAAGATGTTCTCGAACCCTGCCCACGATGCGGCGACTTCATGTCTGGGCGTGTCCAGTACCTCATAGGGGCTACCTTTGCCTATCACGCTCCCCTTCTCCAGAAGAACAACGTGGCTCGCTAGCGCAAAAACCTCTTCCCGGCTATGCGTTACGTAGAGCACTGGGATTTGGTGCCTGTCGATCCAGGAGCGCAGGTCATCGATGATTCGCGACTTTGTTGGCGCGTCGACCGCCGATAGCGGCTCGTCCAATAGCAGCACTGAAGGATCAGTCACCAGCGCGCGCGCCAAAGCTACACGCTGTCGCTCACCTCCAGAGATGTCGCGCGGTTTGCGAGAGCGCAGGCCAGAGATACGCATGGCCTCAAGCATCTCGTCCGAGCGCCGCCGGCGCTCCCTGCTGTCGATGTGCGCAATTCCGTACTCAACATTTTCTTGCGCGCTCAAATGAGGGAAAAGGGCAAGCGTCTGAAAGACATACCCGACCCGCCGTCGGGCCGGCGGCAGATCGATTATTCTGCTGTCGTCGAAGAAGACCCGGTCACCGACTTGAACAACGCCGCTATCAGGACGGGTCAATCCTGCGATGCAGTCCAGAAGCGTGGTCTTTCCTGCTCCTGACCGACCCAGGATAACCGAGATGCCGGCTGCCACCCCGAACTCCACCTGCAGAAGAAAATCGCTGTCGGTATCCGCACTGGCCGGGAACCTCTTGTTCACACGCACGAAAAGCCGCGCTCGCTCACCCCTCGTGTCGCTCGTCAAGCCCGCAAGATGTTTCATTTGAATGGCCATGCGGCCCACACTTTCCGGTTCAGGGCATATATGACAGACAAAACTACAAACGAGAAGAGCAACAGTATGAGCGCCGTCTGCCCCGCACCGGCGTATTCCCCAGCCTGCACCCGATCGTAAATATCAATGGAAATCGTTCGCGTCACACCTGGGATGTTGCCGCCGATCATGAGCACAACCCCGAATTCGCCGACAGTATGAGCAAAACTGAGCGCAGCTCCCGTCGTAATACCCGGCACCGAAAGGGGAAGAATGACGCGACCAAACGTCTTCAGGCGCGACGCTCCCAAGGTGGCAGAAGCGGCAATTAACTTCGGATCAACCGAAGCGAACGATGCGGCAACAGGCTGGACGGCGAACGGCAAACTGTACAGGATCGACCCGACTATCAGCCCCTCGAACGTGAAAGCCAACGTTTGACCAGTGATGGATTGCCACCAGCGTCCCAACGGACTCTGAGCTCCGAAAGCAATCAGCAGATAAAACCCGAGCACGGTCGGGGGCAGCACGAGTGGCAGTGCCACAAGCGCCTCGATAAGAAACTTCCATTGCCACTTCGAGAACGTCAACCAATACGCTATGGGCAAACCTATGACCAGGAGTATTCCAGCTACGATCAGCGCCAGCTCAACCGTCAATGTCAGCGATTGCCAATCCATGGTTGCTTCAGCGATGGCTCTCCCCCGTCCTTCATATCGAATAGAGTTTCAATTTCCGTCCCCATCTAAACACAAAATAGGGCCGCCCTTCGGCGGCCCAATATCTTGGTTTGGTATCAGCTTACCCGTTTAGTTCTTAGGCTGCCATTCCCCGCCGGAACGCACGAACCGCTTTATCTTCACCTTCATAAACGTCGAACACGGTGAGCAGCTTGGTAACCTGCAGCAGGTCTCCGACTCGCTGGGTCAGGTTAGCTAACTTAATCGCCCCACCCGTGTTCTTTGCCGACGTATACAGGGAAACCAGTGTACCGAGACCGGCGCTATCGATGTAGTTGACTTCCGAGAGGTTCAAGACGAGCCGCTGGTCCTCTGCGAGCATCCTCTTGACCATGTCTCTCAGCGCCGCTGATTCCTCTCCGATCACGATTCGACCGCTGCAATCCAATACGGGAATGCCATCAAGCAGACGGCTACTCATTTTAAGCATCATGGCGGAATCCTCCCGAGAAAACCGGAGCCGAGCGACTCCGGCAGCGCAGGCACAACCACACGCCGCAAGGTTAGCTCCGACTCAAATGTCTTTGCAAGTCGGACTCCGCTTCGCCAACGCAAGTTTTTATGCAGCAGCCGCGCCTGCGCGAATGGCGTTGATCTGCTGGGCATGGTGTTCGGTGTGCTCTGTCGCTCCGGTCACCACATCTAGCAACGAGAGCTCTCCGCGCTCTTCGTGCACTCCTGTTCTCGACCACGCGTTTTCCGGCAGATTCCTCAGCAATGTTGCCGTTCCTTTTCGCAACGCAAGAAATAGCGCCAAGGAATCCTTCACTTCTCGTCTGCCATACGCCAGGTTCTCAGCCCACAAATCCTGGTCGTAAGCCTTCAGCGCCGAGCCCGGCTCCGCAGCGATCCACCGCAGGCGCGCTGCGGTCACCAGTTCCGCATCGGCGATATGTGCTGCGATCTTCCAGATGCTCCACTTCCCCGGTCCCGGGTCTCGGGTCTCTAAATCTCCCGGTAATCCGCGTAGCGCGTTCTCTACGCTCGTCGCACCCTGCTCGAAACGATCGATGACCGCTGTAGCGTTTCCCATCCTGCACCTCCGAAACTCACCGCATTGGATGCCAAGCCGGTCTGCTCGTCTCCAATACCTTTCCGGAACCCGCCCCGCCGCTATCGGCGGACCAGGCTCAAAGTTGCCGTCGCCTCACAAACCTGAGCAGTTATAATCGACTGTTCCCATGAGCTATCAGGTACTGGCGCGCAAATACCGTCCGCAGCAGTTCAGCGAGGTCATCGGGCAGGACCACGTCACCAACACGCTGAAGAACGCTATCGCCCAGGGGCGCATCGCACACGGCTACATCTTCAGCGGACACCGTGGTATCGGCAAAACCACAATTGCACGAATTCTGGCCATGGCCCTAAATTGCCAATCGGCCTCGCAGCCGGTAGCTGAACCTTGCGGAAAGTGCGACTCTTGCCTCGAAATTCGAGAAGGCCGTGGGTTCGACGTTATCGAGATCGACGCAGCGACCAACCGCGGCATAGACGAAGTCCGCCGCATCCGCGACGAAGCTCGCGTCCAACCTGCGCGCGACCGCTTTAAGATCTTTATCCTCGACGAAGCACATCAGATTACCGACGCTGCATTCAACGCCATCCTGAAGACGCTGGAAGAACCGCCTGACTGGGCCGTGTTCATGATGGCAACCACGCAACCCGAGGACATTCCCCAGACGATTCGTTCCCGCTGCCAGCACTTCAGTTTTCATGCGGTAAAGTTCGATGAGATCGTGGGGCAACTGAAATCGATCTGCGAAAAAGAGGGCATACCCGCCGACGACGATGCCATCGCCCTGCTCGCTGAAGCCGGCGATGGTTCAATGCGTGATGCGCTCTCCATTATGGATCAGGCCATATCCTGCTGCACTGGACGCCTCACCGCCGAAATGATTCGCGGTCTTGTGGGCGCAGTTTCGTCCGAGGTCCTCGAGCAGGTGATGCAGGCCATCGAGCGCAATTCGAGTGAGGACGTCCTGCGGCAGATTGACAAGATTGTGACTGAGGGCCAAAGCCCCGTACATTTCGCCCGGCAGATGGTTCGCTTCCTGCGCAATGCCATCGTCGCGAAAGTCGCAAGGCCCGACTCGCCGCTGCTCCAAATGTCCAGCGACGAACGAGCCAGAGTAGGCAGGGTAGCAGAGCTGTTCAGCGAAGAAGATCTCACGCGGTTTTTACAAATCATGCTTCGCACGCACTCCGAACTCGGGTACAAGCAGGAACAACGGTTCCACTTGGAGCTCGGCCTGCTCAAGCTGGTGCACGCTGCGCGTCTGCTTCCTCTAGAGCAGCTCTTGAGCGCTGAGTTCACCAATGCACCGGGTACACTCGGAAGGCCCGCCTCGGCTGGTTTCGCCGCGAACACGGCGGCAAGAACACCCCACACCTCGGGGGGGCCAGCCGTATCGCGACCCGCTCCACGGATATCCCCATTTGAGTCCGACGTCTCGCGAAAAACTACAAAGCGTAGCCAGAGCATCACAGAGCCGATTTCCCATGCTTCATCTGGCCCGCGTGATGACTCTAGTGCGCCTTCATCCGCCTTCGACGCTCCACGCCCTGATGTTAGCGCCGCTCGCGTCGGCTTTGCTGGAACAACGCGCGCTGAGTCGATCGGCTCCCTGGCAGCCGCCGTGGCTCCGGCACCTGAGCCCGTTGCTGTTGCTGATCCAGTCGCTCCGGCGAACTCAATCTCCGTCGAAGCTCTGCGTGACCACATTTTGAACGCGCTCGAAAACGCAGATCAGAAGACTCTGCCTTCAATGCTCGAAATCGGCGAGTGGAAGATACAGGGCAACGAGATCGTGATTCACGTTTCGGTATCGCCCACTGTCGTGGAACTCACTGTCAACAACGACGCCCAGCGTATGCTTAACGAGTTCGCGACTTCGGCTAACCGGCGTCCAACGAAAGTCAAGGTCATCGGAGGCGCTGCGGCGGTCGCTCGTCCACAGCCACGCAGTTCATCCGGAGGGACCAGCGCGCGCGCACGCGCGGCTCAAGATCCGATTGTTCAGCGTATGCTGGACAAGTTTGGCGGCGAAATCCGGACAGTGATGGACCAGAGCAAGGATTAAGTTGCAGTTCCCAGATCCCATTCTGGGCTACTCTTGTAAGAGAGGTTCTTATGGGTGGCTTCAATCCGCGCCAGTTGCAAGAAATGATGTCCGCTGCCAAGAAGCAGTACGAAGACCTTCAGCGCAAAATGGCTGAGACCATCGTCGAAGGTTCTGCCGGCGGCGGCAGCGTCACAGTCAGAATGAACGGGCAGAAGAACCTGCTCAACGTTAAGATCGAACCCGATGTCGTGCAAGCGGGCGATCTGGAGATGCTTCAGGACCTAATTACGGCTGCCGTTAACGACGCGTCGCGTAAAGTCGACGAAACCGTGCAGTCCAGCGTCGGCGGCATGCTCGGCGGACTTCAAGGACTACTTTAAATTCAGAATCGCGGAATCGGCTAAATGCGTTAACTGAAAAGATTAAAGGTGTCTGTAGAAGCCCGTATCGCTCAATTACCGATTTCCCGATTCCCAATTACCCAATTCCTATGGCCCGTTTCGCCGAGCCGATGGCTCGACTTATCGAAGAACTCAAGAAGTTGCCGGGCGTCGGCAGCAAGAGCGCGCAGAGGCTTGCCTTTCACATCCTCCGCTCCAGCGATGAGGATGCCTCCGCGCTCTCTGATGCCATTCGCGAGATCAAAGCTAAGCTGCGCTTATGCTCGGTTTGCAACAACATCACTGATGTTGATCCGTGTGTCTTCTGCACGAATGCCACGCGCAATCAGCGGCTAGTGTGTGTCGTTGAGGAACCCACAAACATCTCGGCGGTTGAGAAGACGCGACATTACAATGGCGTCTACCACGTCCTGCACGGTTCCCTCTCTCCGCTTCATGGCATTGGTCCCGATCAGCTTCGAATCTCAAGCCTCGTTCGCCGAGTTGACGCTGGAGAGATCGACGAACTGATTCTCGCAACCAACCCGACCGTAGAAGGCGAGGCTACTGCGGTATACATCTCGAATCTCGTCAGGCGGCCAGGTTTGAAAGTCACCCGCATCGCCACAGGTATTCCCGCCGGTGCCGATATCGAGTACGCCGATGAAGTCACGATCTTGAAGGCAATGGAAGGGCGACGCGAACTCTGAGCCGCGTTGGTGCCGGGCGCGAAGGCACCCGTTTCGCGTAGAACTTTCAATATTCCAAGCGACACTCACCCGCGCAGCTTAGCCAGAAGATCAGCCGGGTGTACCGGCTTGGCCAGGATCTCGAACTCATGTCCCTGTGCACGCGCGGTTTCCAGCAGGTCTGCGGTTGCAGCTTGGCCTGAGAAAAGAAGAATTTTGCAGGATGGCAAGAACGAACGAATATTAATAGCCGCCTCGATGCCATTCATGTCCGGCATAATGACATCGCTGATGATCAAATCCGGCTGGACCGTCCGCGCTCGCTCTACGGCTTGCGTTCCTGTGTACACCGGAGAGGCGTCATACCCATGCTGGTTCAGGATCATTGCTAACGTGTCGGCTATCACTCGTTCGTCGTCGACTACCAGCACTTTGGGCTTCGGCTTCTTAGCGTCCATTCGTCTCTCCTTGCAGTCCACGCGCCGTCCACGTGGGCTACACTGATTATAAACTGATGACCTTAGCACCACGGACGATTCAGGTGGTGGGCACCGACTCGCCACTTTTCGGAACCACCCTTCCCACATTCACGGCGAAGACGCGAATCGGCAGCACCGAATCATACCTCTTGGCACGGGAATAACCATAACGGCAGATCGAGCGCGGTGAGCCAGACCGGCTGCGTTCGATCAGCTCGAGACTTTGGGGACGACACGAACTTAGCTCAGACGAAGTCTTGTCTGCTCAGGAACGCACCGGGTCCCGCAGCACGGCCGAACACGATTGGCAGCAAATTGCTGACTCGAAAACGTCAACTGGCAGCATCAAAAGATCGTCGGTCGAGTGACTTGGTCGGCTGCTGATATCATCATGCATCGTACGTAGCAGCCGCATATACAACAGCATAGCTACTCTGCCGCATCTATTCTGATGCGGCCTCAAAAAAGAACATTGACGACAGCAAAAAAAATACTGGCTAGCGGCATATCTGAAGCAGAGGCGATTGAACGGGCCAAACACGGCGACCCACAATGTTTCGAAGCTTTGTACGGGTTGCACAAGCGCCGCGTTTACTCGCTCTGTCTGCGCATGACTGGAAATACGGCCGAGGCGGAAGATCTCACGCAGGAAGCGTTCCTGCAGCTTTACCGCAAGATCGCGACCTTCCGTGGAGAGTCGGCATTCTCGACATGGCTGCACAGGCTTGCCGTGAATGTGGTGCTCATGCACCTCCGCAAGAAGGGCTTGCCTGAGGTTTCACTTGAAGAGAGCATGGAACCTCAGCAGGAAGACGGACCGAAGAAGGACATTGGTGCCCGCGACAACGTTCTAGCTGGCTCAATTGATCGAGTGAATCTGGAGCGAGCCATCGAGAGCCTGCCGCCAGGTTACCGTATCATCTTTGTGCTGCACGATATCGAAGGTTACGAGCACAATGAAATCGCTGAGATGATGGGTTGTAGTATCGGCAACAGCAAGTCTCAGCTGCATAAGGCACGCATGAAGTTGCGCGACCTCCTCAAAATTAGCAGAGCCGAAAAGGCCGTCAGACGATGAGGAGGGAGAGTAGGCATCATATCGCTTGGCATGGCGAATGAGCTTACAGGCGGTACCCGGAAGACCGGGGAAAGATTCTGGGGGAGAGAGACATGACGTGTGCAGAGTTCCAGCGGGTTCTGCCTGAAATCATCGAAACGGGCGGCAACGCCGAACAAGAGGCTCATCTGAAGTCTTGCCAGGTCTGCTCAGACCTGGTCGCGGATCTTCGGTACATCGCCGAGGCCGCGAAGCTCTTGGTGCCGATGGAAGATCCCAGCCCAAAGGTTTGGGACGGCATTGAGAGGGCCCTCGTGAAAGAGGGTCTGGTTCGCCCTGCTGGGCCCGGGAGGCGACTTCTAAGATCTAGCGCTTGGGGAACCGTCCCATGGATTCGTATGATGTTTTTCTTCATCCTGGTTCTTGCCACTTAGCGAGGCGATTACTCATCCTCCGCAAAAGATAACCCGTCCTGCTGAACTCAGGTAATCCTCCTACCAGCGCGGAAAGACTTGCCAAACGCGCCGTCTTGACCCACTATTCCCAACAGGAACATGGCTCATCCTGCCTCAAAACAGCCCTTGGAGAGCGACTCGCTCCGCCTGCGCACCGCTGTGTTCCTGGTCGGATTCATGGGGGCGGGCAAGACTTCTGTTGGCCGTGCGCTGGCGCGCCAACTGCATTGGCGCTTCATCGACCTGGACGAACGCGTTGAAGCTAGAGAACGTCGTACCGTCGCCGAGATCTTCCGGGACCGCGGCGAAACAGCATTCCGGCAAGCGGAATCAGCCGCTCTGCTGGAATTGCTGGACGAACTTCGCTCAGGTACGCGGGCCGTCATCGCTCTAGGCGGAGGAGCTTACGTGCAGCCCCAGAACGCTGACTTGATTCATGCAAGCAACTCCGCGGTCGTGTTCCTGGACGCGCCAATCGAGGAATTGAGGCGTAGATGCACGGCGAAGGGTGATGTTCGTCCGCTGTTCCAGGACGAAGATCAGTTTCGTAAGCTGTACGAAGCACGTCGCGCTCATTATCTTCACGCTGACTTCCTCGTTAGCACTATGGACAAGTCCGTGTACGACGTCGCGCGAGAAATCATTTCGCTCTCAGGAATCGAGAACCGATGAAAGCCGGTGCTACCTCATTCATAAACATCACAGGCCGCCTGACGTTACTGGCTGCTGTGTGCCTTTCGCTCTCGATGGTCGCGACCGCAAAGAAGCCGGAGAAAGCGCGCGTGGTCGATTCCGGATCTTTCGGAATATTCGTGAATGGCCGGCGTGTCGCGACTGAAAAGTTTCAGATCGAGCAGCGCAGTGACGCCAGCGTTGCCACCTCCGAGTTCAAGGCTGAAGACTCCTCGGGCAAAATGGCGCAGAAAGCCGAACTACAGATCGCCTCCAACGGCGATCTGCGCCGCTACACCTGGCGAGAACTGGATCCTGGCAAGGCGCAGGAGATCGTGGAACCGGCCGATCAGTTCTTGGTCGAACACATCATTCCGAACCCGCCCGACAAGCCACAGGACCATCCGTTCTTGCTACCGATTTCGACCATGGTGTTGGACGACTACTTCTTCAGTCACCGGCAGATTCTTGCATGGCGCTATCTGGCTCAGGCCTGCGGTGGAACCAGTGCTGCCGGGTGCAAGATGACCAAGACTCAATTTGGCGTGATCATCCCGCGTCAACGCTCGTCCGCGCTGGTCACTCTGGAGTATGCCGGGAAAGAGAACGTCACGCTACGCGGTGTTAACCGCGAACTCGACCGATTCAACCTGACGGCCGAAGGCGAGCAGTGGGCCCTTTACCTAGACGAGAACCTCAAAGTGCTCCGAATCTCGATCCCGGCGGAAAACACCGAGGTTCTGCGCGATTGACCATGAACATTCGCCGCTCCGACATCGTGTTCTTCTTCGCTCTTGTGCTCGGGCTCTACGTTGCGTGGCTTGCGCGAGGCGTGCTGCTGCTGGTCTACGTGAGCGCTCTCTTCGCGGTGGTCATCAGCCCGGCGATCCGCGCGGTACGCAAGCTGCACATCAACGGATGGCGTCCAAGCCGAGGTGTTGCGATCGTCGTTGTTGTCATCGCTGGCCTTCTGCTGCTCTCCCTGATCGTCGGGTTTGCGCTGCCGCCGATCGTTCGGGACGCGCAAGGACTCGCTTCTGCGTGGCCGAAGAACATGTCTGCGCTGGCGGAGCGAATACGTCACGTGCCGCTGATCAGTCATATCGATCCGGCGTCGCTCCAAGAACATGCGGCCAGCGCGGTTGGCGGTGTGTTCGGCGTGTTCAAGGGAATTGCGGGCGGAGTGTTCTGGTTCTTCAGTTGGCTGATCCTGACGGCTTACTTCATCCTTGACGGTGATCGCGCTTTCCACTGGTTCATGTCGCTGTTCCCTGCTGGCACGCGCGCGCGACTGAAGCCGACGATGATCCGCGCCGAAGGGCGAGTTCGTCACTGGCTGGTCGGACAACTTGCGCTCATGCTGATCCTCGGGCTTTGCAGCCTTGGCGTGTTCTGGGCGCTGAAGATCAAGTACTTCTATGCGCTGGCCGTTTTCGCTGGTCTGGCGAACATTGTGCCAATCGTCGGACCGCTTGCATCGGTTGTGCTCGCAAGTGTCGTCGCGGCTTTTGATTCGTGGCCGAAACTCATTGGCGTGCTGATCTTCTATTTCGTTTATCAGCAGCTTGAGAACGCGTTCTTAACACCGCGAATCATGAGAAAGTCGGTCGACTTGCCTGCACTAGCGGTGATCATCGCGCTGAGCCTTGGCGGATCGCTCGCCGGAGTGCTGGGTGCGCTTGTTGCTGTCCCGACGGCTGCCCTGGTCGCAGTTTTCATGGAGGAATACCTGGTCAGGCCGCACGCCGATGAAGTGGACTCTGCTGCAGGTATTGAAGAGAAAGGTGATGCAACGGCGGTCTAGACTGTGACATAACATTGAGAAGCCCCGCGTTCCTGCGGGGCTTTTCTGTTGGGAGAGTCAGTGCCGCCTTTCCAGTTTGCGGTCGATGGACATCGCACCCGGGCCGTTGAACAACAGGAACAGCGAGCCGGAGAGCATGGCGAATGCGAGTGCGGCGCGCGGATATGGGTCGCCGATGTGAACCATGAGCAGCGCGACGACGAAGTTGACGACCATCACCGCGGCCGCCCAGCGCGTAAACAACCCAAGGATGAAGAGCGCTCCACAGATGAACTGCGCATAAACGGACAGATGTGCGGAGAACAGCGGGAACGGGAACCCATAGCGCGCGAGGAAGTCGCGAAACTCGATCATGTGGGCCCAGCTCAGGATGTTGTCTTGCACGCCATAGATCAGGTGCCAACCGAGAAACAGCCGCACGAAAAGCGGCGCGTAGTCCTTGTGCCGCTCAAACCAGCCGAGCGGCCCCCAATAATTCACTCTGCCCAGTGCAGACGAATTTGTCGACAAGCCTCACCTCCTGCAAGAGCGTTGGACGCCGAGCGGCAGCTAAGGTAAGCATGCACGCAGGTCAGAGGTTTTGGATGGCGGTTTGGAGCGCGTAGATGAGGGCCGTAGCGTCTTTGGCCTCGATTTCGTTGCGCATCATGCGGTTTACCGTGTCGATGAGCGCGTCGTGTATGGCCTGACGATTGTCGAGAGCGCGGAACTGCATGATGTCGCGGTAGCGCGTGTTGGTGCGTGGGCGGCGGGTCGGGTGATCGCGGCGCTGGCGATCGTGAAAGTAGCAGAAGTCGCGCCCACGGAGCGCAGGTGAACCGCAGCGGATGCCGTTGTCTTTGCGGTGGTGGCATTGCGGGACGATGATGGTCGTGGACATGGGTATATATCCTCCCCTCCCCTATACCGAGGGTCTTTCAAGGCAAAGGCTTTTCGGAGTTATGACGGCAATTCCGAAGGTTTAAAGAAGTTACGCGGAAAATCTGGGCAACAAAGGGTTTGTGTCTCGCCGTACGAGGTTCGGTCGATTTACCGCATCCAACCCAGACCTTCCGGACTGGTCTGATAAAACTCGCCGCTACCGGGCTGGATTGAGTGTCTGCACGTATGGGGCTGCGTTGGTGCGCCCCACTACTCACAGTAGGACAAGTGACTGGGGGCAAGACCGACAGGTGGAGAAGAAAAATATTCGGCTAGGATTCAGCAATTTGAGGAAGTTCGCGCCAGCAGAGGGGCTTGACACTCGACGGTCTTGTCCTGATCTGCGGAGGGTTGATGGAGTTCACCCGCGTTCCTGCTCAACGGAGATTCCGCCGAAGTGGACGGCACTGAGCCGTCCTCTTGACGCCCAGACAGTTCAAGACTTACTTCAGATAACTGGGTGTAAGTGATTCTTGCCGCGTCGAGAAGCGGCCTGTGCCTGGTTAAAAACTCCCGCGATCTCGGTGCCGCAGTGCTTGCACTTTCCGTCGCGTACGTGGTTCGTCAGCACCCTATGCCAGTCACGCTGAATGATTGAACGCTTGCACCCCGGACAGATCGTGTTGCCACCGTCACTGAAGATATTGCCCTCGTAAACGTACTTAAGCCCCATGTCGAAGGCGATCTGACGAGCGCGATGAAGTGTTTCCGGCGGTGTGGCACTCTTGTCACGCAGTTTGAAATCCGGATGGAAAGCCGTGAAATGCAGGGGGACGTCATCTCCCAGATTCGCAAGCACCCAATCGCAGAGCTTTTTCAACTCGTCTGCGTCGTCGTTGAGCGTGGGAATGATCAAGTTCGTTAGTTCAAACCACACCTCAGTTTCATAACGCAACCAAAGAAGCGTGTCTAAAACAGGGTTGAGGTGCGTCAGCGTCACCTTGGCGTAGAAGTTTTCGGTGAAAGCCTTCAAATCTATGTTGGCCGCATCGATGTGCTCGTAAACGTCGAAGAAAGCCTCCCGCGTGATATAGCCGTTTGAGACCATCACGGTGTTCAGACCTTGTTCGTGTGCAAGACGGGCGATATCGATTACGTACTCGCCCCAAATGGTGGGTTCGTTGTACGTGAACGCCAAGCTGGGGGCGGTATATCTCTTGGCCAGCGCCACGACTTCTTCGGGGGTAAGCGAAGCCGAATGCACCTGGTCGGCCTTCGCCTTGGAGATGTCCCAATTCTGACAGAAGAAGCAGCCCATGTTGCACCCGGCGGTGCCCATGGACAGGATAGCCGTGCCCGGGAAAAAGTGGTTCAGCGGTTTCTTTTCTACCGGGTCGATGTTCAGAGCGGCCGGGCGCCCATAGCCCAATTGGACCAACTTGCCGCCTTCGTTCTTCCGAATGAAACAGAACCCGGACTGCCCTTCCCCAATGTGACAATGGCGAGGGCACAGGTAGCAGTGGAGCCGACCGTCTGACATCGGCGCCCACCAACGTGCGTCGTGGTTTTGTGTTGTTACAGCCATTTCGACAGCTCTTACAACAATTCTAGCCGCAAAGGTACTTGGATTCGAGGCACCTTCAGGATCTCAGCAGATGGGCGGGCGAGCGCTTTTCGGTCAACGGTGCCAAAAAAAAGAAGCGCCGGAATGCCGACGCTTTATCAGGAGGTCTATCTCCTGTGTTCTGATGCCGGTAAACATCCTGACGATTCGAATATAACGGGCCGGTGATTACATGCTGGACAAAAAAGCCCTCCGTTCGGAGGGTAGTTCAGGAGAGAGGAAGGTCTAGTCGTTCAGAACCTTCGCCATCAATTCGCGCATTCTCAACCTGGCCTGATGCAAGGCGGCACGGCACTCGTCGTAGGTGATACCGATTGTCCGCGAAATGCGAACGTGATCGTAACCTTCAACGTCATGCATCAAGTACACGAGGCGCTCTGTGGGGGGAAGCTGCACAACCGCGCGCTCCAGATGAATACGCATCGCATTTCGGCGGACAGCAGCAACTTCTGTGGCGGGCTTGCATTCCAAAGTCACGGTCCCGACTGGCATGAGATCGCGCAACTCAGTGACGAAGGCCCGATCTACCGTCTCGTCGTCAGGATCAGCATGGCGCGAAAGAACACGGCGAAAAACGTCAAGCGTCAGTTCCTCTGCTACCAGTTCGTTGTCAGTCATCCAGAAAGCAAAAGAGTAGATACGGCGCCGATGCGTCTCGTATATCTCTCGACGTTTCTCCAGGCTCGCTACCTCTAAAGAGGGTAAATAAGCGGCGAACCCTGTAAGTTTTGCTTGCTGGAAAAAGCTTGCCATTACGTCCCCCGGTCTGAAATCAAGCGGGTCAGCCACATTGGCCATCCCACCCTGTCATCGCACCCCGATAGCAGCAGTTACGTCGCCACTCCAGCACTCCACTTGAGTTGGCGAACGTGCTCGGGAAACTGGTTGGCTTTACCCGCCGAAGAGACAACTCGTTCAAGTGACGGGCGCAAGAGACGAAAGATTCCCCCTCTAGGCTGCAAGCAATTGGTCAGCCCAACTGAGTAGATGGACAACCCGTGGGGGTTCGGAATACACGAAAATCGTTCAGCATCAACGAAAATCGCTGGACGATACATTTTCGGACATCTCTGTTGGGCCCGGAGCTAAGGAGGCACAGTTGTTCTCTCGATTGGCACTCAAATGCCAACCTTGAGCAAGATGGGGCATAAGTGCGCGACGAAGGATCTCGCACGATCGTGGTTACCTCTTAAGATGTCGCAAAAGTCAGACTGGTAGGCGAAAAAGTTTAATTTTGTCCGTGGAAGAGCAGGTCGGTGCAACCGCAGCGTTAAGAGGTTTCCTGCAGCGCTGGCCGACAACTTGCGATAGAATCCCCTTTATCCTCAACACACGAAAACGGCACCAATGCAAGAGCGCATCCTCGTAGTCGACGACGAAGAGCCGATCCGGGAAATTGTCTGCTCGATGCTTCGAGCATCCGGATATCAATGCACTCAAGCAGCTTCTGGGACCGAAGCCCTAGCTGTCCTGGACTCTGGCGAGGAGTTCGAGCTCATGTTGTCGGACCTGATGATGGCGGAGCTTGATGGCATAGGGCTTCTGGAGCGCACTAAGGAGCGCTACCCCGATATGCCAGTCGTCATGGTGACGGCCGTCCATGACATATCGGTCGCGCTGGCTGCCATTCGAAACGGTGCTTACGACTATCTGCTGAAACCGTTTGAACGCGAACAGCTACTTGCCACGGCGCGCAGGGCTCTCGAAAATCGTCGCCTGAAGATGCAGAACCGGGCGTATCAATCGAACCTGGAAACGCTGGTGAACGAGCGCACCGAACAACTCCGCCAAACACTCACCGAACTGGAGCGTTCATACGACATCACGCTTGAGGCATTGGGGGATGCTCTAGACCTGAAGGACGCGGAGACAGAGGGTCACTCCAAACGCGTTACCGCGTTCACGATAGCTATTGCTCGCGCGATGGGTATCTCGGCCGAGAAGATACGCGTAATCGCCCGCGGGGCTTTCCTTCACGACATCGGCAAGATGGCCATACCCGACGCGATTCTACGCAAACCCGGCAAGCTGACCCCTGAAGAAATGGAGATCATGAAGGAGCATAGTTTCCTCGGTTACCAGATGCTCCGGAAGATTCCTTTCCTTGCCGAGGCCGCTGAAATCGTTTATGCCCACCAGGAATGCTATGACGGCAGCGGGTACCCAAGGGGCCTCAAAGGGGAAGAAATAACGATCGGCGCACGGATATTTGCAATCGCCGATGCCCTCGACGCCATGAGATCGGACCGGCCCTATCGCCCTGCCCTGTCGTTTGCCGCCGCAAGGGAGGAAATCATCCGCTGGTCCGGTCGGCAGTTTGACCCGGCTGTCGTCCAGGTCTTCTTGTCTATGCCAGAAGCGATGTGGGAAGAGTTGCGCAGGGAGATCGATGCGCAGGTTTACCAGTTTCCCAGTGCGCACCGGCTGACAAGAACCGGCGTGGGCAACGCGTAATCGGTGAAACGCTTCTGTTCTGCCAATCATCATTCGTCGGACAGAGGAGGCCCGCATGGACCTTATACCCGACGTGGAGCTTCGCAGGGTTCTCTCGGACCGACTGAGCACGTGGGAGCTAGACGGCAAACGCCTGCAACGGGTGTTTCGGTTCCCGTCTTTTCAACTGGCGATGAAGTTTGTCAACAGGGTTGCCGAGTTGGCTGAGGAGATGGACCACCATCCCGATATCGCGATTAGCTATGACAAGGTGTCGTTGGCGCTGATATCTCACGACAGTGGAGGAATCACTCGCCGAGACCTTGCGCTCGCCGCACGAATCGACGAGATTGCGCCGGGCTCGCCACCAAAGGGGCTGCAAACGGCGTAGCTACCCAGTTCATCACATCCGCGAGGTGACGATCAGCGCGCCGCTTCCAGACTCTGTGCAACTCGGTTAAGTGCCGCCTGAATGTGATCCAATTCTCGCTGAGCGGCCTCGTTCCACTCGAGCAGTGCGTCGGGGGCGCGGTGAAGGTTATCAAACACCCAACGCATAGCGTTCCGGCCACGATCTGTGAGGAACAGCAACCCAAGGCCGCTAATGCCGATCACAGTTACCGGCAGGTACCATCTACGCATATTAGGGCTCTCCTCCAGCCCTCCCTGCATACTTTGACGCTCCTACTAAAACACCAGTTACAGTGCGCGTCAATTTTTGTGTTGCACGTTCAGGTTACCTCCGAAGCCCCATGCGGCAGGAAGATCGCCGCATCTTGGAACGGCTTGCAACGATTCCCTTGTTATCGATTCCAGCGATGATTTACAAAGGTGTGCTAGCGTTTAGATCGCAGGTGAGCCAGATGCGCTGCTGCGCGTCTGCAAGTCAGATCAGACTTGCAGCAACTGGGCAAGCGTCGAAGGCTTGGTGGCCGGCGATCGTCTGGGGAGGGCTGTGAATGGCGCGCTATTTGGTAACTGGAGCCGCGGGATTCATCGGTTCATCATTGGTTCGTGCTCTGCTCAACCGTGGTGAGACTGTGCGCGGGATTGACAACCTCAGCACCGGACATCTGGAAAACATCGCCGACATACAGGACCGCTTTGATTTCCGAGTCGCCGATGTGCTCGATAAAGGCGCTGTCGCCGAAGCGTCAGAAAGCATCGATTACGTCCTGCATCAGGCAGCCATTGCGTCTGTGCCGCGGTCCATATCGGATCCCGTTTCCAGCCACGATGCGAACATCACCGGCACACTGAACGTTCTGCTCGCCGCAAGAGATGCGGGGGTCAAGCGGGTTGTCTTCGCATCTTCGTCGTCTATCTATGGGGAAAGCCCGACCTTGCCGAAGCACGAGGACATGCTCCCCGATCCGATTTCGCCGTACGCAGTTTCGAAACTTGCGGGCGAAATGTACATGAAGTCTTTTTACCGTGTCTATGGTCTGGAGACGGTTTCGCTGCGGTATTTCAACGTGTTTGGGCCGCGACAGGATGCCAGTTCGCAATACTCGGGCGTGCTCGCTAAATTCATCACGATGATGCTGCACGGGGAGCGCCCGGCTGTGTTCGGCGACGGCGGACAGAGTCGAGACTTCAATTACATCGACAACACCGTTCAGGCAAACCTGTTGGCGTGCACGGCTCCAGCAGCCAAGGTAGCCGGTTTGGCTTTCAACGTAGCCACCGGGACACGTGTAACCCTGAACGAAACATATCGGCTGCTCCAGAAGCTGACCGGATACGATCAGGACCCCACCTACGGCGAGGAAAGGGCCGGAGACATTCGGCATTCTCTTGCCGATGTCGCTCTTGCTCGCGAAAGCTTCGGTTACGATCCGAAGGTTGGATTCGAAGAAGGCCTGCGGAAAACGGTCGAGTGGTATCGAACTCAGGTGTTCGACACTGCCAGTGATCGCAGAGGTTGATGCTGAACGCACTGGCCGATTTTGGGGCGATGTCCTTTGGATTAGCAGAACGCGTTGCTACAATGCACTTAGATCAATGACAACCAACACAGTCCAGCAGAAGCCCAGCAAGCCCGTCCCCATGCAGTTTCCGTTTCTGGATTTGCAGACACAGTTCGCGTCGATGCGATCCGAAATCATGCAGGCCGTAACCGGCGTGCTCGAGTCGCAGAAGTGTGTTCTCGGCCCCGAAGTGGACGCCTTCGAGCGTGAGGTCGGTGCTTACATCGGCTCGAAGTTTGCGGTCAGTTGCGCGTCCGGTTCGGATGCACTGCTGCTTGCGTTGATGGCGTACGAGATCGGGCCTGGTGACGAAGTCATCACTACGCCGTTCACGTTTGTCGCGACGGCGGGTTCTATTGCACGACTCGGGGCGCGTACGGTTTTCGTGGACATCGATCCCGTCACCTACAATCTCGATCCGACAAAGCTTGACAAGGCGATCACGCCGCGCACACGCGCCATCATGCCGGTACACCTGTTCGGACTGTCCGCGGACATGGATGCGATTTTGGCGGTGGCGAATGCGCACAAGCTTCCCGTTGTGGAAGACGCGGCACAGGCGATCGGCGCACGCTATAAACAGAGCCAGGTGGGGACCTTCGGCGCGTTTGGCTGCTTCAGTTTCTTCCCGTCCAAGAACCTAGGCGCTGCCGGCGACGGCGGCCTCATCACAACGAACGATCTGGGACTTGCGGATCGCCTGAAGATTTTGCGGGGTCACGGCAGCCGCGAGCGTTACTACTACGAGATTCTTGGGACGAATAGTCGACTCGACTCCATACAAGCCGCGATCTTGCGGGTAAAACTTCGCCATCTCGACGCCTGGGCAGAAGGCCGTCGGCGCAATGCTGAGACATACAAGCAACTCTTCGCTGAACGCGGCTTACTGGATCGCGTAACGATTCCGACTCAGCCTGCGGACGCCTATCACGTCTATAACCAGTACACGATTCGCGTGCCGCAACGCGATGAATTGAAAGCGCACCTCGCCGCTTCAGGCATTCCAAGCGAGATCTACTATCCCTTAGCGCTGCACATGCAGCGTGCGTTCACAAACCTCGGGTACAAGGAAGGTGACTTCCCACATTCTGAAGCTGCAGGACGCGAAGTGCTGTCGCTGCCCATCTATCCCGAACTCAAGCCCGAGCAACTCGAGGCCGTTGTTAACGCCATCGCGCAGTTCTACGCGAAATAGCACGCCCGTTCCGGACGGGGTCATAACGCCCCGTCCAACTCCTGAACGCAACGTCACCTCCTTGACGCTTTCTTCCGCGGTCAAATACTGTAAGTGGTCACGCTACGAACGCTGATGCTTGCACGCTACCATTTGCCCTCGCTGTTCATCATTGCCGCTCTGTGCTGCACGGTCGCCCTTGCAGACGACATCTCCAAAATACGTCCAACGTCTTACGTTACCGATCTTGCGGGGGTAATCGATGCTTCGACCAGGCAGCGCGTTGAGGCGCTCGGCACGGAGGTCGAGCGCAAAACAGGTGCGCAGATTGCAGTGGTGACGGTCCGCTCACTGGACGGGCGTCCGATTGAGGAGTACGCGGTCGATCTTTTCAAGCACCTTGGGGTTGGGAAACAAGATGATCGCGGCGTACTGTTGCTGCTTGCCCCGAATGATCGACGTTATCGGTTCGAAATTGGTTATGGCGTAGAACCGGTCATCACCGATGCTCGTGCCGGCGATATAGGCCGCGAGATGGTTCCACTGCTGCGGCAGAACAGGTACAGCACGGCGGTAGAACTCGGCACCAGCAGAGTCGCCAGCCTGATCGCCGCTGACAAGAAGGTGAAGCTCAGCGGTACCCCTATTCCCGCGTCCGAGCAACCCGAAGAGAGACCGCGATTCCCCTTGTGGGTCGTGCCCCTCGGCTTGTTC
>DASPIK010000093.1:0-29401 GCA_035629075.1 Terriglobales bacterium | reverse complement strand
CACGAGTTGCCAGACAGAGTTCGAGGTCGGCAAGCGCTACCTGATCACCAGCTACGGGAACAGCATTGCCGCCCAGCACACAGACGGAATCAGCATCATCGGCGGCCTGACACGAGGCGGCAAGCGTCGTCCCTCGGGGGCAGTGGTAGTGGTTGGTGTTTGCAGCGGTTCGAAGCCCATCGATTACGCTTCGGAAGATCTCGCCTTCGTCAGGCAAAATCAGCGGAGACCACAGAACGCGACGATCATGGGTTCTGTCCGCGCCGGCGATAACTTCTTCGGGTGGCATGATGACCACCCGCCGATTGCAGACGTGGAAATCGGCGTTATAGGGTCGGGCAGAACGATCCATACCAAGACGGACTCACAGGGCAAGTTCACGGTTCCGGACGTACAACCCGGAGCTTACACCGTGACGGCGAGGAAGGCGGCATATCGGGCCACAAAGACTGGGTATCAAGTCAGAGTCCCCGAACACGGTTGCGGTGTTGCCCAGATTGAACTGATCACGAACGCTCGCGTTTCGGGGCAGGTTCTTCGGCACGACGGCTCGCCAGCTCCAGAGGTCCCCGTCGAAGTAATGTATGCTGACGCGAAACACCGCCCAGCGTATTTCCGACTCAACTCGGCGCGGACCGACAAGCAGGGACGGTTCCGCATCGCCGATCTCCCGGCTGGGCATTTTCTTGTGGGGGCATACATAGGTTCCGGTCCGACGATGGATGCGCGGATCCCTCCTACATTCTGGCGTAACACGACGGTGCAGGAGAAAGCCGAGGTTCTCAACCTGTTGCCCGACCAGGAGATGCGCGACGTTAACATTCGCCTGCCCGCGCCGGTTGGAACGCGAAAGGTTGCCGTGCATGTGCGATGGCCGGACGGACGGCCCGCAAAGGCTGCTTATGTCAATGTTTCGCCCCACGTTCCGGGCGAATTTAATAATGCCAGTGACGGCACATTCACAGTGTTGGAAGCGGTCGAATACAAATTCAACGGCAGGTTATGGACGAACTTCCGGGACATAAACGGTAACAAAATTCCAGCCGACTTTGTCGATGGTGAAGCTGTTCTGTCGGCGGGAAAAGGGCCGAGCGAAATCACGCTCATTATGAACAAGCCGTGCTGCCGAAAAAGGTGATTGCCTTGTCAACTTAAGAGCGACGAGTGCCGAACACAAATGTGGGGCATTCAATGTGCTTCGACCTTCCATAGTTGCCGGGAGCGCAGCAAGTAAGTATCTCCAGCATGCTTGAGGAACTCATGCTCACTGAGCGTAACGACAGCTCTCAATTGGCCTGCGCAAAGGTGGGTAGATGCGGCATGGATCCTGATCCCCCGAAGGAGCGCCGACTCGCCGGGTTCTAACGATGCTTCCGACCCGGCGCTCCTCGGAGTACCAAATAGTGACTCTGACCAAGACGCATTCGCTCGGTCATCGAAAACCGAAACACTGAGCTGTCTATAGGAGAAACCTGGCAATTTGCGCGGTGTTACAACCGTTTCACCGTCCGGATTCCAGGGCAGTAAATCGTCTGATTTGTTGTGTTGGTTATTTCCAACTGCATTTCGAGTTCGCCGCCCTGGCAACGTGATTCGTCAGTGTGGGTGAGTGACAACCTGATCGGGTTGACCAGGATTCCGGGGCCACCGACCCCTCCTCCAGTACCGCTCCCGCCGACAACCCTCACCGCCGGCTCGGTCGCCCGAGCCAGATTAAGGTCCAAAACCTTGCGTTGGCTCACATTCTGAGCTACGCCGGAAAAGCCGACGGCCATACAGAGCACGACTGAACTCATAACAGCTCGTTTACGGAAGAAAGTTGAATGGATCATTAGCACTTCCATCAAAAGGCCATGAGTTGGAGCTGATGGTGGAAGGCTCACAACAATGGCCTTTTCTTCTTCGACTGTGCGCCGCCGGGACTAGACCCGTTGCTCGCATTGTAATCGCTTCCTGCTGCAACCTGGCGACGATTACGGTTCGCTGCTGCCATTGCAATCTGTGACGCAAATTAGCAGGAAATAAGAAATTACCGGGGACCGGTCCCGATAGTCTGAATAAATCTGGCCGTCTGCAAACCACACCCGAGCAGAAAACGTAGACCACACCGCATTTACCTGCACCCTCCCCCTGAGCATTGGGCGCACGTCTGTTGGAGTTGCCAGATCCTTCTTCGCACGAATGCGCAACGATTCGTTGAGCGCCAATTTCTCGCAATGTGCGTGACTTGCGTCGTCGACGAGCTGAATGCCATCCAGCGCTGTTATCTGTCCTCTGGCATCAGTCACATGAAGCGAGATTGTCCCTCCGGTGTATGAAAATGGTTGAGGCGTTAGAGGTTCCACATCAGAAACCTGCGGGTCGTTGGGAATGCAGAGAGGTTGGGAGTCCTTATTAGTAAGTCTAACCACTAACTCGTCGTTTGCCCCCACGTCAGCACGCAGGAGTGTTAACGTCAATGGGCCACTAGGTGCAGATCCATCGGTAAGTCCTCCATAGATGCCAGAAAGCGTTCCTCTCGATGGATGAAAGCGTCTCGTCGCTTTGGGCACATTGGTTAGGTCCAAGACGCGCTCCTGTGCCAGAAGCGTGCCGTCTTGGCCCACAGCAGCAACGAGAAATACTGCAAACACCAACATGCGAAGCATTAGACGGTTCTCCATCGCTATTGCTGCCCGAATGTCAGAAGGAGATCAGAGATGGCCGCAAGAGAATACCACGCAGAATTGTGAGCACAAACTGTGGGCGTATGTGTCAAACAGAAGAGCGGCGGCTTCAAACCTCGGTCGAGCGGCTGGCCGAAGGCAAGTCTCGGAACTGGAAGTACGAAAGGAACTGAGACAGCCTAAGCAGTTGCGCAGGCGGACCCGCGCGGTTTCTATAATGTTCAGGTGCTTGTTTCCGACTTCAACTTTCATCTTCCGGAAGAACTGATCGCGAAAGAGCCGCTGGCTGATCGCGCGGCGTCGCGCATGCTCCACGTGTGCCGTGATACGGGGGCGTTCGAAGACCGGTTGTTCCGCGAACTCCCTGATCTACTGCGATCGGACGATCTGCTCGTCTTCAACAATACGCGGGTTTTTCCGGCGCGACTTTACGGTCGCCGAGGCGGGCTGCACGCGCAAAAGCTCAGTTCACACAATCCCGCGATGCGGGACTTCCTCAAGGGCAAGGTGGAAGTGCTGCTCACGAAGCGAGTTGATGGCGGCGGCGATCAGCAAACGTGGGAAGCCTTGGTTCGTCCGGGTCGCAAGATCGGAGTCGGCGAACACCTGTATTTCGGCGAGGACCATGAACTCCACGCGGAGGTCATCGCGAGGGGCGAGTTTGGCGAGCGGACGCTTCGGTTCTCGCCGGTGGCAGATTTCTTTGGCCTGGTCGAACGGCTCGGTCATGTACCGCTACCGCCTTACATGGGACGTGAAGACCGTCCCGAAGACCGCGAGCGCTATCAGACGGTTTACGCCCGCGAGCGCGGTTCGGTTGCAGCACCAACGGCCGGTCTGCATTTCACCGCGGAGGTACTGGACCGGTTGCACGCGCGAGGCATCGAAACCGCGGAGATCACGTTGCATGTGGGACTCGGCACGTTCCAGCCTGTACACGTTGCGGTGGTCGAAGAACATAAACTGCATCGCGAGTGGTACAGCATCAGCGAGCAGACTGCGGCGGCGATCAACAGGGCGATGGATGACAGGCGACGCGTCGTCGCCGTGGGGACCACGACAGTCAGAACCCTGGAGTATGCTGCGTTGGTAGCGCCGGATGCTCGTCCGCATGCCGGGTCCGGCGAGGCAGACATTTTCATCTACCCCGGGTTCCAGTTCCGGGTCATTGGCGGGATGCTGACAAACTTTCACTTGCCCGAGTCCACGCTGCTGATGCTGGTATCGGCGTTTGCCGGACGGGATAAAGTGCTGTCGGCTTACGAACACGCGGTCGAGGAGAAGTATCGTTTCTACTCGTATGGAGACTGCATGTTTGTCGAATAGCATCACCGACAAACCGGGGCCTTGCGATTGAGGTCTGTCTGTCCGCATCTAAGTTGCTGAAGTCGCCTGCGATATGGAGAAATTCCCGATTGGCGTTGTTTATTCGGCTGGAGATATGGCGTGCGTTCTCTTCAATCACTGAACCATTTGATGATCATTCGACATAGGAACCTTTACGTCTGCCTCACGGCGCTTCTGCTGATCGCAACGAGCGTTGCCCAGTCCCAGTCCGAGCAGTCTTCGCAGCCGCGCGAAATCTTCGGATTTCGGAGCTCCGCCGCGCAAGTAGAACTTGAGCGTAGGTTCATGGCCGTGCCCGACCGGAAGCTAGCAGAGGAACATATGCGGATCCTCACGAAGGCGCCGCATATTGCGGGTTCACGGGAAGACAAAGAAACTGCGGATTACGTTGCGCGGAAATTTCGTGAAGCTGGCCTGGCGACCGAAATTCTGGAGTATAAGGTGTGGCTCGATCACCCGCAGGAGATCAGCGTTCGCATTACCGCGCCCAAGGGAGTCACCATGCAGGGACCCTCGCGGGAACGGGTGGACGGTGATCCTTTTCAGGATGACGCGCGCGTGCTTGGCGCATTCAACGGCTCATCTCCATCTGGCGACGTCGAAGCCGAAGTCATTTACGCCAACTATGGCAGACTCGAAGATTTCGCGAGGCTTGACGAACTGAATATCGATGTACGGGGCAAGATCGTTCTGGTGCGCTATGGCGAGAACTACCGGGGCGATAAGTCGCACGCAGCCGAGCAGCGTGGCGCAGCAGGAGTGATCATCTACTCCGATCCGATGGATGACGGCTATTTCCGTGGAGACGTCTACCCCAAAGGGCCTTGGCTGCCCGAAACTGGCGTACAGCGCGGGACTATTCACTACGGTGTCAAGCGTGCAGGCGATCCGAGCACGCCGGGTTTCCCCTCACTTCCTTCCACTCCTGACTCCATGCGCATTCCTCCTTCTGAAATGATCGACATGCCGCGCATTCCAACGCTTCCACTGTCGTGGAAGGATGCGCGTCCTATCCTGGAGAATCTTGCCGGCCCTAGCGTGCCGACCGGTTGGCAAGGGGCGCTACCGTTCGCCTATCACATTGGTCCCGGCCCAGTCCGGGTGAAGATGCGCATTAAGTCGGATTTTCGCCTGCGAACGATTTGGAACGTGATCGGCAAGGTGCGCGGAACGGAGTTCCCCGAGGAGCAGGTGATTGCGGGAAACCATCGCGATGCCTGGGTGTACGGCGCGGTCGATCCGGTCAGCGGTACCACGATGATGCTGGAAACGGTACATGGCATCGGTGAACTGTTGAAGTCAGGCTGGCGTCCGAAGCGCACGATCATATTCGCCAGTTGGGATGCCGAGGAGCAGGGCTTAATTGGATCCACTGAGTGGGTCGAGCATCACCAGAAAGAACTTGCGAAGGCTGTGGCCTATTTCAATACGGATACCGGCGCGGCCGGGCCGAATTTCCGCGCCAGCGCGGTACCGAGTTTGAATCGGTTACTGCGCGAGACAACCCGTGACGTTCCCAGCCCGCGCGGCGGTACTGTTTACGACAACTGGGTAAAGCAGCAGCCGCGGACGCCCTTGAGCGGCGGCGCTGACGCCGAACCTCGCATCGGAGTGATGGGCAACGGTTCCGATTACACAGCATTCATCGACCATCTCGGTGTCCCCGCAACCGACATTCGCTCGACTGCTACAGCAAGCGGCATCTATCACTCGGTTTTCGACAACTTCGCGTGGTTCAAAAAGTTCGGCGACACGGACTTTACCTATACCCAGCAAATGTCACGCATCTTTGGGCTGCAACTGCTTCGCACGGCACAGGCCGACGTGCTGCCGCTCGATTATGCGACCTACGCGGCGGAGATTCTGAGGTTTGTGGCCGAGGCGGAAAGGCGGGCGACCTCGAAGTTCGGCAAAACAGCAATCGACTTCGGGGCGCTCAAGGATGCTGCGGGCGAGTACGAGAAGGCAGCGCGCGCGATCACGCACGAGATTGCAAATCCGAATGCTGACGCCGCGACATTGAACTCTGTGCTGTTGCGCGCCGAACGTGCGTTCCTGATACCTGAAGGGTTGCCGGGGCGAGCGTGGTACCGGCACGCCATTTTTGCACCTGCGGAGTTTTCCTCTTATGCTTCTACGGCGTTGCCGGGCATCAATGACGCCGTCAGCGTAGGGGACCTCCGCCTTGCACAACAGCAGGTAGGCGTTCTTACTCGTACTTTGACCAGCGCCGCCGAACTTCTGCGCAGCTACTTCGCGGCGAAGCCCGAGACGGGATCGTAGGTCGCCGCCCTCGGCTCGATTGCTGTCGGCGGTTCTTGCATCTCTCTGGTAATCGTTCGTATCCGATGCCAGTCTTCGATTCGGAATCTGCAATCGGTTAAACTTGTTGCTTGCCGCCGAAGAAGACCAAATCGCCAGAAGCCCCCGCGCCTCAATCCATGTCTCTCCCCGTCCAATTACCGACGGGCGCGCCCGGCAAAGGGCGCGTGTTCCTGATCGATTCGTATTCGTTCATCTTTCGCGCATATCACGCGATGGCGCGGCAGAGGCCCATGTCCACGCGCACTGGTGTTCCCACAAGTGCGACCTACGTATTCGTGAACATGCTCCGCAAGCTGATCGCGGACTTTCATCCGGAGTACATCGCCGCCGTTTTCGACACAGGCGGTCAGACGTTCCGTGACAAAGAAGCTGCCGAAGTCAGCAGCGTGCGCAAGTGGGACATCAAGACGCAGAAATTCGAGGAAGTGGCCTACGGTGGCTACAAGGCGAATCGTGCTTCGATGCCGGCCGACTTGTCGCAGCAGGTGCCTTACATTCGCCGCGCGCTCGATGCATACCGAATTCCGACCATAGAGATGACGGGCTTCGAAGCTGACGACGTGATTGGCACCCTCGCCTGCCGGGCTTCAGAAGCGGATCATCCGGTGTACGTCGTTTCGAGCGATAAAGACATGCTGCAACTCGTAAACGAACATGTCTGCGTGCTCAACCCGCCCAAAGACAACTTGATCTGCGATCGTGCGAAGGTGGAGGAGATACTGGGTGTGCCGCCGGAGCGCGTTGTCGATGTGATGGCCCTTCGCGGCGATACGATCGATAACATTCCGGGTGCTCCGGGAATAGGCGACAAAGGCTCTGTCGAACTGATCAAGCAGTTCGGCACGGTTGAGGCTACGCTGGACCGCGCCGAAGAGATCACGAAGAAGACCTACCGCGAGTCTTTGCTGAACAACCGCGATCTGGTCATGTTCAGCAAGCGTATGGCGACGATCGATTGCAATGTTCCGGTTGAGCTTGACCTCGATTCTATGGTCGCGCGCGCACCGGATGCCAACGCCGCCCGTGAGCTGTTTACGGAACTTGAGTTCACGTCCCTGGTCAAAGACTTTCTGCCATCGCTCGAGGTTGAGCAGACCGAGTACGCCGAGGCGAAGTCGGCGGCCGATGTCAAGCGTGTCCTCGGTGCGGTTCCGACGGAAGGCGCGATTGCTGTCGCGTTCGACGTCACGGTCAGCGCTGCTGCAACTGCGCAGATCGAGTCCGAAGAGGATGAGGCGTCAGAGGAATTAGTGGCCAACGGCCAGGAGTTGAACGGTCAACTTTCATTCCTCGATGTGGCGCCAGCGCTCTCGCCGGTTCTCGGTGCGGGCGTTCCGCCTGCGCCCTGTACTGCTGCCATTTCGGCCAAGGCCGGCAGTGCTGTTACGGTCGCGCTCGATTCCGATGCTGCCGCACCGTTGAGGTCAGCGCTTACCGATGACACGCCAAAGGCGATACACGACTACAAATCCGCACTTCACGCGCTTCGGGAACGCAGCATCGAGCTGGTGGGCATTCGCGACGACGTGATGTTGTACTCGTACCTGCTCGATCCCACGTATTCGTCGCACCGACTTGACGAGGTCGCACTACGCCGGTTCAACCAGAAGATCGGCGAGACAGCGCCAGCTTCACCCAATGGTGCTGTTTCACGAAAGCCGCCAACCATTTCCCCTGCTGAGGCTGCCGATTTCACTGGACGCCTCGCCGCGGCACTCCGCAAGGAAGTGCAGGATGGCGGGCTTATGTCGGTGTACGAGCAGATCGACCTGCCGCTCGTGCCGGTGCTGGCGCGCATGGAAGAAACCGGGGTGAAGATCGATTGCGGCGCGTTGCGCGAGATGTCATCGCGGCTGGACAGGCAATGTAACGCGAAGGCGAACGAGATTTACGAACACGTCGGGGAAGAGTTCAATATTGGTTCGCCCAAGCAACTGGGCAAGATCCTGTTTGAACGGCTGAACCTGCCGAAGCCGGTCAAGTATGGCAGAGGGAAGACGGTTTCGACCGCTGTCGATGTGCTCGAAAACTTGGCCGCGCACCACGAAGTGCCACGCCTCGTGCTCGACTACCGGCAGCTCTCGAAGTTGAAGTCCACCTATGTTGACGCGTTGCCTTTATTGCTGAACCAGCGCACACAGCGCTTGCATACAACATTTGACCAGACGAACACAGCGACGGGACGGCTGTCGTCGAAAAATCCTAATCTGCAAAACATCCCGATCAAGACTGAGCTGGGCCGCGAGATTCGCGCGGCATTCATAGCGGAGCCAGGGAATGTACTGATTTCCGCCGACTATTCGCAGATCGAACTTCGCCTGCTCGCACACTTCTCGGAAGATTCGCTGCTTCTGGAAGCATTCCAGCGCGGCGACGACATTCACACGCAAACGGCGTCTCGTGTTTTTGGGCTGGCCCCTGAAGACGTCACGCCGGTTCTGCGGGGTCGCGCCAAAGCCATCAACTTCGGCATTCCGTACGGACTGTCGCCATTCGGACTTTCGCAGCAGCTTGGGATCGAGCCCGGCGAGGCGAAGGCCTATATCGACGGCTACTTCGAAAAGTACGCCGGCGTCCGTGAGTACCTCGAAGGGGTTAAGGAGGAGGCTCGGCGGGACCAGAGAGTCTCGACGCTCTTCGGGCGCGTTCGGCCCATCCCCGATATCAACAGCAAGAACGCCAACCTGCGCGGCTTCGCTGAGCGCACGGCAGTGAACACGCCGCTACAGGGAACGGCAGCCGATCTGATCAAGATTGCGATGATCCACTTGGACCGCGAAATTCGCGAGCGCGGCTTGCGTTCACGCATGACGCTTCAGGTCCATGACGAACTGTTGTTCGAAGTCCCTGAAGACGAGCTTGAACCCATGCGCACGCTGGTCAAAGACAAGATGGAGAACGTCCATCCGCTGCGCGTGCCACTGTTGGTTGAGATCGGGGTTGGGGAGAACTGGCGGGACATGGAGTAAGCGGTAGCGCCGGGCTCCAGCCCCGGCGGGTCCCGGTTGCCGCGCTCAAATAAAACAACGCCGGGCGCACAGGCCCGGCGTTACTGCGTTCAGGAGTTACTTTCTAGATCTCGTAGTGGATCAGTGACAGGACGTCGTAGTCCTTCAGCTTTTCGCGGCCCTTCAGCGCGTCGAGTTCGATGACGAAGCCGAGGCCGACGATCTCACCACCGAGTTTCTTGGCTAATTCCACACTGGCTTTCGCGGTTCCGCCCGTGGCGAGCAGGTCATCGACGATAACCACACGCTGACCGGGCTTGATCGAGTCCTCGTGAACCTGCAGCGTGTCGCTGCCGTATTCGAGATCGTAAGTCTGGCTAATCGTCTTGGCGGGAAGCTTCTTGGGCTTGCGAACAGGAACAAAGCCGGCGTTCAGGCGGTAAGCCAGTGCGGGGCCGAAGATGAAGCCGCGCGCCTCGATCCCCATCACCACGTCGACGTCTTTGTTCAGGTAGTACTCGGACAGTGCGTCGATCAGCTTGGCGAAACCGAGCTTATCTTTCAGCAGCGTGGTGATGTCATAAAAGAGGATGCCCGGCTTTGGGAAATCGGGCACGCCGCGAATAAGGGGCTTCAGCGACTCACAGTCGATCGCCGGTTTGGGTGCGGTCACGTTACCACGCTCCTTCGATTCGAAATGTTTTCAGCCCTTTTACCGGCTGACCGTCGAAAACCTGCACGTCATCAACTCGCGCCGCGCGAGGCCCCATTCGGAGCCGTTCGTGAAGCGCGTTGATCTGTTCGCGGGTACCCGTTGCAAGCACCTCGACAGCACCGTCCGGGTTATTGCGCACCCACCCGGCGACTCCGAGCAACTTGGCCTCGCGCTCGACATACCAGCGGAAACCGACGCCCTGCACGCGCCCGCGAACTATAAAACCTTTGGTGATGGACGTCTTGTCAGAACTAGTCATATCAAACTTCTTGGATTAGGCGCTCAGGTTTTCGATCAAGGCCTTTGACCTAAGAACCTAGCGACCGAAAATTTAAACCGGTCCTTACGCTCTCGACAGGTATGCACCTTCGCTCGTATCCACGCGAATCTTTTCGCCTTCGTTAATGAACGGAGGCACCTGCACGACGAGTCCGGTTTCTGTCTTGGCCGGCTTGGTGACGCTGCTTGCGGTGGCCGACTTCAGGCCAGGCTCGGTTTCGATCACGGTGAGATCTACGGTCTGCGGCAGCTCGATACCGACGGCCTTCCCATCGTAAAACTCGACTTTGATTTGCAGGTTGGGGATGAGGTAGTCGACGGAGTCGCCGAGCACGTCTTTTCCGAGCGGCGTCTGTTCGTAGTTCTCCATGTTCATGAAGTAATACGTGTCGCCGTCGTTGTAGAGGTACTCCATCTGGATCTCGTCTACGACGATCTTCTCGATGGCGTCGCCGGAGCGGAACCGGTGCTCGAACATTGCGCCGGTGCGCACGTTCCGCAGCTTGGCCTGGATGAACGCACGCAAGTTGCCGGGCGTGCGGTGCTCGACGCTGAAAACCAGGTGCAGATCATTGTTGTGCTTGATGATCATGCCGGGACGCATTTGTGTTGCCGGAATCGCCATAAAAGCCTCTTACTTCTTCTCCTGTGAACGTTTGAGCGGCTGGCGCAAGCACAATAGCCGTGCGCGACGTGAACGCTGCAGGCAGGAACACGGGCCGAACAGCCGCCGGGTGAGCGCAAACGAAATGAAAGCGCAAACACTTGATTTTACATGGTCTACGTCAACGTGAAAACCGGCTTTCTCGATCGCATTATCAACAGTTTCCATTCACGACGTTACGGCGCAGGGCAGAGAGCTTCATGCAAGCATTGTCTGCGCGCGGCGGACAACGCCCCTGTTGCGCTGTTTTTCTAACCTTACAGCAAAATCATTCCATGCAAACCTAAGGTCCGGAGCAACAGCGACTTAGAGGAGGAGCAATGAAAATCCGGGACATCATGACCACCGAAATCGAGGTGGCGGAACCCGAAGATACTTTGGAAGACGTTGCCGTCATGATGCGTGATCAGGACGTGGGAGCGATACCCGTTGTCGAGGATGATGAACTGATCGGCATAATCACGGACCGTGACATCGTCGTGCGCTGCGTGGCGGAAGGGAAAGATCCATCCGAGATCGCAGCGGACGAGATCATCAGTGGCGATTTGCACACCATCACGCCCGACGACGACATCGAAGAAGCACGACGCATCATGGCGGACATGCAGATCAGACGTTTGCCGGTGGTGGATGACGGCAGACTTGTGGGCATGGTTTCATTGGGCGATCTAGCAGTGAAGACCGACGAAGAAGAACTCGTTGCCGATACCTTGGAGGACATCTCCGAAGGAGTGAAGGCCACCGACCAGAGTGCCGCAAGACCTGATGTGGGCAAGTCATCCGCTGCCGGCAAAGGCGGCCGCTCACAAAAGCAGGCTCAGGGGCGGCAAGAAAGCATGGAGCAGACTGGACGGCAACAGCCGAGCATGCGCAGTCGTATCGAGGAAGACAGCGAAGGCACCGTGGACCGCAGTCAAGAAACTGAGGGACGCGTACAGGGCATCACCAGTCATGCCGCCGACGAGGAAGTCGAGCGCCAGAACCGGGTGGTTCCAATCCGATCACAGCGGAAGTCAAATGCCCGGGGCAAAAAGCCCTCGGGGCGAAAGACAGGATAATCAGGGCAGCCAGGAGGCCTGCATCTGCCTCGCTGAGACAGAGGGACGATTACGTAACCTGCGCCGGGGTCATGGTATGCCGGCGGCCCGCAGGTCACTGTGGCGAGCAGTTGAGCGCGTCTGGTAGCTTCAACCGAAGCAACTCGCGACCGATCGCTCGCCACTTACCACATGTAAGAGGTGAGAGAATGACCGAGTACGAACGTTTCGGCGACTACCAACCTTCAGACCGCAGCAATGTCGGTGTTGCCCTTACGTCTTTCCTCGTCGGCATCGGGGTGGGAACTGCGGTCGCATTGCTGTTCTCCCCGAAAAGCGGCAAACAGATGAGGCGCACGATCCGGCGCAGGTACGAGGATGCGCGGGACATGGTCGACGACTGGAGGGACCAGGCCGAGGACTACATCGGCAAGGGAACGGAATGGGCCAACATGGCCAGAGAGAAGGTCGCCCCCATCGCCAGCGCGGCAGCGCGAAGAGCGAGGAGCATGAGGGAGTAGGCGACAATTATCGACGAGTAACGAGTAATGAGTATCGGTGCTTCGGGTTCAGCACCTGATGCTCATTTCTCGTTCCTCGCTTATCTTCCGCCAGATGGGGATCCAGCTAAGCGAAGCTCGCCACGAACGTCATGTTCGTTTCCGTGCCAAAGCACTCATGCTCATCACTCATTACGAATTCTAGATTTACCGTCCACCTCCCCGGACTTGTCAGCTTACAATTACGGGCATGACCGCCAAGCTTCGCCGTGTAGCTATGCTGGGCGTGGTTCTTGCCGCCCTCTTCACAACCACATTCGCCGCCGAAGCGCCGGGCACGATGCGGCTTGATTACTTCCACACCGGCAATGATCGGACGGAGATGTTCAGCTTCGATCGAGTCGTGATCGAGCCGTTGCCGTGGCCGGGCAATCCCAACCGCAACGTCGATGACACGAACTTCGGGAAGTACTACTTCGAGGTGCGAGATAAGGGAAGCAACAAGTTGCTGTACTCGCGCGGCTTCGCCTCGATTTATGGGGAATGGGAAACGACCGACGAAGCCAAAGAAATCAATCGCACCTTCGCGGAGTCGTTGCGGTTCCCGGCTCCGAATGCCCCTGTGCAGATCATCCTGAAGAAGCGCGACGCGCAGAACGCTTTCCGCGAAATCTGGAAGACGGATGTCGATCCGAAAGACATGTTCGTTGACACGTCCAAGCCAGCGGTTGATGCCGGAGCGCTGATCGCGCTGGAGAAGAATGGCGACCCGGCCCAGAAAGTGGATTTCCTTATCCTTGCTGATGGCTACACAGCAGCCGACAAGCCGAAGTGCGAGAAGGATGGCCGGCGACTGATGGAAATCCTGTATGCGACCGAGCCCTTCAAGACTCGGCGCAAGGACTTCAATACCTGGCTGCTGTGCCCGCCCTCGCCGGAAAGCGGCATCTCGCGGCCATCTACAGGCGTTCACAGGCAGACGGCGATTGGCGCCACCTACGATGCATTTGGTTCCGAGCGTTATGTTCTAACGTTCGACAACAAGAAGTTCCGGGAAGTGGCATCGTTTGCGCCGTACGAATTCGTTGAGATCCTGGTGAATGGCAATACCTATGGCGGCGGCGGGATCTTCGGCCTGTACAGCACCGTTGCTGCCGACTCGCTTTGGGCACCCTACATCTTCGTGCACGAGTTCGGCCACCATTTCGCAGGTCTGGCCGACGAGTACTACACGTCAGAGGCGCCGGTGAACTTGCCTCATGTCGAGCCGTGGGAGGCGAATGTCACGGCTTTGCTCGATCCCCCAAATCTGAAGTGGAAAGACCTCGTTGCGCCCGGCACGCCGATCCCAACGCCGTGGCGAAAGGCCGAGTTCGAGGCGATGCAGAAAGACATTCAGGCGCGTCGTCGCGAGATCCGCAAGCAGAACCGTCCAGAGAGCGAGATGGACGCGCTTTTCAAGGAGGAGAAGGCCAACGAGGAAAGACTGCTCGGCTCCGACAAGTATGCAGGCAAAGTCGGCGCGTTCCAGGGCGCGAACTACGATCCGAAGCTGTACTACCGCCCGATGGAGAACTGCATCATGTTCACGCGCACAGATTACTTCTGCGACGTGTGCAAGCGGGCAATTGAAAAGGTAGTGGATCTCTACGTGAAGTAATTAGAAATCATTTCTTTCCAGCAGACATAAGGCCGCGTTCGACGGACGCGGCCTTATGTTTTAGCGATCGCCCTTACTTCACATAGAAAGGCACATTCGCCGTTGCGACTCCGCCCTTGCCATCGTGGATGGCGACATAAAGCCGATAAGCGCCGGGTTGTTGCGGAGCCCGGAACTTCGCGGTTTGCCCGTTCTGCTGCAGCATGGCCTCGGGGTGCCAGGGCGGAGCGGCTTCAGCGTCGCCACCTTCCTTCGCATCGTGCGTCTCTTCGCGAACTCCCCATTCGTACACTAGCGAGTCCCCGTCAGGATCGCTCGCGTCCACTGAGGCATTCCATTCAGAGCCGGGCGCGACTTCTATCTGGTCGGCATCGGTCTTGATCGGGGATGTTTGTGGCGCGTGTTCAGACGGCCACTTGCCGGTCCACTGGTAGCTAAGCACGTCCGACACGGCGGTGCGCTCGACTGCGCCATTTGCGCTGGGAACGAGCAGGCCGAACCAAGTGTGCGTGCGTTCCTGCTTGCTACCCCACACAAACGCGTAGCTGCCGAATGCGAGCTCGCCGGCCCCTTTTACCGAGTGTTCGTAGCTGGTGCGGTAGGTCTCAGCCTTCTCGGTGCTGGTCTGCTCGAGTGGTGCTCCCCAACTGGTCTTTGGACGCTCCCACCAGCCGATCGGGCCGAACTCGGTGGCAATGAACGGACGATCGAGCTTCTTCGCCCGCACTTCGTCGATCAGCGTCGCCATGCCGCCATAGGAGTTGATGCCGAGAATGTCCACCTCCGGACAATACTTCATGAAGTTCACCAACTTGATCGCGTCCTTGCCAGTTCCGGCGATCACCGTCATTGTGGGGTGGTTCGGATCGCGGCGGTGGATCTCGCGGGCGATATCGTTCACGGCCTTCCAGATTTCCGGGTTAGTGCCGTCACCTTCCATCTCGTTTCCGATACCCCAAACGAGGATGGAGGGCTCATTCTTAAACTTTTCGACCGCCGCAATCACCTTGTCGAACTGCTCCTTGACTTCTGCCGCATTGCTATAGCTGAAGCCATGGCGCTCGTGGCCAAGCCATAATCCTGCGGCAACGGTCAGCCCCAGTTTGTCGGCGTCTCGCAGAATAGGAGTGTCTGCAAGCGCGCCTGCATGCCACGTCCTGATTGAATTGCCACCAAGCTGCTTAAGCAACTCGAGGTTGCCCTGGCCGCCCGCACCGTAGATGTAGTACGGCTTGCCGCCGCGAAGGAGCGTCCATCCGCCGGATGTCTTTTTCACCTCGACTTCAACGGGGGCTGCAAACGAGCAGATTGCGTTCAACAGGAGAGCCAGGAGGATCAGACAGGGAAAGAAGCGTCGCATGTGCGTATGTTTAACAGCGGCGTTCAAGAAGCGCAATTTGAAAACGAGCGAGCGTCGCGATTCACCGGCTTGAGCTGACATTTGGCGATCTGCGCGGTTGTGACGTCGCGAGACAATGCCGCGTTGGAAGGCGGAGATCCCTTTGCCGATCGCTCAGCTTTGATCGCTCACTGCTGAGTGCTATTAGTAGAGGCGGAAATTCACTTCGATGTTGATCTGAACCGCAACGGCCTGACCGTCCTTGCGAGCGGGTTCGAATCGCCAACTCTTGACGGCATCGACAGCTTTTTCATCCAGACCCATGCCGAGCGTGCGCTGAACGCGAATGTCGTGCGGGCGGCCATCAGGACCGACTACTACCCACAGAACCACCGTTCCCTGGTACTTTGCCTTTCGTGCTTCTTCCGAGTATTCCGGATCAGGACTGGATAGAACGCGGGGTGCGCTGACGCCTCCACCCACGCGATAGACTCCACCGCCGATACCGCCGCCATAGCCCGGACCCACGCCGGGGCCACGCCCGGAACCAACGCCGCCGCCTGAACCGCTCCCGATACCGCCGCCGAACCCGGTGCCGTTGGAGGCGGGCCCGAGAATCTTCGACATCGGATCGCCCATCTGCGCGGAGTTCGGCAGGACGATGCTGGGTGGGACGACAACCGTCGGTTCAACCGGAAGCTTGGGGTCGTTGTTGCGGATTACAACAGCAGGAGGAGTGATTTGTTCGAAAGCCTGCTTTGGCAGCCCACCCTTGGGCGCCTGAAGTTTGTCGCGATCGCCGCCCCCACCGCCGCCACCTGCCTCGTCTGGGGCCGGTTTCAGCGTATAAGGCGAGATTTCGCTTGGCGTGAAGACTTCCGTAATCTGCTGCTTAATCTGCTGATGATGTTCTGCTACCCACATCCCTGACCAGATCACCAAGCCCAGCGCTATCGAGTGCAGGACGAATGACACGAGGAAATTCGTCTTCTGGATCTGGTAGTTTCCGTAACCTTCGCCGAACAGCGTTGGCAGGATGACCTCGGGTCGGGGCTGAGCGGATTTCTCCGGCGCAGCAGCCTGCGAATTTGTGGCAGGGGTAGTCATTGTCTCTGACTCAGTATACCTCTTGTAAACCCAATTTTGAGGTCGAAGTTGCCCTAGTAGTTGGGCGACCAGAGATCAGGGCTATCACTTAAAGATAGCGGCAAAGAAAGATCGTACGCGACCGAAGAACCCCTTGCGAGCGGGTTTGCTGGACGCCCCCCCACCCTTTTTCGCAGAACGACTACGGGTGTCGAGTTCGGGCTTCACAGGAGGGAGTGCCTCCAAGCTTGCCATAAGGGGTCCCGGCATCGGCTCAAGACGCATGCGAACGAACGTTGGCGGAGGTGGGACGTCGTCTTCGCCTCCACGAAAGACGAAAGGAGCGTCCACCAGCACGTGAATCTCATTGTCGGGCGACGTGGGTGGAAGAGGAGTCGACGTGGGTGTCCCGTATTTCGCGATCAGCGCCTCAGGCGAATTTGCAGGGACTTCGATTGACTTTGAGGCAGGCTGCGCGGCTTGCACCTGCGATGTCGCCTGAGATTCCGCCAAGGTTTCCGGTCTCGGGAATAGGACGGGTTCTGTCTGACTGGGGATGGGTAATGCGGCAGGTGCACGGTTCGCTACGGTGATTGGAACTGGCATTGGACAGCCACAGTCAGGCGGTACGTTTTGGCTTACGTTAGCAACGCTCCCGTTGCGGAAATACGCCTGCTCGCCCGGGCGCACCTGGTACACACCGTCGCCCATGATTTCGCTGATGATGATGGAGGCAGTGTTGCCCTGAAGCGACCGAACACAGGTGTTGCCGCGAGCGTCCGAACCAATCGCGAAGTGGAAGGCAGCCGGGCCCGCCAGCAGGATACGGAAATCAGGCGTAAGGATCGTGTCAGCCGCGGTTCCGAGCGCGAAGTGCGTCTCCATCGCTCCGGTATCCATGGCGAATACCAGGTCGCGTCCAGACTGCGAATTGGTGAGAGATAAGCGCGAGCGTGGACACACCAGAACTTCTCCGCCGCGTGTCAGCCTGAGACTGGCGGCATTGCTGCCTGCCGTGATCGACGAACCACTCAGGACTGTTGTGCTGCCTGAAACGACTACGACAGAGCCCTGCACCGATGCGTCTCCGGCGACAACATTGCCAATCGGAGCCTGAGCGGCGCACGGAACAACCAGTGCCAGCCCGAAACATGCGGAGGCGAGCAGGTGCTTGCGGCTATGAAAGGACTGCCACATCAGCGGGAAAGATAGCACAAACCAAGGGACGAACGTTTCGAAGTTTCGAGCTTACTCAAGCCGCCTAACTGTCGCCCAGGAACTCGTACCTATCGATGATGGCCGCTATGGAAACGCCCTTGCCTGTATCGGAATTGTCAACGCGGACAACCCGTCCGATGCAGCGCATCGAGATGCTTTCGGTGAGTGTGACTTCAGGGGGAAGCGTAAGCGTGAATTGAATCTCGGAGCCCTCGACCAGAGGTCGATCGGCATAGAAACTTATGCCGCGGGAGCTGACGTCGCGGGTGCGCGACTGCAGCAGACCGCTCTCGCCGGTGAGTCTTAGCGCGACGCGAAGATGAAAAGCAAAACGCCGAGTTGCTCTCTTCTCCACGGCGGGTTCGGCCATTCTGGCCTCCGTTGCCGCATAGGATGTAATCAGTCGCTTGTTCCTGTCAAGCACCGTGCGCTTGAGAAACTCAGAACGAGAGCCCAGCCGCGACCAGTATCGCTGTACGAGGAGGAGAGCCCTGCGTCGGTGGAATCGCCGCTTCTTGCGGGCTGGAGTCATATTGCAACCTCGTGACGCTGGCACGTTCAGCCCCTAAATAGATCGCTACACCCGCGAGTTACTGTTGCGCCGGTCACCGAGAAGGACTACACAGTCATGCGATCATTCGGTCTGTCTCGCTCCGCTGTGCAGGCGCCGGCATCACGGCCAAATTATCCGCGTGCTCCGGAAGGAAAATCGAGAACACGGTGCCGGTAGCGCCGGGCGTGGTGGAACTGCGAACACGAATGCTGCCCCCGTGTTTTTGCACGATTCCGGCGGTCACCCACAATCCAAGTCCGGTGCCTTTCTCGCCCTTGGTAGTGAAGAACGGTTCGAACACGTGCCGCCGGTTCTCAGGCCGGATGCCGTGACCGTTGTCGCCGATTGTGATGCGAATTCCGCTCCGATTACCAGCCCAGTCTCGACCATCCGTAACGCGAATGCTGATTCTGCCGCCAACGGGCGTAGCTTCAATGGCGTTCAGCAGCAAGTTAGAGCAGACTTGGCGAAGCTCCGACGGGTACAAAACAATCTCCCGGTGCAAGTCGTAGTGCTCCCGAACCAAGATCCGCTTCTGCTCGAGTTTGCGGGAGTAGAGGCGAATGATGTCGCGCATCAATTCGCACAAATCAACGCGTACGGGCATTGCGGATTCGCGGTAGAAGCCGAGTGTCTGCCGTGTTATGTGCGAAATGCGTGCGAGTTCCTCCTGGGCCATCCTCACGTAGTGTTGACCGCTGTGAGTCAGAGTCGGTTCATGCTGGATCAAGTAGAGAAGGTTCGTGATTGATTCGAGTGGGTTATTGATTTCGTGTGCGATGGTTGCGGCCAGGCGCCCCACCGTAGCCAGTTTCTCCGAACGTTGCATCAACTCTTCAGCCTGCTTGCGCTGCGTGATATCGAGCATGATGCCGAGAACGTGCCTGGCACCCGTTTCCGCCTTGAAGACCTGGCCTCGAGAGACAAACCAGATGATGCTGTGGTCCGACCGAACCAGTCGGCCGTGAACTTCGAATTCCCGCTCCTCTCGAGCGGCGCGCAGTAATTCGGTGCGAACTTGCCTCCGGTCATCCGGATGGATAAGGTTCATCCACGACTCGAATTTCCTGCCGGGCACCAGTCCCTTGATCGCGGGCAATTCTTCCGACCAGATAATCTCGCCAGTCTTAACATTCCAGTCATACGCGGCGATATTCGCGGAGCGCTGAGCGCGGCGGAACCGATCCTCGCTTGTCCGTAACGCCTGTTCGGTTTCTTTCCTCGCAGTCACGTCCATGCTGACGCCGATCATGCGTCCGGGGCGGCCCTTATGGTCGTAAAAAACCCGTCCTCGGCTAGCAATCCAATGGGTCGAATCATCGGGCCACACCGTGCGGAACTCTATTTCGAGTTCGGCTCCGTCAGCAGTGCAGCTCTCAAGTGCTTCGTTGATTGAGGGCAGATCATCGGGATGTATGGCCGCTAGACACTTCTCAATGCGATCCAACGCTTGAAGTGGCCGGCCATATATCGCCGCGCTGCTTTCCTCCCATGTAACCGCGCCACTCTGAATGTTCCACTCCCAGGTTGCCATGCACGCAACAGTGTGGGCTAACCGAAGCCTTTCCTCGCTGGAACGAGCGGCGTCCTGGTGGCGTGAGCGCTCGATTGCGATGGATGCGGTGCGGAGCATCATTTCAACGGCGCGGACTTCAGCTTCCGTTGGCTCGTTTCTTTCGCGATAGTAAAGCGCGAAAGTGCCAAGCACTTCATCGGTTGATGAGAGGATCGGGGTTGACCAGCAGGCCCGGAGGCCGTTTGCTATCGCGACAGAGCGGTATTCGGCCCAGCGGGGGTCAGTTTTCAGGTCAGACGCAATCACTGTTGAACGTGTGTAGGCCGACGTGCCGCACGAGCCAACGTTCGGTCCGATGGCAACGCCGTCAATGAACTCCGTATACCCGACGGGCAGATTGGGAGCCGCACCGTGCCTCAGGTGGACGCCGTCACCGTCGAGCAGCAAGATGGACGTCAGGCACCGAGGAGACGCTCGTTCGACAGTGGCCGCGAGCGATTCAAGCACGCGCGACAGCGGGGCGCCTTCTGCCATCATCTCAAGCGCTTTCTTCTGTCCGGTAAGGAGAATGTCGCTACGCTTGCGGTCAGTTATGTCACGAAAATAGAGCGTGAGCGAGTCTTCCGAGGGATATGCACGGACTTCAAGCCATTTGTCGAGAGGTGGATAGAACTCGTCAAACTCGACAGCAACCTGTTCAGAGAAGGCGCGCGCGTATTCCGTGTAAAACCGAGTGCTGAGGGCCTCCGGGAATTCGTCCCAGAGCTTCTTTCCAGACAAGGCATCACGTGAGCGACCGAGAATCTTCTCAGCCGCACTGTTCACGTAAGTGATATGCCAGTCGCGATCGACGCTGACGAACGCGTCCGTCATCGATTCCAGCAGGTTCGTCAGACGATGATGAGCGACCTCTGCATCCGTTCGGGCAGTTCGCTCGCGCGCGAGCAACTCTGCCCGCTCTTTGTCGATACGTTTGCGCTCCGTCACGTCGCGCTTTATACCGACATAACAAAGCACGACACCTTTCTCGTCCCGCATGGAAAAAGCGGAGAGCTCGATTTCAATCGGCTCACCATCTTTTCTACGGCTGGTGATTTCGCAACGACAACGACCGTTTTCGCTGAGTTCCTGGGCGATGCGGCCGAATGCTTCCTGCCCCATGTGAATAGCCGGGGTCTGTCCCGCTAGTTCACCGTCGGAGTAGCCGATCAGATTTCGATGGGCCGGGTTCTGTTCAATGTAACGTCCATCCGGACCTATGATGGCGATCGCATCGCTGGAACCCGCGAAGATTCTGCGGTATAGCTCGACCTCGCGCTCCGTATTGTGCGAAGAAGAGGCAATAGGGTTCGAAAATGCCGCGGGGCCGGTTATGGGAACGGTCATAGATACAACACGACGGTGCCGGCACGAGGCCCGCAGCCATGGGGTTTGATGCGTGAAGAATTCTCGGATATGCCCAGAAGTGCCGCTAACTAAAGCTCGAGAAAGTTGCGGATCAGTCTCTTGCCCTCAGATGTCAACACGCTTTCTGGGTGAAATTGAACGCCTTCGACCGCGTATTTTCTATGTCGCAGTCCCATGATGACGCTGGTTCCATCAGCATCCTTGGTTCGAGCAGAGACTTCGAGTTCAGAAGGGAGATCCTGCTCAGCTACAACAAGCGAGTGATAGCGAGTGGCCGTCATGGGCGAAGCTACTCCGCGAAAGATTGTTCGGCCGTCGTGCTCGACTTCGCTCGTCTTGCCGTGCATGAGGTTGGTGGCACGCACTACGTTGCCACCGAAAACGGCACCAATGGCCTGATGCCCCAGACACACGCCGAGCACAGGCACCTTGCCCGCGAAGTGCCGGATGACGTCCATGCTTATGCCGGCATCCTGTGGAGTGCAGGGGCCGGGAGAAATAAGGATGCGGTCGGGGCCAAGTTCCTCAATCTCCTCGATCGTGGTCTGGTCATTTCTTTTGACTCTCACTTCCACCCCGGATTCCCCGAAGTACTGGACCAGGTTGTAGGTGAAGGAATCGTAGTTATCAAGAACAAAGACTCTCACTGCTTGTCTCCCCGCGCTAACTCAACTGCCCTCACGACCGCTCGTGCCTTATTGACGCACTCCTGATACTCGCGCTCGGGGACGGAGTCTGCAACAAGGCCCGCGCCTGCTTGTACGTAGGCCTTCTTGCCCTTCATGAACATCGTCCGGATCGCGATGCAGGAATCGAGATTCCCGGCGAAATCCGCGTACATCACTGAGCCGCCGTAAACACCGCGGCGCACCGGTTCGAGTTCTTCGATGATCTCCATGGCCCGCACCTTAGGTGCACCGGTGAGCGTTCCGGCAGGGAAGCATGAAGCGAAAGCATCGATCGCATCAAGACCGTCGCGAAGCTTACCTTCGATTGCAGAAACGATATGCATCACGTGCGAGTAGCGCTCGATGTACATGAGCTCGCGGACGCGAACTGACCCGTATTCGCTGACACGTCCAAGATCGTTGCGGCCCAGATCGACGAGCATCACGTGCTCAGCGAGTTCTTTCTCGTCCTTCCGGAGTTCCTCTGAAAGCCGCACATCTTCAGCTTCGTTCGAGCCACGTGGACGAGTGCCTGCTATCGGACGGTACTCAAGTTTCCGGTCAGTGACGCGCACCAGCAGTTCGGGAGACGAACCGAGCACATGCATGTTGCCCATGCGCAGGAAATACATGTACGGGGAGGGGTTCACAGTGCGCAGTGCGCGATAGACGTCGAACGGTTTCGCGCCGGGCTCGAAATCCATGCGCTGCGACAGTACGACCTGAAAGATATCGCCGGCTGCGATGTACTCTTTCGCTCTGTTCACCGCGCTCTCGTACTGCCGTTGCGTTGTGCTCGCGTGTACTTTCAGTTTGCCCTTCGCAGGCCTGGCTTTGCGAGCGAACTCGGTTGACGCGATCCGCAGGCCCGAGGCCAGTTTCTTCTCCAGTGCGGCAATATCCTTTACCGCGCCGTCGTACGCCTTTTTGAGCTTGCCGCTGGTGACATCGGCGGCCGCAATGATGTGGATCTCGTGACGCAAGTGATCGAAGGCCAGCACGCGGTCGAAGAACATCAGGACGCATTCGGGCGTCTGAAGGTCGTCTTTAGCGAAGCTGGGCAGGCTTTCGAGATTGCGGACTACGTCGTAAGAAAAGAAGCCGACTGCGCCTGCCGTGAAAGGAGGCAGGCCGGGTATCTGGGCTGGTGAGTGCTCGCGAAGAAGTTTGCGGACCGTCTCGAACAAGTCGCCCTGTGCGCGCTCACGCTTTTTGCCGCGGTGAATGAAAATGTCTTTACCACGGCCAGTCACTGTCATATAGGGCCGCACACCCAGAAACGTATAGCGACCGATCTTTTCGCCACCTTCCACCGACTCGAGCAGGAAGGCATTTGGCTCGCCGGAAGCAACGGCCAGGAATGCGGAAACTGGCGTGAGCAGGTCCGCAGCAACCGATTTCACGACCGGTACGAGCGTATGCTGCCTTGCCAGGCGGCTGAAATCTTCAAAACTAGGCTGAATCATGGTGGCAGAATGCTTCCGCCACGGGCCGGTTCACAATCAGCTTGGGGCGGGAAAGCACATTATATAAGGTGAGTACGTCAGCCAGATAACGCAATACGGGCTGAGTACATCGCAGAGTCGAGAAAAGTCGAGCGTGCCCACGTGGTCGGCCATGCACCAGTGAATTAAGAATCAGGTCTCAAGCGTATTGCGCGACTGAGTACCCGTTACTATACTTCCAAGTTTGCCATAATAAAGCTCAGCTGCGGTCTGCTGACGGCTCCCACGCTGTTAGGCCAACCGAAGTGGTCCTGGGCAATCATACGGAGAGACTGATGAAAACCATATCGCTGGAACAGGAGATCAATCCCTGGGAAGCACAAGCTACCCGGTTTGATCTCGCAGCGCAGAAGTTGAACCTCGACGAAGGCCTTTGGAAGGTTCTTCGCTACCCCTCGCGGGAAATCACCGTACACATCCCGGTGCAGATGGATGATGGCCGGATCGAAGTGTTCACCGGCTATCGTGTCCAGCATTCGATTGCCCGTGGTCCGGCCAAAGGCGGCATCCGTTACGCCCCCGATGTCACGCTCGACGAAGTCCGCGCGCTGGCTAGCTGGATGTCGTGGAAGTGCGCGGTCGTAAACATCCCCTTCGGTGGCGCAAAAGGCGGCATCATTTGCGATCCGAAGAAGATGTCGCGCAGCGAACTGGAGCGCATGACCCGCCGCTACACCGCTGAGCTGATCGAGTTCATCGGCCCCGAGAAAGATGTTCCCGCGCCGGACATGAACACGAACGAACAGACCATGGCGTGGATCATGGATACGTACTCCATGCACATGCGCCAGACCGTCACGGCCGTAGTCACCGGCAAGCCGGTCGCGCTGGGCGGCTCCCGCGGACGCCGCGAAGCCACCGGTCGTGGTGTGATGGTCATCTGCGACGAAGCGATGAAGAAGTTGGGCATGAACCGCGAGGAGACCCGGGTAATCGTGCAGGGCTTTGGTAACGTCGGTTCCAACGCTGCCCGCCTGATGCACGAAGCTGGGTATCGCATTATCGGCATTGCTGAGTGGGATGGCGGTCTTTACAACTCGAACGGTATCGATATCGACGCTCTGGTCGAGTATAAGGAAAAGAACGGCACGATCCATGGCTTCAAGGGCGCGGAAAAAGCTGATTCTGCCGAACTGATGATCACCGAATGTGACGTGCTGGTGCCGGCCGCAACAGAAAACGTCATCACCAGCAAGAACGCTGCTGATGTCAAGGCAAAGGTTATCGTCGAAGGCGCGAACGGTCCGACCACAGCGACCGCCGACGAGATCCTGGCCGACAAGGGCGTGTTTGTTATGCCCGACATCCTGGCCAACGCGGGCGGTGTCACGACCAGCTACTTCGAGTGGGTGCAGGACCGCCAGGGCTATTTCTGGAAGGAATCGGTCGTCAACGAGCAGCTTGAGCACATCATGCGTTCTGCGTTCGAAGACGTGGTGCGCACCGCCGAAGTCCACAAGGTCAACAACCGCATCGCCGCTTACATGCTGGCGATCGACCGCGTGGCTTCCGCGATCAAACTGCGCGGTATCTACGCGTAATCAAGGATTTAGGTTAACCATGGGCTAGTGGCGTCAAGCCGCTAGCCCTCTTTGTTTGTGGTGAAGCCGGATCCCCAAAGACATTTTCCCACCACGAAGAAGCCGCTATACTGCGCGTCGAACGAAAGGGCGGTGGTCATGACTCGAACCGGACTGGTTGCATTACTGCTGAGTATTTTCTGCGCCTCTGCATGGGCAGAACCCGTGCGTGTCCCGTACGCAAAAGCACCCGTCATGGTGGACGGGCAACTTGGCAACCGCGAATGGTCCGACGCGGCGCAGTTTTCTTTGGGTGATCGCGCGCGCGTGTTCGTCAAGCAACGTGACGGATACGTGTATATCGCGATTGAATGGCTTACGGGCGACATGTTCACCGTCGACGCCTATCTCGCGCCTGCGGATGGCAAGCTTTACGACCTGCATTCGTCGGCAAAGATCGGCGAGCGCACCCTTCAGAATGGCGCCTGGCCAGAGGAGTGGACCTGGTGGAACAACTCCGGGTGGGTGGCGAACTGGTCGCGCGTCGATCAGTGGAAACCCGTGAAATTCATGCCAGAGAAGGTGCGCGAATTCCAGATTGCGCGCGAACGATTCGCTGGCGACAAGTGGAAGATCATGTTTGAGCTGATGGCGCCAGCCGATCCGAACTGGAAGACCTACACCTTCCCGCCGGAGGCGAAGAACAACTCGGCCGAAAACTGGATTACCCTGCTGCTGGATGACTCTACCGCGCAGCGTCGTCCAAAACCGGTGAAGTCCGTGCACTGAGCGTAGGTGCCGTTGAGTTTTGTCTATCGTTGATTTGCCAGTTCGGCTGCGTGATAATCGAATGTTCCCACGGAATCTGACGCGCGAACCACATTAGTGCTTCGATCTGCGTCAAATCTGTGCGTAGGGGAAACCCGAGAGCACCTGTGAACCTGCCGAATTACATCACGATGGCCCGGATATTCACTGTTCCGGTGTTTATCTGGATCCTGTCCAGCAGCTTGTTTCATGGCACCGATGGAAGGCGAGAAATCATAGCCTCAGCATTGTTCATCGCGGCCTCCATCAGTGACGGTATAGACGGATATCTGGCACGCAGACGCGGCCAGATCACCACCTTGGGCATGTTGCTCGATCCGCTGGCGGACAAGTTGCTGGTCACAGCCGCCTTCGTGGCCCTGGTGCAATTCAACCCGCAGGTTGTTCCGGCATGGATCGCAGTAATCGTGATCGGACGCGAGTTCCTGGTGAGCGGTCTGCGCGCGATCGCCGCCTCCGAGGGCTTCACCATCGAGGCCAGCGATCTCGGCAAACTCAAGATGGTGGTGCAGATCGTCACCGTCGTTGCCGCCATTCTGGATCACGGCTGGAAAGAGTGGGTCTTTTTCGGTGGCAGGTTTGTGCTGAGTGTGCACCTGGTTGCCGTGATGGCCGTCTGGTTCATGGTTGCTGTGTCGCTGATTTCGGCGGTCGACTACTTCGCGGCGTTCTGGTCGAAGATCGACAAGTCGAGTGCGCGCCGTCGCAAGCGTCGTCCGTTCGTCCTTAGCCGGCCGAAAAAGTTCGGGGTGGCACCGGCCGATGCGCTGCCGGGACAGCCGCAGCAGGACAAATAACATTCAGTACACCTCGCCATGAGTTCAGAGCCGCACAACTCGCCGTGCTTCACTCCGGCAGGCGCCGGGGAGTATTCCTTCCACGAACGCGGGCAGTTGATTCGGTTAGCGCACCAGGCAATCGAGGCTGCGCTCAGCGGAGTGGAACTTGATCTGACTCCCCCGACCGAGCACCTGGCGCAACGACGTGGAGCGTTTACGACACTTCACCTCGACCGTCAGTTGCGAGGATGTGTGGGGTACGTGATCGATTCGTATGCGCTGTGGCGCACAGTTGCTGAGACGGCAGTCGCGGCGGCTTTTTACGATACTCGTTTCTACCCGGTCACGGCCGAAGAGGCGCGTCGACTGGAGATTGAGATTAGCGTTCTGTCGCCAGCCCGACCTATCGAGCCAGAAGAAGTTGAGGTCGGCCGCCACGGTTTGATCGTCAGTCATTGTGGTCAGCGCGGCCTGTTGCTGCCGCAGGTGCCGATTGAACACGGATGGAACCGGGAACTCTTCCTTGCTCAGACCTGCCTGAAAGCGGGCCTTCCGATGGACGCATGGCTCAACGGCGCGTATCTCGAGGCTTTCACCGCCGAGGTGTTCAGCGAAGCGGAACCTGGGGCGGTAGCGCCGTAAAGCGTTTAGGTCTTTAGCTCTTACGTGCTTAGGTTATAGTCTTTACGAAATGGCAACTACGATTCTCACAGCACCGCAGTACGATCCGAAGCGCGATCGCAGGAAGAAGCAGATCATAGCCGGCGTTGTCGTTGCCGTGATTGCGATTGGCGTGCTGCTGTACGTCTTTCGCAATTGGCCGGAGGAGCGTGTCGTCAACAAGTTCTTCACCGCTCTGCAGGCGAAAGACTACGAAAAAGCATACGGTGTCTGGATGGCTGATCCGGAGTGGAAGCAGCACCCGCAGAAGTACTCCAATTACCCGTTCAACGAGTTCTACCAGGACTGGGGCCCCGGCGGCGAATGGGGAGTAATCCGCAGTTTCGAAATCGACGGCTCGGCGAGTCCTAAGGGCGGCAGCGGAGTCGTTGTGGTCGTCACCGTAAACGAACGCGTCGGCGACAAGGCACGCATGTGGGTGGAGAAGAAAGATAAGACGTTGACGTTCTCGCCGTACTAAACCAGACGAGTGATTGGTAACGAGTACGAAGCAGTGTGGCCGGTCAGCCGCACTCCACAACAAATTCAGCTTTGTGGCTCTACTTAGGTACTCGTTACTAATCCCCCTCACTTATCCGTCTGCGGCTTGGGCGCACTGCCTCCGAATTGAGCCATGATCTCCGGCGGTACTGGTGGCGGCCCCGGCGGAATATACGGCTTGTACGGCTGGCCCTTCACCTTGTTGTCGAACTCAGCGCGGATTGCCTGGCGCATGTTCGGGTCCTCGAACAAATCGACCATCGTAATGGCGAGAACCTTCGCGGCATAAAGCATGCCTTTGTGCCCGATAGACATGCCTCCCGTCGCGACCACAGGCCATGCGTGCCACGGCGCGTCTTTGGGTGCGGTGGTTATGGAGGTGTGCAGAGTCGGCACGACCCAGCTCACGTCACCCACGTCGGTTGAGCCTCCCCTGGGCTCGCCGGGCTTTTCGTCGAACGGCTTGATCGTAGTGATAAGCCCGACAGGTTCAACCCCCGTCGCCTGCTGAATGGTCTTGGCGAACTGTTGCTCTTCCGGCGTGAACTGAAGCGGGCCAAGCCACGTCATGTTCGCGTGGATCAGCCGCTCGCCCGTGAAGTTCACGTTCATCTCGTAGTCGCCGCCCTGTATGGTGAACGTTTCCTGGACTCCGGCCATCAGCGCCGCTCCCTTGGCGATATCGCGCACGCGGGCGAGCACGTTCTCTACGCCGGTCCGCTTCGAATCACGCACCCACATCCAGACCTTGGAATACTCGGGGATGACGTTCGGCACGTCGCCACCTTTGGCAATGACGTAGTGCATGCGAACGGTCGGACGCACATGCTCGCGCAGGCCGTTGACGCCGTTCACGAAGAACTCGGCGGCATGAAGTGCGCTGCGTGCGTTCCATGGATCGTAGGCGGCGTGCGCGGTTCGGCCCCTGAATTCGACGATGAAGTCCACCAGCGCCTGCGAGCTTTCCGTATCGGCGGTGTTTTCGTCCGCCGGATGCCACGCAAGCATCACGTCAACGTCTTTGAAGACGCCGTCGCGTGCCATGTAGATCTTCCCGCCCACGGACTCTTCCGCGGGCGTGCCGAAAAACTGGATCGTGCCTTTGAGCTTGCCGTCGGCAATGAGCTGCTTAATCGCCGTGGCCGCGCCAATGCTGGCTGCGCCGAACAGATTGTGTCCGCAGCCGTGGCCGGGAGCGCCGGGCTGCAACGGTTCTTTCGTGGGGATCGCTTTCTGCGAGACGCCGGGCAGCGCGTCGTACTCGCCCATGATGCCGATGACCGGCTTGCCTTCGCCGTAGGTGGCGACAAAAGCCGTCGGCATTCCCGAGACGCCGCGCCGGACCTTAAACCCCTGCTTTTCGGCGTAGTCGGCGAGAGTGCGCGACGACTTCACTTCGCGCAGCGCGGTTTCGGCGTAAGCCCAAACCTGGTCGCTGATCTTCGAAAGCTCGGCGCTGTGCTGATCAATCCAGGCCACGGCGGCTTTCTTGTCGGCGATCACGTCGGGCGATTGCGCGGTGGCCTTTGGCTGGGCCGCGGGAGCCTTCGGCGTCTGCTGCGCTGCGGCAAACGGTGAAAGCGAGCAAAGGAGGAGCAACACTGCTGCACTACGTACCTTCATAGGGCGAATACTGTAACTCAAAAGTACACAGTGGCGCGAGTGGGGGAGTCAGTTGTT
>DASPIK010000092.1:0-6632 GCA_035629075.1 Terriglobales bacterium | reverse complement strand
TTGATTCGTCTGCGCGAGCTGCCGGCCCGCGCTGGGTTCCCTGATCGCGAACAATTGTGTGAATTCCACCGCGTTGCGCGCGATGTTAATTCTGGCCGCCTGACCGGCAGTGGCCTGATTGGTTCGATATGTCTGCTACTGGCGCCACTTCGAGTCCGAATCCGTGGGTTCGCATCCTGGATGCGCTCGAAAAGAAGATTAATCGTCATTCTTACGACACATGGTTGAAGCCTACTCGCTACAGCCACTCCGAGAACGGCAAGCTGTTTGTCAGCGTTCCCACGCCGGAGTTCCGGCACATCGGCGAAAAGTATGCCGACCTGATCCAGGAAGCGATCGATAACCTGGGGCTTGAGTACCGTGATGTCGAGTTCATTTCGACTGAGCAGCAAGTTGCATCGGCCCCACCACCGAGGCCCGACTCAGCAATAACGTCGCATCCGGTCGCCTTTTCCAGTTCGCAGGCGCGATTCGACTTCGATGGCGCTTCGCAGTTGAACCCGAAGTACGTGTTCGACAACTTCGTGATCGGTGCGGCGAACCAGTTCGCGCACGCCGCGGCGCGGGCCGTTGCAGAGCGGCCTTCGAAGGCTTATAACCCGCTCTTCCTTTACGGGGGCGTCGGCTTGGGCAAGACGCACCTGGTACAGGCGATCGGGCACGAGGTCAAGCGTCTATATCCGCAGATGTCCATTCGGTACCTGACGAGCGAGGCGTTCACCAACGAGATGATCAACTCGCTGCGTTACGACAAGATGTCGAGCTTCCGCGACAAATTCCGCACCGTTGACGTGCTGCTCGTGGACGACATCCAGTTCCTGGCACAGAAGGAGCGGACGCAGGAAGAGTTCTTCCACACGTTCAATGCGCTGCACGAGGCGCAGAAGCAGATCGTTATCGCCAGCGACCGTCCGCCGAAAGAGCTGGCGGAAATTGAAGACCGGCTGCGCAGCCGATTCGAGTGGGGCCTGATCGCCGACATCCAGATGCCCGACCTTGAGACGAAGGTCGCCATTCTTCAGAAGAAGGCTGAGCAGGAGCGCGCCGAGCTTCCCATGGATGTGGCGCTATTCATCGCTTCGAACGTACGGTCGAACATCCGCGAGCTTGAGGGCGCACTGATCCGTTTGGTCGCCTATTCGTCGCTGGTGGGTTCGGAGATCACCCTGACCCAGGCGCAGCAGGTGCTCAAGAACTTTATTGACCAGCAGGTGAAAAAGGTCACCATCGACTCAATCCAGAAGGCGGTGGCCGAGCAGTTTGGCATGCGCGTGCAGGAAATCAAGCAGAAGAACAACTCGCGCCAGATCGTGTTCCCGCGGCAGATTGCCATGTATCTGGCGAAGCAGTTGACGGATGCCAGCCTGCCTGAGATCGGTCGTCAGTTCGGCGGTAAGCACCATACGACCGTGCTGCACTCCATCGACAAGATCGAGGAACAGCGCAAGGCCGATAAAGATCTGAACCGGATGCTGAACAAGCTTACGGAGACACTCAACGGATGAAGCAGATTGGATGATTGGATGATTTGATGATTGGATGATTGAACATTCGGGCCATCGAGTGATCGGGTCATTGGGGGATCGGATCAGCGAACGATTTCGAGTGCGTCGGTCAAGTGGGCTTAGATTATCCGTTCATCCGATCATTCGTTCATCCGTTCTCGAGGGTGGGAGCTTAGATTGCCACCTTACTGGTTACGCATTACACGTTACTCGTTACTGCTTTTTGGTATATAAGGTAAGCAAAATATAGAGGCTGTTAGGCCCGGGCCCAGCGGCGTGGCCTAAACGGTGCTCGTGAGGCGATCATGGAAGCGACAGGAGTAGAGGCGAGGGGCGCCATGGAAATCACGGTTAGCAAGTTCGATCTGCTCAAAGAACTTACGGCGACGCAGGGCGTGGTTGAACGAAAAACTACCATACCCATACTGTCCAACTTCCTATTCGAAGCCGCCGATGACCGCTTGTCGATTACGGCGACGGACCTCGACCTAAGCTTGCGGACATCCTGCCCGGCGAAGGTCAAGAAGGAAGGCTCCTGCACGATTCCGGCCCGCAAGCTTTATGACTATGTAAAGCTTCTGCCCGATGGCGATATCAGCATTAAGCTGCTGGAAAACCACTGGGTGCAGATCCGCAGCGGGCGGTCGAATACGAAGATGGTCGGCATGGCGCGGGCGAACTTCCCGAGCCTGCCTGCGTTTCCGGCGGCTGGAGTCGTGAACGTCCCGGCGCAAGTGCTGCGGACGATGATCTCAAAGACGATTTTTGCGATCTCCAGCGAGGAGTCGCGCTACACCCTGAGTGGCGCGCTGCTGGTGATCAAGCCGGAGTCTATCGCGATGGTCGCGACGGACGGGCATCGCCTGGCGCACATCGAGAACACCAACGCCAAGTTCACGGGCATCAATGGCGACCTGAAGATTCTCGTTCCGAAGAAGGCAATGGCGGAACTGAACACGCTGGTGCAGGCCACCGACGTCGAGACGATTGAGTTTGCGAAGGATGAATCGACGCTGTTCTTCCGCATCGGTGCCCGTCTGCTGACCGCGCGCCAGCTAACCGGCCAATTCCCGAACTACGAAGCGGTTCTGCCGCGCGACAACAATAAGGTTGTGACGGTGCGCTGCGACGATATCAGTTCGGCTATCCAGCGCGTGGCGCAGTTCGCCGACGAACGCTCGGGCGCTATCCGGCTGCGGCTGGACAAGAACGAGATCCGCATCTCGTCGTCCTCGACCGAGACCGGCGAATCGGAAGATTCGATCGAAACGAGCTTCCAGGGCGATCCGATGGTGATCGGCTTCAACAGTCAGTACCTGCTCGACTTCCTGAAAGCTGCGAGCGGCAACGACGTGCAATTGGAGTTCAAGGATGCACAGTCGGCCGGTCAACTGCGTCCGGCTGAGAACGGCAGCGGCGACTTCAAGTACCGGTATGTGGTCATGCCGATGCGGATCTGAGGTTTTCAGTAGGACTGGTGAAGATCACGGCTGCTCCTGTTCGGAGTAGCCGTTGTTTTGTGCAAACGAAATCCCAACAGCCCTCGCCGCAGGGTCCTCCAGAGCAAGACCCCGACCGATTTCCGCGCGACTACGAAATTGCAGATTTCAACAAATACACCTCTACTCCTACGCGCTGGAGCCGTTTAACTTACTCCAGAGCACCATCAGGACTTCTAAATGAATCGGGACCCAATTTTCCAAGTGCTTCCCTCGGAAGCACTGGTTGATATCGCGAACTGCCTGTCTTTCGACCCCACGATCAATTCCACTACTCCGTACATACGCTTACGCGAATTATCGGACGCGCAGAAATTGGAATGGTTGAGCGACAACCGCAACAAACTCGAAGACGAGTTCTGTACTGTTGGCAGTTGGACCTTCGGCTCCACTAAGTCTTACAACCAAATTGTTCGGGACCTCGCTGACAAGATCCAGGTCAGATACGAAGCTGGCGCAGACACGGAAGCCGTGGAGCGTGCGATCGTAGCGAAGCTCTGGAATGACGCCGTTACTAAGCTCACGCCTGCCCAATTCGCGGCACTTAAGTTACATGCGGAGGCGCTCGCGGAAAAGTACGGCACCACTCTTGGAAAGGAGATGACTGGGTTTGCCGCGCTTGGAGCGGCGCAGATGTCCGGCTTTGGAGTTTACCTGCTTGGCTCCACGCTCCTCGGGGCAATCAACGGAGCCTTGGGACTCGGGTTGGGCTTCGGAGCGTTCACAGGTTTGTCTTCCCTCATCTCTACCGTGATCGGGCCGATTGGATGGGCTACGCTCGGACTTTTCACGATCGTCAAGCTTGGAGCCCCGAACTACAAGAAGATCCTCCCAGCGGTGATTCTGATTGCTACGCAGCGGCAGATGATCCCTGCTGATGTCCTGCGATTTGCCCGTGTGAAGCTCGTGTTGCCAAACCTGAGCGACGAAGCCATTCAGGAGATCATTGCTTCCGTTTGGCCCGATGAGCAGCAGTCAGAGGAGTCGACCGGGTCGGACGTAGCGCAGGAAACAGCGGCAGTCACCTCAGAAGTACCTCAGCAAGATCCTGGTAGGGTGGCAACTGTCACAAGTCAGAGTTCAAAGCTGCCCGTTCAGAACTCGTCGGCTGCGCCTGGTGATCAACCTACGCGGCTAGCAACCGAAGTAAAGCCAACTGCGAAACCGTCCACTTTCTCGGCTTCGCCGACGGTCGTGCCCAGGGCAACTATCGCCAATGTCGCCAGAATGCCAGAAATGAAGTCTTCTGGCGTTGCAGCGGTCAGGTCGTCGTCGGCTACAAAACCGTCATCGGATACACCTCCGATGCCTGTTGCTGAAGCCGGTCCTCCTGCGCGAGAGAACAACGGGGTTAGCCTCGCAGTGTCGCAGGCTTCTGGGATCAACAGCGGCTCGCCGAGCACATCGTGGCGCCCCCTTCCGCAGCAGCTAGAAGCGACACGTGATACGCCAATGGCCATGGCGATGCTCAAAGCCCTTTTCGATAACGAAACGACTCGCAAGACTCCATCCGCCGCCGAAGTCCAAAAGCTTCGGAGAGATGTTGACGAGATCTCGCGAGCCGCTGCCCGAAAGGCAACTCTCGCACCAAAGCCGCGCACTATAACCAAGCAGGAACGTACACTCTTTGCACTTCGTAACCGCGAGTTGTGCGCGATCGCTTTGGAGCTGAGTGGGACGGAGTTCCTCGACCTGTCACCTGCCGACCAGGAGGCCGTGCGAGAAATCCTGCGAGAGCGGCAGGAAATGGCGGCAGAACTGGAGGGGCAAGAGAAGAAGGACAAGCGCAAAGAAATCAAGGGTCAGAACGACCCTAAAAACGAAGAACCTGGGAAGTCACAATCCAAGGTGCAATGGAAGCGAAAGGAGTTGCGCCATACTCTGCGGAACCTGGAATTCACCGATCGCGCCCTTCAGAGTCTTTGTGATATGCCGCACGACCGGTATATCTCTTTCCTGAGCGTACTCGGTCAGATGAATGAGGGTTTCCTCGGCTCCAAACACGACGTGCCCCAAACCTCGCCGAAGGTATTTCAGCGGGATGCGGGAAGAGACGGGAAGATCTACTATCGACGGCTCAAGGGGTCCACATGCGCGATCGTGGAACTAATAGGGAACAAGAACACGCAGGACTCAGATTACGCAAAGTTGCGGAAGGGTACAGACAACTGACGTAGCAAATACGAGGTACTCAAGAGTGTCCGGGTTTGGACACAACCTAACGACTTTGCGCGGCGCATGCCGGGGGATTCAGCGGCCTTGCGGGCAGCCCGATAGAAGGCGGTCTTTTCTGAGCTACATGGGATAGAATTGCCGTTTCGCCATGCGTAGATTTCTTTCAGCTTTCGTGCTTGCCGTTGTGGTGCTGTTCTCATCCAGCATGGCTTTCGCTGTTGACGATAGCGAGATCAACGGCGACCTGGAGGACGGCGTCTACACCAACAGCATGTACGGCTTCAGCATGCGGGTTCCGGACGGGTGGACGATTGCGCCCGAAGAAGCTAGACAAGCAGTCGAGAAGACGACCTACGGTTCGTCATCTGCGGATACCAGGTTGTTCCTGCTGCTAGTGCGCGCGGCGGGGGTGCCCGGTGAACCTCCGGACGCGGTCATGATTTTGGGAGCGAAGTTCGGCTCCACGATTGGGGTCAGCTATAACACCGCAATGGTGTACCTGAAGGCGGCCGGGAAGTCGAAGGGTTCCAAGGTGGTGCGCGGAGCCGATGCCTTTTTATTTGGTGGAACACAGGTTGCGCGCCAAGACGTGGTGACCGCGGTTGATGGACGCGACCAGTACTCTGCCCACATGCTGCTGGCGGTACGTGATCGCCTGATCAGCTTTCAGGTTCACAGCGCCAGCCTTGAGCGCTTGGAAAGAATCGTCGGACAGGTGGCGAACAGCGCCGAGTTTCAGCCGGATTGGCAGGCAAGACGAAATGGAACCGAAGCTTCAGGCGGCGACTGCCCCACGCCGGGCGGTTGCGCAACCTTGGGCGGAGGCACTTCCGCTGTCGTGCCGCAACGCGTCAGGGTTTCGGAAGCCATATTGATGGGATTGCTCGCCTCGAAGGTCGCGCCCGAACTTCCAAGCGGCGTGGAACCCGAATCGATCAAAATGCCGGTCCAGATGCGTGTCCTGGTGTCACGCGAGGGCAAGGTCGAAAGAATCTGGGTCTTCGAAGGGTCGTCCGAGCTTTCCTGGAACGCGGTGACCGCCGTTCGGCAGTGGCGGTTCAAGCCTTACGTCGTCGAAGGGCAACCGGTGCAGATCGAGGGAACGCTGACCGTGGACTTTAAGTGAGGGAAGAGGGGCAGAGGGCAGAGGGAAGTACCACGACGCTGCACGCGAATCGCAAGGTCCCTCGACTCCGCCGCTACGCGGCTGCGCTCGGGATGACACGCCTACTTCTTCGGCCCGCTCTTAACCCTCAACCCTTTGCCTCTACCCTTTGCCCTCTGCCCTCTACATGTGCCCTCCACCCTCTATCATCTGCCCTCTACCCTCCTTGTGGTAGCTTTTGATTATGGCGAATTGCGTCAGGTGCGGCCGCAAACTGCCGTTTCTCAGGGGCGGCAAGAACAGGGACGTATGCAAGTGGTGCCAGGAGTACGAGGCCGCGCAGCGCGG
>DASPIK010000091.1:0-21040 GCA_035629075.1 Terriglobales bacterium | reverse complement strand
CGATCTATTGTTAGAGACAAACGCTACTATGCCTTGATCGACAATTCTGTCGGCTGCCCACCGGATTGCTTTGACATAGGGATCATTTACCGCAATTGTTAAGCCGGCCCGCGAATCCTTCCGATACGTTTCCGAAAGGCGCTGCTCTAGTACTGGATACCGACGGTTTTTGTTGTTGTCGTTTTCATTCTCCAGCCACGCGTTGTACGGCGGATTCCCAATGATTACCGTAATCGGCGACTGTTTCTGCCGCTGCACGCGGGCGGTGTTCTCTTCATTCATGAAGCCGAGCGTGCTTTGTTTGGGTTCAGCCAGTTCGAAGGTGTCCACGAGGCAGATGCCGGGGAAGGGTTCGTACTCGCCCATGGCGTCGAGGTATTCGTGCTCGATGTTCATGCTGGCGATGTAGTAGGGCAGCAGCATGACTTCGTTGCAGTGCAACTCTTCGCGGTACTTGTATGGCAGGGCACTTTTCTTTTTGGCCGCGATCTCTTTCATCACGCGGGTGATGAAGTTCCCGGTGCCGACGAAGGGGTCGAGGATGTGGACACCGCGGTCGGCGAGCGATTTGCCGAACTCTTTTTCGAGTATGTCTTCGACCGAGCGCACCATGAAGTCCACGATGGGCTGCGGCGTGTAGACGATGCCGTGGGTGTCCGCCTCCTTGGGCGAAAAGCCCTGGAAAAAGCGCTCGTAGACCGTATTGAGGAATTCCTGCTTCTCGGTGTAGCCGGTCGTGTTGGCAGCGCTGAGTTCGATGGCCTTGTAGAAGGGGTCGAGGCGGCGCAGGAACTCGCTGCGGTTGAATGAGCCCTTGATGAGCGCGGCGATCACCTTTTCGATTTCGACGGCGACGACGTTGCGGGTGCGGAAGTCTTCGTTGTCGAAGACCTTGGAGAAGATGCGCTCGGTGAGCAGGTGCTGGATGAGCATCCGCTCAACCGCGTCTTCCGACAGGTTCGGGTTGAGCGCCTGACGACACGTCTCCACGAAGGCCGTGAACGCCTCCACAAAAGGCCGGTTCTTCTTCCGCTGCTCATCGATCAGTTCTTTGAGCGCGCGTGACTGTTCGGGAACTTCGTCCTTGAAGCGGTCGGCTGCTTCCTGCCAGCCCATGATCTCCGGGTCGCTGTAGTCGAAGAACTGATGCAGCACTTCGACCAGCGCCTCGGGGTCGACGATGGTGTTGTTCCACGCGTAACGCCCACGCTGAATGAGGATTGCGCGTTTCGGCGACTGGAAGATGATGTTCTTGTCGGGATAGCCGAGGGCCAGTTTGCGTCCAACCTCGCGCTCCAGTTCGTCGCGCTCATCTTTCGCTTCCCAGAAGCCGTGCGTCAGGCGAAAGGTGTCCAGCAGCGCACCGTCGACTTTCAGCGGGATCTGCTTGGCACGCCTGACCGGATACTCCGGCACCAGCGTCCAGTCGAACTGCTTCGCACACGTGCGTAGCAGCCCTTGGAAGGCGCTGCGAACGGCCATTTCATGATCAACGTGCAGTTGGTCGTACTGGCCTAAGACCTTGTAGTACTCCTGAACAGACTTGTGCGACGGTTTGAGCTTGAGTAGTGGCATGTCAGGTGAAAATTTCAGCGGCTCAGTTTACATCCTGAGTTGCCGAATTTCACAGGCGAATATGTCGCCCGTCACCAACAATGCCCCTCGTCATCTTGTTCCGAATTCGTAACAAAACGCCGATCGTCGTTCACTTGCAGCAATCCGCTGCTACATTCGAGTCTTCGAATCTAGGCCGTGCTCTTTATCAGAGTTATCGAGGCGGTAACCCACCTCTGCAACAGCCACGCTGATCGGTCATGATTAGATTTTCAGATTTAAGTCTTGCAAGAACTTAGATTTGGCTGATCTGCGGGGGAGGGGGAGGCCCAGTATCGTTTTAGTTACATTCGTCGTTGATACGGGGCCCCTTGGCTGCCAGACTCAGAACGCATACCGGATCCTGCATTCTGGCAGTCGTTCATTGAGAAGCGTGCAGAACTGCTCGACGATGTCGGCCTTGAAGCCGCGCTTGTAGCGCAGATTGCGTCCGCCGGTCTGGCTGTACTTGGTCTCCTGCAACTCGGGCTGCCAAAGGTACTCTTCGCCACCCGGGTGCCAGCCGAGGTTGATCTGGTGCAGCTTGTCGTTGTGCGTCAGAAAGATAATTTCGGCAGCGAGCTGTTGCTTCACCTCGGGGCTGAGCACGTCGGCCAGATGATCGAATAGTCGGCGGTAGTCCTCAAGCCAGTTGTCGTAGTAAATGACCGGCGAGAAGTTGAGATGGACTTCGTACCCGGCTGCCCAAAAGTCGTTGATCGCGGCGATGCGATCGGCGATGGGCGATGTGCGGACGTCAACCACTTGAGCGACTTTCGCGGGCATCAGGCTGAAGCGCACACGCGTCTTCCGCTGCGGATCGTAGTCGAGCAGGGCGCGATTGACGTACTTGGTGGCGAAGCTGGCCTTGGCATTCGGCAACTCGGCGAAAAGGCGCACAAGGTCGCGGACGTTCTCGGAGAGCATCGCGTCGACCGAGCAGTCGCCGTTCTCGCCGATGTCGTAGACCCAGAAGTTGGGATCGATCTGGTTCGGCTCGGTCTTCACTCCCTGGCGCGCGGCGTGGCGTCGCAGATATCCCATGATCTGCTCGATGTTGACGAACAGCGATATGGGATTGGCGAAGCCCTTGCGTCGCGGAACGTAGCAGTAGGAGCAAGCCATCGCGCAACCGTTCGAGTGCGACGGCGCAATGAAATCGGAACTGCGGCAGTTCGGGCGGGCGGTCAACGACTTCTTAACGCCCAGCACGAGCACCTCGCGTTTGTTCGTGATCCACTCGTCCACGGAGCCCTCGTTGCCGTAGAGCGTGGGGATCTTCCAGTGCGAAGGTACTTCGATCAGCTCGGCTCCGGGGAACTTCGCGAGAACCTCGCGCCCACGCCGGTGCTCATAAACCTCCGGCTCCAGGTAGATACGAGAGATGTCCAGCAACCATGCTGGTAACGCGGGAGCAACAGCGGGTGCCTCAACGACAGATGAAGTGCTTGCAGCGGGAAGAATGCCGGTAAAACCCATATTCTTTTGATGAAAACGCCAGGACGAGGTCGCACGAACGTGAGTTTTTGTTCGTTCATGTTCCAGTCTTGCGCCAGCGAGTCGGATGTTCTCGCACCCGCAATGTCACTCCCGGAAAGTGCTCTGCTGATGCTAGCGTGCAAGTCACCGATGCTCGACATTCTGCGCTCTATCACCGAAGAAGATTGGCATCCCATCTCCTTGGCAGCGGCGACCTTCTGGGCCGCGGCATATTGCCTGTTCATGCTCTACGCGGCCATGAACGACACCGGTTTCCTCTTCATCGACAACGTCAACCTGGTCATTCACGAAGGCGGACATCTGCTCTTCGGCTGGTTCGGCCCGACGCTCGGACTCTGGGGAGGTACGCTTCTTCAGTGGCTCGTCCCGGCGCTGCTCGCGGCCTACTTCTTCACGCATCGGCACACGACCGGGTTCGCCTTCAGCACATTCGCGCTGTTCGAGAACTTCCTCTACACCGCCACGTACATGGCCGATGCGCGCGCGCAGGTTCTTCCACTCGTCACGGTGGGTGACCCGGAAGGCAGTGGCCACGACTGGTACAACATCTTCTCCAGCCTCGGTCTGCTGCAACACGATACGCAAATCGCCGCAGCGATCAGGATGTTGGGCTGGATTGGAATGGTCGCGACTGTCCTGTGGCTGTTATGGCGAGGAAAACTGTCTCGAGCAAGTTGACTAGCGACGAGCATTTGATACCCTTAGCCCACCATCTTTTGTCACAGCGGGGCGGAACTGATCAACCGCCTTGCTTCGCCTTGGAGATGTGAATGCCTTACCCGATCAAAGTCTGCGTTGTTTGCGGCGAAGAATTTGAACTCAGGCCGGATAAGCCCGGCTTTGCCAACCGCTGCCTTGATTGCACTGAAGCAGAGACAAACGATTCGGCAGGCCACCGACGCCTGGACGCTGACGAGCGCCGCACCCAGTCCGAAGCGAACGATGCCCGAAGGCAAGCGATGCGCGACCTGCTCTACCGCAGGGAGTAAGCACACCAGCCGAGTAGTACGTATCTGATCTAATTTGGGTGTAGGCGGGTACCCTTACAAAACAAGGGCAGAGCAGAAGAGTCAATACGTCCCCATTTGTAATTGCCGGAGCAAACGGCTGCAACCCCTCTACCCAGTGCATCGCTCTTACTTGGCATGTTTCCGGGCTGCTGCCGTGCGTTGTTGAGCTACCGATCGTGGCGGCTCATTGTTGCTGTCCTTGTACTTGCCTGTTGCGCTCGCGCTCAAACGACCGGCCAGTGGTCTGCGCTGCAAACCTTACCTTACATCCCGATTCACACGACGCTGCTACCGAACGGGAAGGTACTCTTCTTTTCCTACTATTCCGATTCGCTATACCCGCGGGTGTGGGACCCAGCTACGAACAGCGTCACGGCCGCTGCGATCGCGCCTTTTGAACTGTTTTGCAGTGGACATACGCTCATGGCGGACGGGCGTCTGTTTATCGCCGGCGGGCACATCGCCGATTACACCGGTTACCCGCAAGCTCTCATCTACGATCCCGGCGGCAATTCGTTCACTGCCGTTCCCGACATGAACGCAGGCCGCTGGTATCCCACGAACACGCTGCTGCCCAACGGCGATGTGCTTGTGGTCTCGGGCGACATGACTTCTAACACCTCGCCCAACCCGCTCGCTCAGGTCTATCAGGTTTCCACCAACTCATGGCGCGATCTGACTACGGCACAATTGCAGACGCCGCTGTATCCAGCGATGTTTGTCGCTCCTAATGGAAAGGTGTTCAACGCGGGACCCAGTCGCACGACGCGTTACCTCGACATCTCGGGCACCGGCGCGTGGACTGTCGTCGGGAGCATGCAATTCAGCGGGACGCGAGACTACGGACCCGGCGTCATGTACGACGTCGGCAAGGTGCTGATGGTCGGTGGGAGCGATCCTCCGACGAACACAGCCGAGATCATCAACCTGAACAGCTCGACGCCGGCGTGGACGTACACCGGAGCAATGAACTACGCACGCCGGCAACATAGCGCCGTCGCCCTACCCGACGGAAAGGTGTTCGTCGCAGGCGGCAGCAGTGGAGCGGGGTTCGACAACTCGAGCACCCCTGTTTACCCAACGGAAATGTGGGATCCCGCGACTGGACAATGGACGGTGATGGCCAGCATCGGGGCGTTCCGTGGCTATCATTCCACGCTGCTGCTGCTGCCGGATGGCCGCGTGTTTTCGGGTGGCGGCAATGTTGCTGGCCCAACTTACCAGATATTTTCGCCGCCGTATCTCTTCGCCGGAGCGCGACCGACAATCAGTTCGGCACCCAACACTGCCCGTTACGGCCAGACCGTCCTAATCGGAACACCCAACGCCACGAGCATTTCCAAAGTGACGTTGCTCGCCCTGGGTTCGACTACGCACACACTGGAACAGAACCAGCGGTTCATGAGAGTCAGCTTCACCCAGACGACTGGTGGCCTGAACGTGACATTTCCCGCCAGCCCCAACGTCGCCCCGCCCGGGTATTACATGCTGTTCCTGCTCAACACCGCCGGGGTGCCATCGGTTGCGAAGATCATTCAGATCACCGCGTCCGCCCCGACTTCCGGAACCGTGACCGGAACCGTAACGAACTCTTCCGGTGCTGCGCTTGGCGGTGCGACCGTAACGGCCGGTGGAGCAAGTGCCACAACGTTCTCGAACGGAACTTACAACTTGACGAATGTCCCATCTGGAACGGTGACTCTGTCGGCCTCGCTCGCTGGCTATCAAAACGCTTCACGTTCTGTGACCGTAGCAACCGGAGCGACCACTTCCGCGCCTACGCTGGCGCTTGCTCCAATCAATCCGGGAGCGGTCACCGGAACGGTCAAGAACTCGGCTGCTGCGGCGATCTCCGGAGCAACGGTAACTGCCGCCGGGCAGAGTACAAAGACCAGTTCCCTGGGCAGCTACACGCTCGCGAATCTGCCGGCGGGGGCGATCACCCTAGCCGCGTCCGCCGTCGGTTACACGGCGTCGTCTGTACAGGCGAATGTTACAGCGGGCGCAACAACCACAGCCCCCGCGATCACGCTCGTTGCAAATTTCGGTGCTGTCAGCGGTACGGTTCGAAACGCGGCAGGCACGGCGATTGCTGGCGCGTCAGTGAGCTATGGCGGCGGATCCACGACGACTAACACCAGCGGCGTATTCAGCTTTGCGAAAGTTCCCGTGGGTACGATCCAACTTGTCGCATCAGCAACGGGCTACACCACGCAGTCGCAGAACGTAACGATCTCGGGCGGCGTGACATCGACGGCGAACTTCACCCTCTCGGCGCCGACCGGCACCGTAACGGGCAGAGTGACGAACGTCTCGACCGGTGGCGCGATCGCCAACGCAACCGTGAGATGGAGTGGCGGGTCCACTCTCACGAGCAGCACGGGAACATACTCCTTGAGGAACGTGACTACCGGTTCGCAAAGCATCACAGCATCCGCCACGGGATATCTGACGCGAACGTTGAAGGCCAACGTGATCGGCGGTGCAACAACTACGCTGAACATCCCCTTAGCAACTGCTGGCAAGATCACAGTCAGAGCGACGTTCGCTAACGGTACAGCGGTCAGCGGTGCGACCGTTACGGTGAAGGGCGGGGTGATCGCAACAACCGTCAGTGGGACAACGAATACAAGCGGCTACTACTACAGTCCGTGGATACCGATCGGAAGCTACACCATCACGGTCGCTAAATCGGGGTATGTCACTCGAAGCAAAACTGCTACCGTGTCGACCGGGGCCACCACGACGGTAACGTTTGGGTTTTAGGGAGTGGAAATGCGCACGCGCTGTGTATCGGTCGAAAGATGCTTGCTGTTGATGGTGATCGCCTGTCTCGCCGCTCCGGCGCTGGCACAGACGTACGTTGCGGTGAATCTCGGAACCCTTCGGGGCGGCAGCGCGCGCGTGCATCAGCTCAACGAGAATGGCGAAGTGGTTGGGGGCTCAGGGTTCGTGTATGGGGCCGGGCGTCACGCGTTTCTCTGGCGGCGCGCCGGAGGCATGCGCGATTTGGGAACCTTGCCCGGCGGCGACATCAGCGAGGCGTTCTCGATCAACAATGCGGGTCAGGTCGTGGGAACTTCCAACACCGGGTCGAGCATGCGTGCGTTCCTGTGGTCCGAGTCTGGTGGGCTGCGAGATCTGGGCACCATTGCCGGTGCGAATTCCAGCCAGGCATATGGGATCAACGACAGCGGCCAGATCGTCGGCAATTCGGGCACTCGCGCTGTTGTCTGGAGCAATGGAACCGTGCAGGATATCGGAGGCTTGCCCAACTCCACTTGGAGCGAGGCGCGAGCCATCAATAACCTTGGGCAGGTCGTCGGATTTTCAAACACTCCGCAAGGGCCGCGAGCGTTTCTGTGGAGCGGTGGCGCTTTTCGCAATCTTGGCACATTGCCAGGTGACTCCGCAAGTCGGGCTAACTTCATCGACGACACGGGCCGAGTCGTCGGCGCTTCCGAACAGAACGGCAACGTCCGCGCATTCCTCTGGACCGAGACAACTGGAATGCAGCCACTCGGTTCTTTGCCCGGAGGCACCTACAGCGAAGCATTCGGCATGAACAATGCAGGCCAGGTAGTCGGTCAATCCGGCAGCTCGCTCGGCACTCGCGCTTTTCTGTGGAGCGCATCCACCGGCATGGTAGACCTGAACACAATCGTGACCGGTCCTCCCAACCTTGTGCTGACCGGCGCCTTCGGCATCAACGTCAAAGGCGCCATTATCGCATTCGGTATTCTCGAAACCGGCACCAACCGAAATCAGGAAACTCGTGGCGACATCCACATTCATCAGGCCGGAACGAGAGCGTTCCTGCTGATGCCGCAGTAGCGGTTAACACATTCGTGAGCCACTCCTAAACGCAGAAAACTCTTCGCGGAACCCGCAGTATCTTAGGGTCCAACGTGCACCAGAGGAGGATGGCATGCGAAGACTCGTTTGTCTCTTCACGATAGGAGCGTTAGTGGTGCTTACTGTCGGTGCGGGTACGGCTGGCAAGGGCGGATGGGCAATGAACGCGACGGCGATCGAAGCCTGTACATGTCCGATGTTTTGCCAGTGCTACTTCAATACCAAACCGGCAGCGCATCAGGAACACGACGGCAAACACTTCTGCAAGTTCAACATGGCTTACAAGATCAACAAGGGCCACCACGGCGCCACGCAGCTCGATGGGGCCAAGTTCTGGGTTTCCGGCGATTTGGGCGACGACTTTGGCGACGGCCAGACCGAATGGGCGGTCGTAACCTTTGACAAGAACACGACCAAGGCTCAGCGCGAAGCGTTGGGTGCGATCCTGCCGAAGCTGTTTCCAGTGAAGTGGAAGTCGTTTCAGACTGCCGAGGGCACGGTGAATTGGCAGGCGACACCGCACGGAGCACATGCAACTCTCGACGGCGGCAAAACAGCCGAAATAAGGCTGAAGAAGACCGATTCTGCGATGGTAGCGGGCAAGCCCGCCGTACTGCGCAATGTGCGGTACTTCGGCGCGCCGCGTAACGAAGGGTTCATCATGATGCCGGCCGAGCTTCAGGCCTACCGCGTAGGCGAGCGTGCCTTCGAAAGCAGGGGCACGAACGGCTTCATGATCACCGTCGACATCACTTCGGCCGACAGAAAGGCTCCCACCAGCGATAGCATGGCTGGCTCGATGCACTGAGACCACATTCTCGATTGCCAAGGAGCCCGGTCACGCGCGTCGACTGGGCTTTTCTGTTGTATGCCGATCGACAATTAGCTGACCGCGATGCCCGCGTAGCCTACGACCATGTCGCGATCTCCCGAGACGTCACCGGAGGTGGCGTACTTGATCAACGTCGCTTCCGTTGCTCCCAGTTCGCTGGCGGCTGTCAGCATGGCCACAGTCGGGCCGAAGCCACACATGGTGATGTTGTGTCGCGTGACGGCTTCCCACAGCCCGCGAGGATCGAGGGCAAGTATCGGATCGATGGCTCGTCGGTCCTTGATCCGCGTGACCGAGTCGGACTCATAGTGGTTCATGTCGCTGGAAGCGATCACGAGAATGCGTTCCGACTCATGCCGGATGGCTACACCGATTGTACGACCGAGTTGTTCGAGAGCATCGAAACGAGACGTCCCGACCGTAACGGGCACGAAGGTGAACGAAGGCACAAGCGCCTGAAGGAACGGAACCTGGACCTCAATCGCGTGTTCGTTTCGATGAGCGAGAGGATCTTCGATTAGCAGGTCGCATTCCTCTTTGAGGAGTGATGCGAGATCCGTGTCGATCGGCGCTTCGCCCAATGGCGTGAGCCAAGCTCCCTGGCTCATGATGGAGAGCGGCGTTCCCAGCCCAGTGTGATTCGGGCACAGGATGATGAAACGAGTCGGAAGCTCGAGACGGGCGTAAACGGCGCCTGCAACGTGGCCCGAGTAGATGTAGCCAGCGTGCGGCACGACGCAGCCAACGGCACGAATCCGATTCCCCTCCGGAGCTGTGTACTCCCGAATGTCGGCCAGTAGAGTGTCGGCGCTATGGGGATAAAACTGACCTGCAACGGCAGCCGTGCGAACGGATGTGGCCATGCGCGCCTCCATGCAAAAGCTTACTCCAAGTTCGAGGCCAGGAACCACATCCGGAACGCTGTCAGTCCTGCGTCGGTTCAGGCTTCAATGACCGGAATACTGCTGCAGCTCTTTCGAGCGGCAGGGCTTCAGCCCGGACGTCGGAACGGAGCTTCGCCTTCTCAAGAGCTACACGGACACCTTTATCGGGATACCGCTGTTTCAGATTGTTGACGAGCGTTTTCCTCTTTTGCGCAAAAGAGAGTTTGAGAAAGTCGACGAACGGCTGCGGTTCGACGGAGAGACGTTCAAACTTGGGGTCGATGTTCAGGCGCAGAACGGAAGAATGCACTTTCGGCGGTGGGCTAAACGCGCCAGGAGGAAGCGTGAAAAGCTTCTCAATTCGAGCGTAGAGCTGACAGGTAGCCGAGAGCAGTCCATAGTCGCTTGTTCCTGGTTTCGCTACGATACGATCTGCAACTTCCTGCTGGACCATGATGACAACTGATTCGAAAAAGCGATGACAATCGAAGATTCGCAGCAGAATGTCAGACGTGATGTAGTACGGGATATTGCCAACGGCGCGAATTTTATCCGGAGGCTGAGGCGTGAGGCCGGTGACTGTGGTGCCTGGCCGTGGCCCTAGCAGGGAAGCGATGTCCACGTCGAGGAAGTCGGCCTCGATCACCTCCACGTTGTTCATGTTGGCGTACTTCATTCGAAGTTGCGCAGCGAGAACGCGGTCGAGCTCAATGGCGATCAGGTGTGGTGTGCGGGGGATAAGGAGGTCTGTGAGTGCTCCGCGGCCGGGGCCGATCTCCAGTACCTTTTTCTGCGAGATGTCACCGAGTGCTTCGATGATCCGTTGAGCCGCGCCGCGGTCGGCCAGGAAATTTTGACCGAGGCTTTTCTTTGCTCGTGACACGATCTCTGTTGCGGGTACCTGTTGGGCGCCGACCTCGTTCGTCGCTGGTTTGACCCTCTTTCCGTAAGCCATTTACACTCGTTCTTTCCGCCCACAGGGTTAAGCTCTGCTGGGCTGTCGTGATGCGTGCTCGTGCTCCACTGCAAGGGCCTGTCTCGCCACTTGGCGCCGTCACGGAGTTTGGACGTAGAGCAGTCCGAATCCCCGAATTGTTTGCAGTCGACCGGAGGAAAGCGTACCGATGCACATCGTTTTCGCGGCATCCGAGTGTGTTCCGTATTCGAAAACCGGGGGCCTTGCGGACGTTGTTGGCGCCCTGCCTCACGCGCTTGCCCAACTCGGACACGAAGTCTCGGTCTACCTGCCGCGCTACAAGCAATCCAGGCTTCCGCAACAGACTGCGACCGTGTTGCGAAGTGTGACCGTTCCGTTCGACGACACCTACCGGTTCTGCTCAGTACTCGACGCTGGTAAACACTCCGGGGTGCAATTCTACTTCATTGACTATCCGCCGTTCTTCGATCGAGACGCTCTTTATGGAACGCCGCTAGGAGACTATCCAGACAACGCTGAGCGGTATGCGCTCTACTGCCGGGCGGTTCTCGAAGCTTCGAAGATATTGGGAGTGCCGAACGTCTTCCATTGTCATGACTGGCAGTCGGCGCTTGTTCCCATTCTGCTGCGCTCGGTTTACGAATCGGACCCCGCTTTCGTGCGGGTACCTGCAGTCTTCACCATTCACAATATCGGGTACCAGGGATTGTTTCCGCCTGATACTTTGCCTTTGCTGATGCTTCCGTGGGACCTGTTCACCATGACGAAGCTCGAGTTTTTCGGGAAGGTGAACTTCCTCAAAGGAGCGCTGGTTTTTTCGGACTTCGTCACCACCGTCAGCAAAAGGTACAGCCAGGAGATTCAGACCGCTGAGTACGGGTTTGGATTGGAAGGCGTTCTGAAAAGCCGTGCTGCGACCGTAACCGGTATTTTGAACGGCGTCGATTACGACGAGTGGAGCCCTGAGAGCGACAAGTTCATCGCGGCGAATTACTCGGTTGCCGACCTTTCCGGGAAAGCAGTCAACAAGAAGGATCTTCTGGCTACCTTCGGGGCGGAAAACGTCGATCCTAGACTGCCCGTTGTTGGCATTGTGTCTCGGTTTGCCGCGCAGAAGGGCTTTGACCTGATCTCACTCGTGATGGACCGCTTGGCGCGCGAAGAACTGGTGATCTGCGCCTTGGGCACCGGCGACAAGGAATATGAGGACATGTTCCGCCGTCTCAGCAAGCAGTTTCCCGGCAAGATTCTGGTCAAAGTAGCTTATGACAATGTGATCGCCCATAAGATTGAGGCCGGTGCGGATATGTTCCTCATGCCTTCGCGCTATGAACCTTGCGGGCTGAATCAGATTTACTCGCTTCGTTACGGAACGGTGCCTGTCGTACGCGCGACGGGCGGCTTGGACGACACGATTGAGAATTGGGATCCGAAGACTGGCAAGGGCACCGGCTTCAAATTCAGCGAATACAGCGGGGAAGCTCTCTACAACACAGTTCGCGCTGCGCTCAATGCGTTCAAAGACCAGCAAGCATGGCGAAAGATCATGCTGAACGGCATGGCAAAGGATTATTCGTGGGGAACTTCCGCAAGAGAGTACGTGAAAGTGTATGAGCGAGCCATGCAGATCCGGGCAAGTTCCGTGGCGTTGTGATGGACTCAACGAAGACCGGAGATTCCTGACCCGAACTTGCAAAGTGGCTTCGACCCGAGTTCGAACTGAAAAGAAACCGGCCTCCCGATGATCCGAGAGGCCGAGGCAATCGTTCACTGTACTCGCTACTGCACTGCTGCTTTGTTGGGGGCCAGACTACTTGCGAGAGAGAGGATATCGATGGCCCGCCGTTCGCATCGCCCACCCGAAAACCCGTTTAAATTTCAGGGTCCTTCGCGGCGCTGTGGAACGTTTGTAGCTCTACACCCGACTGCACGTGAAGATTTCGAGAGTGATAACCAGGACTGTCCGACCGGACGGACTTAGGTAACGGCACTGTAGGCTCTGAACTTCGGTAACCAAAAGTGTTGACACAGTACGGTGCTCGCCCTGAAACTTGCAGCCGTCGTCCTTCAAAATCGACATGAACCGGAAACCGCTTGCTGCATTTCTGCTTGCAATCGCCTTGAGTGCGCCCACTGCATTAGGCGCTCAGGATCAACAGACAACAGCCCCGCAACAAGCAATTGCAACGACGAAGGCAAAGTTTATTTCCGGGCGCGATCCCGGCTACACCGATGCCGCTCGAGAAGCCAGGATTGAAGGCACCGTCATTCTGACCCTTACTGTCGACGAAAAAGGGAAAGTGAAAACCGTAAAGGTGCACAGCGGGCTGGACAAGGGTCTGGACAAGAACGCAGTAAACGCCGCCAAGAAGTGGAAGTTCGAACCTGCCACGGTTGACGGTAAGCCAGTTGCGAGCGAGATCAACGTCAGCGTCGACTTCAGGCTGTACCGCTGACTTGTATCCCACAACTTGTTCTATCCCACAACTGTCGGACATCAGTTGCCGGGCGGACGGCCGGTTTGTGCTGGACTCGCGTGGCGGGCATTGTCGAGACTTTCTAGCGCGCGCCTAACCTCTACCCTGCACATCCACTTCGGATGATGACTGACGGCCTGCAGCAATGCTTTCGAGGCTCCTGCCTTCAGAATGGCGCGCGTAACGTACGACTCGGTCAGGTAAGGATTGTCTAGCGCACTGTGCCGCACTCGAGGCTCCGGATCATGCAGCAGGGCAGCAGCCACGCGTGTTGAAGCACGTTTCGCGAGCGTGAGGCGCTCACCAAAGGTGATCGATGACAGCTTCGCCAGAATGCATTCCTCAGCGAGTTGTTTTATGTCGGCAGGGACCGCGGGTGTTAGTGCAACCTGCATCAACTCGAACGCAAACAATTGGCGAATCAACGGAATGGCGATGCGTCTTGGCGTGTGGACGTGCCGTGCGATAGCTAGCATCACCTTGCGCGAACCCAGCAGATGAGAGTTGGTCGCGAGTTGTTCAATCTCGGCAGCGCTCACGTCCCGGGTCGCCAATCGAGCCAGTGCGGCGTCCTCGTTCAGTTCTCGTGTATCGACGTTTTCGACCAGGGCTCTTTGTCGTGCTATCGCTGACCTGCCGAAGTGGTCTGCTGCGTGCCTTTGCGCGCCAACGATAGCGCTCCTGCAACAGGCTCCGCAACGGAAACGTTGACGTTGGCCTGAGGATATTTCGAAAGAAGCGCACGCTGGAAGCTTCGGCGCACCGCGGCTGAGTTCTGGAAGACTCCGCCTACTATGCCGACGCGCGGGACAGTGCTGTCCGGCCAGAGTTTTTGCAAGACGATGATGGCCAATTCCGCAAGTTCTTCGCCAGCTCGCGCCAGTACTTCGGATGCGACAGTGTCACCAGATTCGGCTGCTTGCACCACGAGAGGGAACAGGCGCGCAAAGTTCGGTGGTGGCGTGGCATTCGCGACCTTAACGACCTGCTCGCGCGTCTCGACCTGAAATGCGTCCTGAATGTAGCAGTGGAGCTGGGTGTCTTGTTGACGATCAAAAGCGCGCATGGCGGCGACCACTGCGGCGCGACCAATCCAGTGACCCGAGCCCTCGTCGGAGATCGCGAAACCGTGTCCTCCGGCCCGCGCTGTTTGGCCGTGTTCGTTTCGACCGTAAGCAATGGAACCGGTGCCGCTCGCGACTATCACGCCTGGGGCACCGCTGAACGCAGCTTCCAGTGCAACTTCGTTATCGCCCACAACAATGACTTCACCGCCAGCAATCTCTGAGATAAATCGGCGAATCGCCTCGCGGACCTGCGGGACCGACGCTCCCGCCACACCGATGCAGGTTCGTTCGACGTCGGCTGGTTGGACGCTGGCCGCCTCACACGCGCTCAGAATGGCTGTTTGCACCGACTTCCGTGCCTCCGGTTCGCCCAGCCGAATCACATTACTGCCGCCCGAAGTGCCAGTGCCGAGTACCGCATTCTCGTCGCCCACCGTGCAGATGGTCTTGGTCCCGCCGCCGTCAATTCCCAGATAAAGTGCCATGATGGGAGTTTGCCATAGGAGAGTAGTTGAAGCCAGAACAACGCGAGCTATAGCCTGCCACGCCGTGCGCACAATCAGTTCTGTTCGTGTAAGAAGCTGAATGCGATAATGACCTGAATACCCGACTCGCAGTTCGACTGTTCCGAGCGCACGGCATACGTGTAGAGGGTCGAGAGTTGGTCAGAACAGGAGAGAGCGTACCCATCATGGGCCTGAACGCGTTGGATCTCGTTATCATTGCAATTTACCTTGCTGGCATTACGATTTTTGGCCTCCGCTTCCGCAAGAAGCAGCGGTCATTGAAGGATTACTTCCTCGCGGACAAGAGCATTCCCTGGTGGGCGATTTCGCTGTCCATCGTGGCGGCGGAAACCAGCACGCTGACGATCATCAGCGTCCCTGGGCTCGCATACGACAAGGACTTCGGCTTCCTGCAAATCGTCATCGGCTACCTTGTTGGTCGGTTCATTATCAGTTTTCTGCTCATACCGCATTACTTCCGTGGCGACCTGTTCACGGCCTATCAGCTCATTGAACGACGTTTTGGACAGAAGCTGCGGTCTCTGACGGCTGGCTTGTTCCTGATAACCCGCGCGGCTGCCGAGGGCGTTCGCGTGTTCGCGGTAGCTATCGTCGTTGCAATCGCTCTCTCGAGCATGCTGGCTGGTTTCGGTGATTTCGGACGCGACGTAGCGGCAATTGCTATTGTTACGCTGCTCACGCTGATTTACACGTTCGAAGGCGGTATGGCCGCGGTCATCTGGACGGACGTCGTGCAGATGGCGATCTATGTGACGGGCACCGTGGTTGGGTTCTTCACCATCCTGCATGGCGTACCCGGTGGGTGGTCCACGATCCAGTCTGTCGCAGGAGAAGCAGGCAAGTTCCGCGTATTCGACTTCTCGTGGGACTTCTTCAAGACGTACACGTTCTGGTCGGGTGTTATCGGCGGAGCTTTCCTGACCACAGCCAGCCACGGCACAGATCAACTAATCGTGCAGCGCTTGCTTGCCGCCAAGAGCCAGAGGCAGTCCAAGCTGGCATTGCTTTCGAGCGGCGTATTCGTGCTGTTCCAATTTGGCTTGTTCCTGCTCGTTGGCGCCATGCTGTTCGTTTTCTACAAACTGATGCCGCCAGCCGAAGCCTTCACCAAAACGGACAAGATTTTCCCGACCTTCATCGTCACCAACATGCCGCATGGCATTAGTGGCTTGTTGATCGCCGCGATTCTGGCGGCTGCCATGTCAAATCTCAGCGCTGCGTTGAACTCGCTCGCCTCCACGTCAATCATCGATTTCTACGCACGTATCCGGCCGAATTCGAGCGAGGACCGCCGGGTGTTCCTCTCGCGTGTGGCGACGGTAGCCTGGGGCATCATTCTCTTCGTGCTGGCTATCCTGTCGCGTAAAGGCGGCAAGGTGGTCGAAATGGGCCTGTCGATCGCCTCAGTGGCCTACGGCGCACTTCTTGGCGTCTTCCTGCTGGGGGTCCTGACGAAAAAGGCAAATGAGCGCGGAGCCATGATCGGCATGTTGTGCGGCTTTGTGCTGAACGTATATTTGTGGCAGTTCACCAAGGTCCCGTTTACGTGGTACGTAGCTCTTGGTAGCATCTTCACATTCGCAGTGGGTTACGCGGCCAGTCTGTTGTTCACCGGCACCCCGACCAGAAAGGAAATCGAAGAGTCAGATAAAGTCCATGCCTGATGCCGCCGTTCGGAGCACCAGCACGACATCTCAAGGCCGCGAGTTGGCTCGCGACCTGAAGGTTAGCCATGCTGGCGCGATCGTCGTCGGCACAATCATCGGCAGCGGCATCTTTCTGGTCCCAAAGGAAATGATGCAGGCCGCCGGCTCATCCGGCCTTGTGTATCTGGCGTGGATAGTCGGCGGCCTGTTGTCGTTCTTCGGGGCACTCACCTACGCCGAACTCGGCGCAATGAAGCCTGAAGCCGGCGGTGAGTACGTCTACATGCGTGACGGCTATGGCCCGCTGGGCGGTTTTCTGTACGCGTGGACATACTTTCTTGTAGCGAAGCCCGGTTCCATGGCGACGATTTCGACCGGCTTCGTCAGAATTCTCGGAACGTTTCCGGCGCTGGCCTTTCTCCCCAATGTGGCTTTCTCCGTGCCTTTCAAAGTCACCTATGGCCAGCTAGTCGCGATTGCGGCCGTGATTCTGATTTCGTTCATCAACTACATCGGTGTGAAAAAGGCTGGCGAGTTCCAACTCTTCTTCACGCTGTTAAAAGTGGCGATCATCGTCGGGATCGTGGTCGTCGGGTTCAGTTACGCGAGTGGCACGTTCGCCAATTTCAGTACGACTTTCACTGGACCAAACGACAACCTGGCTCCGGGGTCGGGTTTGCCTTACATACCGGGAGGGTTTGCCGGGTTCATGGCGGCTCTCATCGCCGCCCTTTGGGCGTATGACGGTTGGAACCTCGTCACGACGGTTTCATCGGAAATCCGCAACCCGCAGCGCAGCCTGCCAATCGCGCTTATCGCGGGCGTTGCCACCGTGGCTGTGCTCTACATCCTGGTGAACGCGTCAGTTCAGTACGTAATGCCGGCCAGTCAACTTGCGGCTGCTGACCGTCCCGCGTCACAAGTGATGTTTCTGGTGTTGGGGGGATTGGGGGCGGCGATCGTTTCCGCCGGGATGGCCCTCTCGATGATCGTGACCCTGAACGGCAGCACGCTGACTGGAGCTCGTGTGCCGTTTGCCGTGGCGCGTGACGGTTACTTCTTCCACGGTCTCGCCCAGGTCCACCCGCGCTTCCGGACCCCTTCGAACGCCATCGTTGTCCAGGCGATCCTCGCGATCGCACTGCTCCTGTTAGCGAGTACGTTCAGCGAGTTGTTCTCGCTGACGCTCTTTGCTGAGTGGCTGTTCTACATGCTTGCGGCAGGTTCCATATTTATCTTCCGACGCAGGGAACCGAACGCCGAACGGCCGTACAAGGTATGGGGTTATCCGCTGGTTCCGGCGTTGTTCATTGCCGCAAGCGCGGTTTTGCTCTTCTACACATTCACGGCGAACGTGCGGAACTCGGTGGTTGGATCGCTGGTGATTCTGGCGGGAGTGCCGGTGTATTGGACCTTCAAGAAGAAAAGAAGCTAGGGTTCGAAGGACTCGCACGAAACCTGAAAGCTGACCTCCAAAACCTCCGGATCCTCCGAAACCTCCGAAAGCTCCTACTTTACTTCCGCCGTCCTGAAATACTCCAAAATTGCTTCAGCTTGTTTGCTGTTTACCACGGACGTCAGTGCTGCCGCATCAGCCTTGCGCACTGACTGGACGGAGCCAAAGTGCTGCAAAAGTCGTCGCATCGTGGTTTCTCCGATTCCGGGGATTTCGAGGAGTTCGCTGCTTCGGTCGCGCATTTCTCGGCGCTTACGGTGAAAGGTGATGGCAAACCGATGCGCTTCGTCACGGATCATCTGCACCAGGTGCAGAACTGGCGAGTGGTGCTCCAGCACAATGGGATCGGATTCCTGGCCCAGCACGTAGATGATCTCCTCACGCTTCGCTATAGAAGCGAGTGGCTGAGTCGTCACGCCGAGTGATTCTAGAGCCTCCGCTGCCGCGTGCAATTGTCCAAGGCCGCCGTCGATCAGGATGAGCCCGGGCATTTTCTGCTTATCTTCCAGCACGCGTCTATAGCGGCGCGTTACCACCTCGCGCATTGATGCGAAATCGTCCACGCCTTCGACGGTCTTGATGATGAACTTGCGGTAGGCGCTTTTGTTCATACGCCCGTCTTCCCACACGACCATGGACGCGACGGTCTCGGCACCTTGTATGTGCGAGATGTCGAAGCACTCAATGCGGCGGGGCGGTTCAGGCAAGGTCAAGGCGTCCTGCAGGGCTTCGGCGATGATCTTGCCAGTGGGCTTCAGTACACGGAAACGCTGATCGTAAGACTGCCGGGCGTTCTTGCCAGCCAGGTCAACCAGAGCACGCTTGTCTCCGCGCTGTGGGACGACAATGTTCACACGACGGCCCTTGTCTGAGAGCAAATCCTGCATGACTTCGCGCTCTTCGAAGTCCACGGGCACATAGATCGTATGGGGTATGTAAAGCTGGTCGAGATAGATCTGCTTTAGCAGTGCGGAGAAGAACGCAGGCGGGTCGAAACCCCCATTTCCGGCGTCCGGGGCACCGTGGGCGCTTGCGGCCCTCGGAGTTAGCTCCAGTTCGGGTAAATCCTCCCAGAAGAACTCGCGTCGGTCCACCATGCGACCCTTTCGCATGTGAAACACGTTCACCCCAACCATGCCGTTTTCGTAGTGGTAGCCGAACACGTCAGCATCGTCACCTTCGACGGCAGCGACGCGCTGCTTGTCGGCAAGTTGTTCGACTGTCGAGATGAGGTCGCGATACTTGGCGGCGAGTTCGAACTGTTCATGCTCGGCGGCTCGCAACATCCGTCCGGTGAGCGATGTCGTCAGTTCCTGGTGATGTCCTTCCAGGAAGAGTCTCACGTCTCGCACAGCTTCGGCGTAACGCTCGGGCGTGGTGAGGCTCTCAACGCACGGGCCAAGGCATCGGCCAATGTAGTACTGGAGGCACGGCCGTGGATGGTACCGACGCAGGTCGATGGAGCAGCTAGGGATCAAGAAGTGACGGTGAATGAGTTCGACCACGCGATAGGCCAGCGATGCGGGTAGATACGGACCGTAGTAGGCGCTGCCGTCTTTTTTCAGCCGGCGCGTCACAAATACTCGAGGAGCGCGCTCTCCGAGAGTCAACTTTATGTAGGGATAGGTCTTGTCATCTCGCAGCAGAATGTTGAAGCGGGGCTTCTTCTGCTTGATTAGGTTGTTCTCGAGAGCCAGCGCCTCTTTCTCGTTGTCAACAACGATGTACTCGAGATCTACGGCCTCTCGAAGAAGAGAACCAGTCTTTGCGTCCTCTGCTGCACCTTCGACAAAGTAGTTACGTACTCTGGCCCGGAGGTTCTTGGCCTTGCCCACATAAATGACCTCCCCCTCGGCGTTCTTATAGAGGTACACACCGGGATTGGTCGGGAGAGTACGGATTTTCTCGTGCAGATCCATGAAAACTGAATAGATGTTAGCAGCAGAGAGGTACTTATTGGACGCACCTGGAGCACGTAGCGGCGCAAATTGCACCATCCGAGCCGACAAGAACCGTTGTCGCGACGGAGGCGAGTCGCCCCGCAACGCCGGACGGTAAATTTTCTACTCTGCTATAGCCGGATTGCCCCGGTGGCTGAGCAACAGGTCGTTGCCTCCCCTCCATCCAAACGTAACGTGCTTGTTATCAGCCACTTGGTATAACGCCTGAGCGGCTCTGATTGGCAGGAGGCGTGCAACAAGTGATAGCGTGGCTGGTTTCCCCCAGGAGAATTGGGAAGCCGGTACTCAGTTGCAGCCAAGAAGCTGCGGAGATCATCGCCCGGCGTAAGGAGCCTCCCAATTATGAATCGCATAATGTTGTTTGCAGCGGTCGGAATGTTAAGTCTCTCGGTCACCACCGGCTGCGCTACCAAGAAGCATGTCCGCAATGAAGCCGCTCCGATCATCAACAAGGTCAACGAACTGGATGAGTTGACTGCCAAGAATGCGAACGCCATCAAGGACGTAGACGCTCGTTCGCAGCAGGGCATTCAGCAGGTGAATGAGAAGGCCGCCACTGCCGATCAGAAGGCGCTAGCCGCGGGGCAAGCAGCGGATCAGGCGCAGCAAGCCGCGACGCAAGCTTCGAACAGGGTCAGCAGCCTTGCAAATACTGTGGCGAACCTGGACAACTATCGCCCCGTTGTAGAGACTTCGGTTCATTTTGGCTTCGACAAGTCCAACCTGACCTCGAGAGCTAGAAAGGCACTTGACCAGCTTGGAGCCGAAATCGGCAACGCAAGGAGCTACATCATCGTTGTGGACGGCAACACGGACTCGGTCGGTCCCGCTGACTACAACTACGTCCTCAGTCAGCGTCGCGCCGATTCAGTGGTTCAGTACCTGGCTTCGAAGTACAACGTTCCGGCACACAAGCTGTACGTCATCGGCCTCGGGAAAGACAAGCCGGTGGAAGAGAATAGCAGCTCCGCCGGTCGAGCGAAAAACCGCCGTGTCGACATTCGCCTGATGACGAACACTTCAGAAGCCGGTGATCAGGCTGCGCAGGCGCAGCAGCCGTCACCACAGCAGTAGTTAGTCAGGACGCACCTGGTCAGTGCGTCGTGGATCATCCTCCCTCTCTCGCAGAATAATCGCGAAGCCGTTCCGAAATATCGGAACGGCTCAGACTGCTGACAAAGGTACTCACAAAGCTCTCGTAATTACGAGGGCTTTGTGCTTTTATGCGGTCATGTTGAGAGAAGCTGGAGTGCAGCAGCAGGAGCTGGAGCTGGTGACGATCGAGTCGCTGGTAC
>DASPIK010000090.1:0-87557 GCA_035629075.1 Terriglobales bacterium | reverse complement strand
AACCGCCGCCACCGCCGCCGCACTCGGCCCCGCCACCTCCGCCTCCGCCGTAACCGCCACTTCCACTGATGCCTGAATAACCAGCTGCACCGGAAGAAGCACCGCCTCCCGCGCCGCCTGCATTGATAGCCTGTCCTCCCCCACCCCCTCGTCCGGCACCATAGCAGTCACCGCCCCCCGCGCCCGCGCTGACGCCGCTTCCGTAAACACCAGCGCCACCGCCCCCGCCACCAATGCAGAGGTACGCCCCACCGCCGTATCCATTTGTGCCGCCGGGATCTGACCCAGAATAAAGACTATAGGCCGTGCCACCATCAGGCCCAAGCAACGCATCAGCCCCGTTTTCTCTGTAATTACCTTCGCCTCCGCCGCCCCCCGCGGCGATTAGCAGGGTCGAAGATGTCAGGTCTGAGTACGCCATTCCTTTCCAGACGACTGAGGCGCCGCCGCCGCCAGCCGATGCAACGCTGCCCCAGCCACCATTCGTAACCGCTGCGCTTCCCCCTTGCTTCCCGACCAGAATCGCAAGCGTATCGCCGGGGTTGACGGCGAAGTCCCCTTGAAGCGAGGCCCCGTATCCAGGGCGCGGTGAACCCTGCCCAGGATTTGGGAGCCCAAATCCTCCGGCTGCGCCCATCGCCTCGACTGTCACGCTGGTCACACCAGCAGGTATGACCAAGTGCTGCAGTGTCCCGCTATAGGTGTATTGTCCAGCGGTCCAGCGGATCGTTACCCGTCCATCTCCTGCGTTCGCGCCCGGCGAGTTCACTTGGTTTATGCCGCTGTTGTATGATCCGCCTGCTCCGCCGCTACAACTTGTAGCGCCGGAATCCCCTCCAGCACCGCCGCTGTATCCGCCCCCGCCGCCCCCGCACGCCACTCCCGCCTGCGAGTTTCCGCCTGCACCACCGCCGCCGAAGCCACCGGCTCCACTCGTGCCGGAACCGACATTTGGTGCCCCGCCCACGGCGCCGCCAACAATACTTGCGCCACCTCCGCCTCCCACGTTTGCGCAGCGCAATCCGCCAGCAGTTCCGTTTCCGAACAACCCTGCACCGCCGCCCCCGCCTCCGGTACATGCTCCACCTTCGCCACCCTTGCCGAACTTGCCCCCGTTTGCTCCGCCGCCACTGTTTTCTGTGGACGCGTCCATTCCGGACTGGCCGCTGTACGCACCCGAAATTCCTGCACCTCCGCCGCCCCCCGCTGTCACCAGTAACATTGCAGCGTTTCCGGAGCCGCGGTACACGAACGACCCGCCTCCGCCACCTCCGGAAGCGTAGCCACCAGATGTCGCACTGCCGTTTCCACCCGCCCCGCCGACAATCACGGTCAGCGATTCTCCAGGCGTTACTTGAAACACTCCTTGGACCGACGCACCTTTTCCACCAGCCGCCCCAGATGCTTCCGCCCCTCCACCACCGCCCACTGCTTGTATCGTTACTACCCGGACGCTGGGCGGAACGACAAACGTCTGAACGTTACCGGTGTAGTTCAGCGTCTGTGTACCTTGTGCGATTGCGATTACCGGGACCAGTAAAAACACCACCAGCACGACAGTTTTGGCATGGGCGGCTAATCTGACATCTCTGAGGAGATCGGTCGAGTACAGGTGACGCAAGGGCGCGCTCCATAATATTCGACCGGCGTCGAGTCATGCGGCCGAACAAACTGAAATCAGGGACCGAAGAGATTTGGGCAGAGAAGAAGTTCAGCGAAGGAATGCTTCGCGCCAACCGGCACCCATTTATCTCGGAAAGCGACGTTTATAGCAGAGGAGACTACTGCGGCAAGTGACCATAGTAACCAACGGTCACCAGAGCTCAACAACTTCCCTGGCATGGAAGAGGTCGTCGGTCGATCCCGACCAAGTCCACCCATGATTTCTTCATCGGAGCCGCTGAAGCGGCTCGTTTCATTTATGGTTCGATCTACTACGGTCGAATTTCTATTGGCGTGCCGTTCGGCACCAAGCGCCAGATCTCCTCAATCTCTTCGTTCGTAACAGCTATACACCCGAGCGTCCAATCTGTGAGTACGTGAGCTTTCCCAATCCAGCCCTGCCCGTTTGGCAGACCGTGGATGAAGATGTCGCCTCCCGGGTTCTTTCGAAGTTTTCGGGCGCGGTCCTTGTCCTGGGCGTTCGGATATGAAATGTGCAACGAGCGATGGTACTGGCTTTTTGGGTTGCGGCTATCGACGACGTACGAGCCCTCCGGGGTGCGATGATCTCCCATTTGGGTCTTCGGCCCTTTGGGGTTCTTCCCAAGAGCGACGCGATAGGTCTTCACGACAGCCTCTTGGCTTACCAGCAGCAATTTTCGTTCACTCTTGAGGACGATGATCTTGTCGATCTTTGGAGGCGCAGGCTCAGCGCAGTGAGCGGACCCTGCGTTGAGAAGGCACACTGCTAGCAACGAAATTAGGAAGTGCAGGACTCGGGAGCTTTTCACGACGCCGCGATTGTAAGCGGCATCGGCACACGCGCAAGTGGCTCAACAGGTACGCCATCTCGGAAGGCGACCAACTTTCCCGAAATCGCCGGGACCCGCTCACCGGGAACGATGATCCCAATTAAGTTCATGGGGTCCGCCGCTGACACGGTGATCACTTCGCCGCTCGACGGTTGTTTGCGAGCTGCTCGAAGCGACTCGACCGCGACGGGCAGCGCAAACTGCTCCCCGAGAAATCCGCTGACGAAACGACCTCCACGAATTTCGCCCCGGTCCTCGAGGCGACGGAAGGCGACCAACAGCTCGCGCCATGTGGGCAGGTTGGTCTCTCGAGCTAAGACGTCGCGGAAAACGACGCCGTATCTCTTCAGCAGGATCCAGCAAGTCGCTTCAACTTGACGCGCACGGTCGATGGGTTCACCACCGTAAAGCAGCGACCAGCGCCCCGTCGCATGCCGAGGACGCGAAGTCCGCCCGTGTCCCTGACCACTACGGCGCTTCGGATCTATGAGTGATCGCAGGTTGTCGAATCCGTCGGCCGTTACCAAACCTGCTGCTACCAACTCCCAGAGCGCGGTTTCAACCTCCGACTTCAACTTAAATGTACCTCTGACGATATCGGCGAAAAAGGAAGCTCCGCGCTGTCGCAGGAACGCGAGCACCTGCTGCGCAACGGGGCTAAGGCCGCGGATCTCTTCGCGATCGTGCTCCGGATGCCGGGGCGTCATCCAGTCGGCGTCTTCGCGAACGAAGAACGTGATCGGAGCGACGCTGGTGGGAATGACACGACGTCTGCTCGTATCGCCGTCCTCGAGGGTGGCGGGATGCGGGGACAAACGCCCCCAGCCGACAGCGCCGGTGAGGCACAGTTTGTCCAGTGCTTTCGGGTCGTATGGCGATACTCGGTGCGCGAGGACGTGTCGCTCCCACGTATTCGCGGGAATCTCGAATCCCTGCAGTTGCCGCACGGCTTCAAGCAGGCCACGCTCTCCCGTCATCTGCGAGCCGGTGGCAAGGTGGTTCCAGCGCAGCAGCCAGTTCATGAACTGGGCGGGAGTCACGGGCTCGATTTCCCGGCGCAAGCGCCCAACCGTGAGTCGGTGAATGCGCGCCAGCAGTCTGCGATCGCACCACTCGGTTCGGTGCGACTGCTCTAGAACCCCTCGGGATTGCGTGAATTGTCCGCGCAACACCGCGCCGCTAGCTTCCAGTCGAAGGAGAGCTTGATCGACCTCGTCTGCCGAGAACGCCAGCATTTTCGCCAGCTCTCCAGCGTCAACCGGGCCCAAGTGCACCATCCATCCTGTCACCGTCTGAAGAATGGCGTCACTGCGGGAGGTTCTGTTCTGATCCGTGCCTGTGGCCGGTATCAGGCCTGGCTCTACTTCGAACCGGGACTGCGGGACCAGTACTCTGAACAACGCAGCGCGCTCCGCCGCAACCCAGATGCGCTTGTAGGAAGACGGGTTAGAGTCGTCATTCAACACACAATGGGCGACTCCAGCGCGCTTCGTGGCAAGCAGTTCGCCGAAATGTGGCCCCCATTCTTCGCGCAGCATCTTGCCATCGGGTGCGACGAAGTCTTCTGGAACAGCAATCAACGTCTGCAATGCGTCGTGCAGGTCATCACAGTCTCTGACATCCGGCCAGGCTTCCTCACGTACTTGCTGGATCGCTTCCGGATCCAGTTTCCCGACTTCTTCCAGCACCGACTCCGGAAGGACCTGGCGCATCTGCACCGCACGTGCGCGGCGTTCCTCGAGCGGCGCATCGTCGAGGTAAGCGTAAGGGTTCGCGTTAAGGATCTCGTGCGAGAACTGCGACGGGACAGGCGTGTCCACGGCGACGCAGCGAATTGCCCCGTCCTCGATCCCGCGCAGGACGGCTATCAATCCGTCTACATCCATGGCCTCGTGCAGCACGTCTTTCATGACTTCACGTACAAGCGGATGGTCCGGGATTTTGAGTTCACCTTCCAGGTTTTCGAAGCAAGCGGCGACGTCAGGAAAGACCGACGCGAGAAGATCGTCGCTCCTGATGCGCTGAATTTGAGGAGGGACCTTTCGCCCGCCCTGAAAGCGCAGAAGGGCTAGCGCGCGAGTCGCATCCCATCGCCAACGTGTGCCGAATATGGGCGATCCCGTAAGTGCCGCCTGTTCGACGACGCCCTTAACATTCTCTGAGCCGAGATAACCGAACACATCGGCGAGAGGAAAGCTGTGTTGCTCGGCGAGCGCGATGTTGATGCCGTCGTCAGTCGCTGCCGCCTGGAGTTCGAAGTTGAAGGACCGGCAGAACCTCTTGCGCAGAGCCAGTCCCCAAGCTTTGTTTACGCGTCCGCCGAATGGCGCGTGGATCACCAACTGCATGCCCCCGCCTTCGTCGAAGAAGCGCTCAGCCACGATGGTCTTCTGCGTCGGAACAGTTCCCAATACGGCGCGTCCGGCCAGTATGTGTTCAATCGCCTGCTCGGCGCCAAGCTCGCTGAGTCCGCATTCCCGCTTGAGAAGCTCGATCGCGTCACTTACTTCCGCTGGGCGGTTTGAGAGGGGCAGTTTCATGGGAGTCGTGCGGGGCAGCATATCCGAGATCACCTGCCGCAGTTCGGCGACCTGCTCAGAAAGCTCTGCGGTACGCGCCGGTGCCTCGCCTCGCCAGAAGGGAACTGAGGGCGGTGCTCCATGCGCATCCTCCACCAAGACTCGACCGGTGCTGCCTTCGACGCGTCTGATCCTCCATGAAGTGTTGCCGAGCAGGATTATGTCCCCGCGATTGCTTTCAACGGCGAAGTCTTCGTCCAACGTCCCGACAACGGTTTCCTCAGGCATCGCCACCATTTGGAAAAGGGCAGTCTCCGGGATCGCGCCTCCGCTGGTGATGGCGGCCAATCGGGCACCCCGGCGCGCTCGAAGCCTGCCATGTACACGGTCGCGGTAAAGGTAAGCGCCGTAACGTCCGCGCCGGGCAGCGATACCTTCGGAAAGCATCTCCAGAAGCGCGGCGTATTCTGCTGACGATAGATCGGTATACGGATACGCGCCGCGAATTAGCTGATAAAGTTCATCTTCGCTGACTCCCGACTGTGGAGCCGAATCGGTGCCGTGGCTTGCGGCCTCGCCTTGTTCGAAGTCGGTACTGCGATGTGTTCTAGTTCTCGCAGCGCACTCGGCAACGATCTGCTGCGCAAGCACGTCCAGCGGGCACTCAGGTATGACGATGCGATCCAGTTCGCCCCGGTTAATCGACCGCACCAATGCTGCGCACTCGATAAGTTCATCCCGCGTCGTTGCGAAAATCCGCGCTTTTGGTGTGGCGCCACGCCAGTGTCCCGAACGGCCGAAGCGCTGCAGCGCGATAGCGATTGAACGGGGAGAACTAATCTGACAAACCAGGTCGACAGCGCCGATATCTATGCCAAGCTCAAGAGATGCCGTCGCAACGAGCACGCTGAGATCGCCGGCTTTGAGTCGCCGCTCGGCATCTAAACGCAGCTTGCGAGACAACGACCCGTGGTGAGCCGCGACGGACTCCTCACCGAGTCGCTCAGCCAGATGCATGGCGACGCGCTCAGCCAGCCGGCGCGTGTTCACGAAGACCAACGTTGAGCGATGTTGCCGGACCAGTTCTGCGATGCGGTCGTACATTTCGTCCCACATCTCGTTCGAGGCGACCGGCCCCAACTCGCTTCTCGGTGTCTCCACCGCAAGATCCATTGCGCGTTTGTGACCCACGTCGACGACGACTGGATCTGGCCGCGCTGCTCCTGTCAGGAAATGAGCGATGCGCTCCAGAGGTTTTTGCGTCGCGGAAAGGCCGATACGAACTGGTTTCTCAAGCGTGATCGCTTCCAGTCGTTCAAGCGACAAAGCCAGATGTGCTCCGCGTTTGGATCCGGCTACTGCATGTATTTCGTCGACGATGACAGTACGAACGTCTCGGAGAATTTCGCGGCTTCGGTCTGCCGTAAGCAGAATGTAAAACGACTCCGGCGTCGTCACCAGGATATGCGGAGGGCGTTTCAGCATGGCACGGCGTTCGTGCATTAAGGTGTCGCCGGTGCGCACAGCAGCACGAATCTCCGGCATGAGATGGCCTTTGCGACCAGCCAACTGGAGAATTTCGCCGAGAGGGACTTCAAGATTCCTGTGAATGTCGTTTCCGAGTGCCTTCAGAGGCGAGACATACAGGACTTCAGTGCGATCTTGCAGATCTCCCGCAAGACCTTTTCGCACCAACGCATCGATGCAGGCCAGGAACGCCGCAAGTGTTTTGCCCGAGCCAGTTGGTGCGGAGATCAAGGTAGTGCGTCCCGCCAGGATATGTGGCCAGCCCTGCTCTTGCGGCTCCGTAGGGGTACCGAATTTAGACGTGAACCACTCCTGAATGAGGGAATGCGCCCACTCCAGTCCGCTGGATTGCCGTTCAGGTTCAGCTAAGATTGAACTCATTTCAGAATGTCTGACTTTCGCCCGATTTTCGCCTGTATGTGAGATGCTCAAGGTCCGCCCGGCGCCGCTTTAGTTGAGGTCGTGGATGCAGCGCAGACCCCATGGCCGCTGCTAGAATCACGGCATGGCCATGCTGGCGGTCAAAGACATCGTCCGCTGCCCCACATGCAACAGCGCTGACGTGATCTACTCCTGCGAGCCCAAGTGCTGCTTTAATCACGTCTGTTCAGAGTGCCGGACAAGCTTTGAGCTGGCGACTCACAGGACGGGTTCGGCGCTCAACCAGCATTTGGAGGCGAGCATACAAGAACCCTCGTCGGGCGATCCTGCGGCCCCGTGTGCGGTTTGTGAGAGTCTCAGGCTAGCCGTGATCGAGTCAAACGGGGGCTATTCGATAGTCTGCGCCAATTGTGGCGCGGTCCTGCAACTTCAATACGCAAACATCGCGGCCGAACTGTGACACAGTAGTGTCATATCACCAAGCGTCATTCCGGACGGAACTGGGGCGATGTTCCGTTGTGTCCAGATGCTACAATCCGCCCATGCCCAAAGCTCGCGCAAAAAAGATCAGACTATTGCTGTTCGATGTGGATGGTGTTCTGACCGACGGCAAGATTTGGCTCCTGCCAGGCTCTTCACAGCACCCCGACAAAGGCAAGCACGCCGATGCCGGAGGATACGCCATTGTTGGCGAGGGAATTGTTGAGGGTAAGGGTTTCAACGCGCATGACGGTACCGGCATATCGCTTGCTAGACTTGGCGGCATCAAGACCGGCTTGATCACCAAGCGCATTTCGGAGACGGTCGCACTCCGAGCCCGTGACCTGCGTGTCGACCACGTGTACCAGGGGATCTCTGACAAAAAGTCCATCTTCGAGGAGATTCTCAGCAAGGAAGGTCTCAGGGCCGAAGAAGCCGCTTATGTCGGCGACGATATCATTGACCTGCCGGTGATGCGACGTTGTGGACTCGCCATCGCCGTCCCCAATGCACGAGAAGAGGTGAAGGACGAAGCGCACATCGTGACCGATCATGCAGGCGGCGATGGCGCGCTCCGGGATGCCGTCGAATATATTCTCCGCGCACAAGGAAAGCTGGAGCAAGTGGTCGAGCAATACTTGGGAGAACGGAGCCCGTCGAAGCGGGAGGTCTGAAGGAATATGATCGGTTGAATCAAGCCTCGCCCTGCGAGGCTTTTCGTATATACACATTACACGCGAAAAAAAGGCCCGCTGTTCTCATAGGGGGCGAGGAACAGCGGGCTCACCGTTTCCCTTACACAGAACGAATGCTGTGTTAAGGAGGCTCTTACTATTAAAGACGTTTTTCGCGCCAAAAAGTTTTGCGCCGCTGCAACTTTTTTGCATGCGGCGCAAACTTTCTTGCATTCGGCGCTTCAACAAGAGGTGCGCTTACTGCGGTATCGCAACGGTGTTGGCGGCCATTAGTTCAGTGAAACGTGGATCTTCGCGCAGTTTCGCGAACTCCTGATCTTTAAACACCTGCTCCGAAACTTTATAACCGTCCTCGATGGCGCGACGCAGGTATTGCAGACTTCGATCGAAGTTCCCCACCTGCGCATACATCTTGGCGATCACGTAGGAGAAGTGGGCGCGATCTTCCGGAGACTGTAACTGGGCGGCTACTCCGCCCTTTGAGTTGCGCTCGAAGATATCAGGATCAAGCTGCAGCGCGCGGGCATACTCGATCGCCGCCAACTGAAACTTCTTATCCGAGAAGTAAGCGCTTCCCAAATTGCTGTGGAAGGACGGAGACTCTTCGCGAATTGCCAACGCCTTCTTGTACTCCTTGATCGCCTTGCCGAACTTTTTGGATTGGTACCACGTGACGCCCAGGTTGTTGTACGCCTCAGCGTAGTTCTTGTCCATCTTGATGGCTTTGCCGAAACTCTTGCGAGCATCCTTGAGACGCATCATTTGTAGCTGGGCGATGCCGATCTTGTTATGCAGAACGGCGCTACTTCTCTTCTTCAGGGCAGCGCGGTAGTAGTCGATCGCGTCGAGAAACATCTTCTGCTGGCGCAGTTCGTCTCCGCGCTGTTCAAGTTCATGAGGCGTTGCGGTGGGAGGCGGTGGCTCAACACGGGTAACAACAGGTGCAGGCTGCAGTCCGCCCTGCTGCGCGAATACAGTTATGCTGCCAGCAACCACCAGCAGGGAACAACCGATTACCAAGAGACGACGACGCATTGGTCACCCCTCTGTTATTCGACAACCCTGATTTGCAGTTTTACCTAACTCATACTACTTAGACGTTCGGGGCAACTTGCCGGTTCCCATTGTAGGTCGAATCGCGGGTTAGTTGCAGGAAATCCTGTTTAGACCCGAGATGACTTGCCCAACTAAAAGGGCCCCGCTACGAGGCCGTTCGTCCGCAGAACCTACTGTTTTGGTTTTTCGTCGGGAGGTTTGTTTTCATCGTCGCCACCGCCGAAAATGCCACCGATCTTACCCCAGAAACCCTTCTTTTTCTTCTCTGCCGGCTGTGCGGGTTGCTGGCCGTCTGGCGTTGCGGCCGTGTTCGTGTTAATGCGTTGCCCCGGCTGACCCACCGGAGGCTGCGGCTGAGGAGACGCTGGTGCGGGCTGGCCAATACCAAAGATCTTCTGAAAGATGTTTCGGTTGTCACCAGGCCCCTGCTCACACGTGTAAGCCGGTTCCGTGCCCGCGATGAACGCTGCTGTGTACGTTTCAGTTTCGCAAGCAGGAGTTACAAGCAGGTTAGTGGCTTTGTCGAGCTGCACGTTGACGACGCCATCAGGTTGCCGGAATGGCTGTGAGTTGCGGTACTCAGGAAGCTGTGCGGCTCGTTTCATGAACTCGGTCCAGATCGGAGCTGCCGTCACGGCGCCGCTGAGCCGCAAGTCGCTGTAGTCGTCGAATCCCACCCAAACGACGCAGAGCAGGTTACTTGTGTAGCCCGCGAACCATGCATCATGTGAAGTGCCTGTCTTGCCTGCGGCCGGGGCCATGAATCCGCGTCTGCGCACGTCGTAAGCCGTGCCGAAGTTGATCACGCCTTCCATCATGTTGGTCATGACGTAGGCGACCCGTGGGTCCAGAACTTGCCTGCTATCGTTGGTGAAATCCTCAACGACATTGCCTTGCGCGTCGCGAACCGATTTCATCAGGATCGGCGAGAGCTTAACGCCATTGTTGGCGAAAACGGTGTAGGCACCAGCCATCTCCAATGGCGTTGCGTCATATGCTCCCAGTGCCATGGACGGCGTCGACTTCACTGACGAGATGCCCGCTGCCCTCGCCAGTTGGGCGACGTTGTCGTACCCAACCATTTCAGCTAATTTGACAGTCGCGTTGTTCAGCGATAGAGCCAATGCGTAACGCGCGGTCACCGGACCGTGGTACTCGCCTTTGTAGTTTCGGGGCTCGTAAATTTGATCGCCGAACGCAAAGGTCGTCGGCGAGTCGTCTATCAACGACACGGGGGTCTGGACATTGTCGCCGCCAGCCAGCGCCGTGTTCATTGCAGCCGCGAAAACGAAAGGCTTGAAGATAGAACCGGTCGGACGCTTGGCAATAGCATGGTTCAACTGGCTCATACCATAGTTTCGCCCGCCAACCAAAGCCAGAACCTCACCCGTGTGCGGATCAAGCGCCACCAGCGCAACCTGGGCCTGCGGTCCGGGCAGAACGGTCGTCTGCACCGTGGCGTTCTTGCCCTGGCCGACTCTCTTCTTCCGCGTGCGGAGATTGTTGACCTGTTCGTCGACCAGCTTCATTCCTTGCTGCACGGCTTCGGCCGCGGCCCGCTGCAATTCGGGGTCGATGCTGGTGTAGATACGGTAAGCCTGTTCGTTTATTTCACTTTCCGGATAACGCGAAGAGAGCTGCTCCTTGACCATATCGACGAAATAAGGAGCGTCACTGGCTTCGACGTTCATGGGCGCCAGTTGTAGAGGCGTGGCCTTGGCCTGGTCAGCCTGCGCGCGAGTGATGGCGCGGGTTTCGACCATGCTTTCCAGAACGAGGTTACGGCGATTGAGAGCTCGTTGGGGGTGCCGGTACGGCGACAAATAGCTGGGGCGCTGAATGATTCCGGCCAACAATGCAGCTTCCGGCAAGTTGATGCTCTGAAGGTCCTTGTTGAAATACGCCCGGGCAGCCTCGGCGAAACCGACGATCGTGAAGGATCCTCGCTGGCCCATGTCGACCTGGTTGGCATAGAGCTCAAAAATCTGTTCCTTCGAGAGCTTCTGCTCCAGTTCGATCGCGATCAGCATCTCGATCGCCTTGCGCTTGATGGTTTTCTCCGGCGTCAAAAAGAACGCCCGAGCCATTTGCATCGTAAGAGTGGATGCACCTTGATCGTGGCTGCCTTCGCGGAGGTCAATCATGGCCGCCTGCATGAAGCGGAAATAATTGACGCCGCTGTGCTGGAAGAACCGGCGATCCTCAATGGCGAGAACTGCGTCCACCATCACTTTTGGGATCTCCGGGTACTTCACAATTTGGCGCTTTGCCCGATTCGCTGTACTGAACAGAGCTGTAAGGAGCTGCGGCTCGAGTTCGTACTCGTCCACTTCGCGGCCAGCGCCGACAATCCGGATTACCTTTCCGTTATCGATGTCGATCTCGGCAGGGGACGATTCGTGGTACGACTCCGGACCGGGTTCTATGCGAATGTTACCTGCACGCAACCGGTACGTTCCGATGCGCGACTCGCCTTCTTTGCCCTGTTCCGTGTAGCCTGCCCGGCGGAGTTCGGTCGCAATTTCGCGCTCAGTCATCGACTGGCCAACGCGAACCCTCTTCGGCAAGCCGTAGATCCTGGCCGTGTTGGCGAAGATCTGGCCGCTCATGCGCCGGTCGATTATTTTCTCGTACTTGATGTAGTAGTAGGCAAACACGCCCAGCAAGATGGTGAACGCGATAATGAACGTCGCGACCGCCATCTTGACGATAGGATCAGAAAGGTGCGGACGAGTAACTTTGCCTCTTGTCGGCTTCTGCTGTTGGGAACGCGGTATTTTTAGCTTTATTGCCACAATAAATGCGGAGACCCGGTTAGGTATTGACGTGTGGCGTTCTGTCTTCGAGCAACACGACTTCGGGATCAGTTGCTGGACTTACACTCACTTGGCCAGAGCGGATAAGCCCCATTGTAAACGACTGAACACGACTCTGGAACGACTATCGCCACCCTCAACGAGTGTTTGCCAGCATCGTCTCATTATCGAAACGTAAGGGCCTGACGCTTGCTGGACGGGTGAAAATCGAGATCGAGCGGATAGATCGGCAGATCCACGTGGACCGTGTAATCTGCCGATATCGTTACCTCGTTTCCCATTCGCTCAATCCTGATGTCTTCGGGCCGAATCGGGATGTGCAGTTCCTGGGCCTCTTCAAACAGCGACTGACGAATCTCCGCTTCGCCCTTATTGGTGTGAACAGTAAACGTGCGTGCAGCATCGTCGAGGGCTTCCTCGAACTGATACTTGCTCATGTACACCGGCAAAATCTGCCAGAGGGCATACAGAGCGCCGCCAATCACACACAATGTAACGAGTAAGCGAAGAGTTTTCATTCAGTGACTACTCCGCAGTTCCGACAACGGTTTCGTGGCTACGCGGCTTTCCTTCCGCGGAGCGGACTAACTTCTGAAGCAGGTCAACGATTTCCGCGATGGTAGCATCCTGAGACTCTCGTGTCGAGCGGGTCAGGACCTCCACTTTACCTTCCGAAAGTTTCTTGCCGATCGTAATGCGGAAAGGCACACCAATCAGGTCGGCGTCCTTGAACTTGACTCCGGGCCGCTCGTCACGGTCGTCCAACAGAACCTCAAATCCGGCTGACTCCAACCTTTGGGCAATCTCGACTGCCGCATTCAGGAGCGTCGCGTCTTTCACATTCGTGGCTGACACGATGACTTGGAATGGTGCCACATTGGGCGGCAACCAGAATCCGTTCTCGTCATGGTTCTGCTCGATGATCGAGGTGAGAATGCGCTCGATTCCGATACCGTAGCTCCCCATGATCGGCGTAACTTCCTTGCCGTCCTTGTCGAGAACTCGCAGCCCCATGGAATCTGAGTATTTGTAGCCGAGCTTGAAAATGTGGCCAATTTCGACGGCCTTCCCAAGCTTCAAAGGCGTGCCGCAGTTTGGGCATCCTTCGCCTTCATTAACGTTTCGAACATCGGCCGAAAGTGCATACTGAAAGTCTTTGCCGGGTGTCACATTTTTGTAGTGGTAATCAAGCTTGTTCGCACCACAGATCATGTTCTTGCGTCCGACAAGCGCTTCATCCAATACGGTTGTCAAAGCTCCAGTCATCGCGGCTCGTCCGGCGTTCAGCCCTACGGGACCAATAAAACCGCCAGGCCCCTTGAAGAAGCTCTCCACCTCTTCGGGATGCATCGGTCTTAACTCGGCGATCTGCAGATCGGCGGAGGCTCCGCCTTGCTCGTGAAGAGCCTGGTTCAACAGGGTGACAAGTTTCGCTTCATTGACGGTGTGATCGCCCCGCAAAAAGACCGCTACGGGCCGCAGAGGTCCGCCCTGACCTTCAGGTTCGGTGCCCTGGCTGGTTCGGACCACGGCCATGTAAGCCACAGCCTTGATGTCCTGCTTGGGCGAGATATTCAGGAACTCAGCGATGTCAGCGATGGCACCTTTTCCGGGCGTGTAGATCAGCTCGGGATTCTCATCCCCGCTCGGCAACAGGTCTTCGACCGCATCCGCGCGAGAAGTGGCCTTTTCGAGATTCGCAGCGTAGCCGCACTGAGGACAGCTAGCAACGAGGTCCTCGCCGGCATCGGTGTAGACCATGAACTCGTGGGATTGCGACCCGCCCATGGCTCCCGAATGCGCTTCCACCGCAACATACTGAAGACCGCAGCGATCGAAGATTCGGCAGTAGGTTTCGTAGTGCTTCTTGTAGCTGACGTCGAGACCAGCCGCGTCGATATCGAAAGAGTAGGCGTCCTTCATGGTGAACTGGCGGACGCGCAGCAACCCGGACTTCGGACGTGGCTCGTCACGGAACTTGGGCTGAATCTGATACCAGATCTGTGGCAACTGCTTGTAGCTGCGCAGTTCTTTGCGCGCGATTTCCGTCATGACCTCTTCTTCTGTCATGCCAAGGCAGAGATCTGCGCCTTTACGGTCTTTCAGGCGAAACATGTTGTCGCCCATCACCGACCAGCGGCCGCTGGCTTCCCATATCTCGCGCGGATGCATGGCCGCCAGGTAGAACTCCTGCGCGATCCTATCCATCTCCTCGCGAACGACGTTCGTAATCTTCAGGATCGAGCGCTGCCCAAGAAACAGGTAGTTGTATATGCCCGCCGCCAACTGGCGAATGTAACCGGCACGGACGAGGAACTTGTGGCTGGCGACTTCGGCGTCCGCAGGCGCCTCACGCAGCGTCGGAATGAAAAGTTGTGACCAGCGATGCATTGAGATTCGTGTCCTCTTTCAGAAGCTCTCATTCTAAAGGATGGACTACTGCTGCGCGAATGAAACCGCTCTCACGGACGCTGGAGGGCTGATGCAGAGACCTCGGGTGCTCTAGAATGCTTTGCGCATGGCCGACATGTTCAAAGCGATGCTCGCGCAGGTGCGCCGCATTCCACGCGGCAAGGTTGCCACATACGGCGACATCGCCTACGCGGCGGGATTTCCCGGGGCGGCCCGTCAAGTTGCGTGGGCACTGCATAGCTCTTCTGCCGACGTACCCTGGCACCGAGTGGTCGGCTCGGGAGGGAAGATTCTTCTGGGCGGCGAAGCGGGATTCGAGCAGCGAATGCGTCTGCAAGGGGAAGCGGTCGCGTTTCGAGGCTTACGCGTCGCGATGGATCATCACCACTTCTCGTTTTTCCCAAAACGCAAGCTGAGGACAAAAAGACAGCGCGCGAATCGCTCGCCCGCTGCCCGCAAGCGATAGCTATCTCGCCCTGATGCCCAGTCCGGGATGCGACTGCACTTGGTTCGGTATTCATCGAGGCGAACGAATCTGTAGCCACGAGCCTTCAGTTCCGGAATGAGCATTTGAATCGCAGGCACCGTCGAACTTAACTCGTGGAACGTAAGTATGTGCGTCGTAACACCCTGTTTTTCGCGTGCTTCAATCTGCCGGAGAACGTTCTGGGCGAGCGATGGTTTTGGGCACTGCTTCGGCTGAGAGCCGGCGCACAGGTAATCCAGCGAGTTGACATCGCGAACAGCCAGCGGATTCTCCGTGGCGATCGTCATGACGCGATAGCCGCGTTTCTCGATCTGAGCACGCAAGTCTCCGGGCAACACCCACTGGGGCGGACGAATGTAGATCGCTTTGCGGCCGGTAATCGCTTCAATCGCGCTTGAGCCCTTCTCGATGTCCGCCAGGGCCCCTTCTGATCCGCGCTTCTTCTGAACCAGGTTAAGTCGCTCGTGCCCGTAGGTGTGGTTTTCAAGTTCGTGGCCGCGCTTCACGAGGTCGCGTGCTGCATCGATGCAGGTGATGCCGATGTTTGTTTCGCGGCGCTCTCCCCAGGTTTTCGGAGTCAGACGCCATCCCATGAGGAAGAACGTAGCCTTGACGCCATTCTTCTCGAGTGTGTCTATGAGCCCGGCCTTAACAGGTTCGCCCGGATTACGGACTCCATACAGAACATAAGGACGCGGGCCGTCGTCGAACGTCAGTGCGATTAGTTTCTGGCCGGAGGCGAGGTTGGGAAGGACACAAGCAAGAAACAGGGCAACTGCAACCAGGGAGCGCTTCATTGGGCCTCAGGCAAGTGCTGCTACTCACAATCCAGCAGCTACTCTGCCCTGCAGCAATAGTAAGAAAGTTCCTGCCCCGGCGATATAGAAGCTTTGTCTTAGGCCATGCTCTTCGAGTCGAACTTCGAATCCCGAGTCGTCACCTCAGTCGAATACGCAGGAGGTCATGGCCGACTGGTTGAGTGCCTAGACCATTTCCGTTCCCCATAGGTCATGCAGATGGAGAATGCCTTTGAGTTCGCCATCCTGGGACACGACCGGAAGAGAAGTGATCTTCTTTTTTTCCATAACCGTCAGGGCATTCACCGCGAATGCATTTGGGTCGATGGTCTTGGGGGATACAGTCATGCATTCGCCAGCAGAGAGTTCCAGTACGTCTTTCCCGCGGCGCTCTAGAAGACGGCGAAGGTCGCCGTCGCTGATGATTCCAAGCAACTTCTCGCCATCAACAACGGTCGTTACTCCGAGGCCTTTCCGGGACATTTCGTAAATTACATCGCTCATTCGCGTTGACGGGCCCACTTTCGGAACGCTGTCGCCCGAGTGCATGAGCGTATGTACACGCGCGAGCTTCTTGCCGAGTTTCCCGCCAGGGTGCAGGCTCGCAAAGTCCTCTTCTTTGAATCCGCGCTTCTGGGCGAGGGCGACAGCCAATGCATCGCCCAAGGCCAGCATGGCCGTGGTGGACGCGGTCGGGGCCAGTCCTAGCGCACACGCTTCGTGGGCGACGGAGCAATCTAGGGTCACGTCTGCCGCTTGGCCGAGGGTTGACGTGAGATTGCCGGTCATGGCGATCAGAATGATTTCGAGCCGCTTGATCGTAGCCAAAAGGCGGAGGATCTCTTCGGTCTCGCCACTCATGGAAAGCGCCAGCACTACATCGCCCTGCACCAACATCCCGAGATCGCCATGGATGGCCTCTGCGGGGTGCAAGAACAGCGACGGTGTTCCAGTTGAGCTAAACGTGGCTGCGATCTTCCGGCCGATGATGCCGCTCTTACCCATGCCGGTCACAACGACTCGCCCGGCACAGCAGTTTAGCTTCTCTACAGCCGTTTGGAACGCTGCGCTCATGGGTCCGGCAACGCGGTCGGCAAGTGCGCGTAGCGCTTCAGCTTCGATCCGAATGACGTTTTCGCCGATAGTTTTCATTAGAAAGCGCGATGTTAACAAAACTAAGTTCCTGTTGATAGCATCCAGTCAGAACAGGGTTCAACTGAGTGTGGAGGGGGCACCCTGAAAACATATCGCCTGATTCCCGAAGCGTTCGAGCAGGAACGGTTGCGTCTGTCGCGTGGCTTCTATGCTGCGTATCTGATTTCCCTTGTCGCAGCGCTAGTCCTGGTCACGCCGCGCAATCTTACTTTCAAACCCGGTCCAAGCCTCATCGTCGCCGTAATCGCCATCACCGTGGCGGTTTTATTCACCATATGCCTGGCTTTTTGGACGATCTTCCGCAGCCTTCGCCTTCGGCAGAAATCATGGAATTCGTATGAGTTGGTGCTGGATGGCGATCGCCTGATCAAGCGGATGACAGATGGTGACGACCTCATCGTGCATCGGTCCGAGGTTTCGGGCTTCGACGAGACCGCCGGCCGAGGTTTTTTCGTCAAGACGCAGGATGTGCACCGGTACATTTTCGTGCCCAGCGCACTTAACGACTACGATGAACTAAAGCGCGAACTCGTCTCATGGCGACCTTTTCCGCGGGCCAGAGCCCGCGATCCAATTTGGAGTTCACCGTTCTTTATCGGTTCGGTATGTCTTCTGGCTTGGTGGATGCTGTGGTTCTCTGCCAATAAGCAGCACGTACTCGCAGCAGCTTTTGTTCTTCTGGTATTCCTGATCTCCACCTTCGTTGCCGTGATGCGAAGTCCTCGCGCTAGCATCGGCATGAAACGAATGTCTTGGATCTATCTTGTTGTCGCCGGCCTAACTCTTGTGCGTGTTGCGGCAGTGATGCGCGTGACCGAATAACGGGCAACTACTTCGCAACGCTGTTTACGGCCAGGAGCTGTCGCAGAATCCCCCGCAGGTCGTTCAAGTGTACGGCATTGGCTCCGTCCGACTTCGCTTGTGCCGGATTGTCGTGGACTTCCATAAAGACGCCGTCAACGCCGGCAGCGACCGCTGCCCTGGACAGGACGGGAATGAACTGCGGCTGGCCGCCGCTCTGAACTGTCTCGCCCTGCTTCCCCTGGCCGCTGCCATTAGCGCCTGCCGAAGGAAGTTGGACGGAGTGTGTGGCGTCGAAAACTACAGGCGCGAACTCGCGCATGATGGCTAGCGCCCGCATGTCCACGACCAGGTTGTTGTAGCCAAAAGTCGTTCCACGCTCGGTCAAGAAAACGCGGTCGTTGCCGGACTCGCGGCACTTCTGAACTGCGTGGCGCATGTCCCATGGCGAGACAAACTGACCTTTCTTGATGTTCACCGCGAGTCCGCTCTTGGCGGCGGCTACGAGTAGATCGGTCTGGCGGCAAAGGAATGCCGGAATTTGAAGCACGTCCACAACTTCAGCCGCTGGTTCGACATGTGATGGTTCGTGGACATCCGTCAACACGGGCACGCCTATACGTTCTTTAACTTTAGCCAGAATTCGAAGTCCTTCGGCCAGCCCCGGCCCGCGAAAACTCTTGAGCGACGTCCGGTTTGCCTTGTCGTAGGAGGCTTTGAAAATGTAGGGAACGTTCAGCTCGCGCGTCACAGCGCTGATTGCTGCCGCCATTTCGAGCGCGTGCTCTTCGCTTTCAATGACGCAGGGTCCGGCGATCAGAAACAGTTCGCCGGAGCCGACACCGATGTTGCCAATCTGGAAGCGATTGCCCGTCATCACTTTCTTGTCACTTTCTCAGGCCGGAGGAACAGATCAACCTCGGCGGAGTGCTTCAACGATGTTTGGTGCTTCCGGTTCTCGTACGACGCCCCAATGAACGACTTGAACAGCGGGTGTGGCTCAAGTGGCTTCGATTTGAATTCGGGGTGGAACTGGCATCCGAGGAAATACGGGTGCTGGTCCTGCGGCAATTCCACGATCTCTACGTAAGTTCCATCGGGAGTGATGCCGGTGATCTTGAGGCCTGCTGCGCACATCTGCTCCCGATATTCCTGATTGAACTCGTAGCGATGGCGGTGACGCTCGCTGATCTCCAGGCTGCCATATGCCTTGTGTGCGTGAGAGTCTGGTTCGATCTTGCAGGTCCATGCCCCTAGCCGCATCGTTCCACCGAGTTCTTCGACTCCGCGCAATTCGCGCAGCTTGTAAATGACTCGGTGCGGCGTTGCTGGGTCGAACTCACTCGAGTTGGCGTCTGCCAGGCCGCATACGTTCCGTGCGAACTCTATGCTGGCGGTCTGCATGCCGAGGCAGATACCGAAGTAAGGGACCTTGTGCTCACGCGCGTAGCGGATCGCGTTCAGCATGCCTGCGATGCCACGCTTGCCGAATCCGCCGGGGACCAGAATGCCATCGTAACCCTGCAACAGAGCTTCGTAGCTACGGTCCTCAGGATCGGTGGTTTCAAGTGTTTCGGCTTCGATCCAACTGACGTTCAACTTCAGGTTGTGTGCAAGGGCACCGTGGAGCAGCGCTTCCTTCAACGACTTGTACGAATCTTCGTACTCAACGTACTTACCGACTAACCCAATGTTGACCTCGCCCTGTGGGTTGTACACGCGATGTACAAGATCTTCCCACTGACGAAGGTCGGGTTCCGTTGCGTCGATGTGCAGGTAGCGCAACACCAGTCGGTCCACGCCCTCGTGATGGAACATTAGCGGACACTCGTAGATCGAGTCGACGTCCTTAGCGGTAATGACAGCCTCGTCCTCGACGTTGCAGAAGAGCGCGATCTTCTTTTTGAGGTCCTCTGACAGGAACCGGTCTGTTCGGCACAGGAGAATGTCTGGCTGGATTCCGACGCTCAGGAGTTCTTTCACCGAGTGCTGTGTTGGTTTGGTTTTCAATTCACCGGCAGCAGCGATGTAGGGAACGAGCGTGACATGGACGAAGAGCGTATTTTCGCGTCCCAAGTCCTGGCGCATTTGGCGGATTGCCTCGATGAAGGGCAGCGACTCGATGTCGCCTACGGTCCCGCCGATCTCGACGATAGACACGTCGACGTCACCCGAAACTTTCTTCATTGCCGCCTTAATCTCGTTGGTGACGTGCGGGATGACTTGAACCGTCTTGCCCAGGTAATCTCCGCGGCGCTCCTTGGCGATGATCTGCTCGTAAATGCGACCCGTCGTCCAGTTGTTGTCGCGCGATAGCTTGGAATGGGTAAAGCGTTCGTAATGGCCGAGATCGAGGTCGGTTTCCGCGCCATCATCGGTTACGAACACCTCGCCGTGCTGGAACGGAGACATGGTGCCGGGATCTACGTTCAGGTAAGGGTCGAATTTCTGTAGTGAGACTTTAAGGCCGCGGCTTTCGAGCAGGCATCCGATCGATGCCGCCGCCAGACCCTTTCCTAGCGATGAAACAACACCGCCCGTTACGAAGATGTACTTTGCCGACATCAGTTCCTCGTCACCAGGTTTTCAATGGGTTTGTGCCGTACGGAGGGGTGCACGACCAATTATGGCAGAATTTCTCGGGGAAGGGAACGTGCTCTGGCGTCCTTTGCCCCACTCTGCATGTAAATGAGATAAGCTGGTTTCGTATGAACTGCCGCATCGTTCTTACGCTGGTTCTAATGTCACTCGGCCTTCTGCCTCTAGCCGAGACACAGACGGGGAAGCCGCGTTCTCGCCCACCCAAGCCACCGACCTCGCAATCTGTGCAGCCAGCCAACAAAACTGAGGCCGCCGCGCCGATCAAAGATGACTTGAAACGGCTAATCCTCACGGATGGTTCGTACCAGGGTGTCATGAAGTACCAGATCGTCGCGGATCGTGTGCGCTACTTCAGCTCAGAACGGTACGACTGGGAGGAAATCCCCCTGGCCCTGATCGACTGGGAAGCCTCCCGTAAGTACGCCGCTGACGTTGCCGCTGGCGTTTCGAATCGTTCGCGCGAAGTGGATATTGAGGCAGAAAAAGAGAGGCAGGAAGAAGAGGCGCGCAGTCCGATCGTGTCGCCTGGAATCCGCTTACCTGAAGCGGGAGGAGTCTTCCTGCTTGATGTTTATCAGGGTAGGCCGGAACTCAACGAACTGGTGCAGAACGGCGCCGATGTGAAGAAGAACACGGCCGGGAATATCCTGAGGGGCGCTATAAATCCCATCGCTAGTGCCCGGCAGACTATTGAGCTCAAAGGTCCGCACGCGCGGGTGCAGTCGCATGTTGGCGATCCGTTCATCTACGTGGCCATAGACTACGACCAGGATCTTTCGAATTCTCCTGAGCCTGAAAGTGCGAAGAAGCGCTGGAGAATCGTTCGCCTTCAGGAGAAGAAGGGAAACCGGATCGTAGGCAACGTCAGCATTGCCATATACGGCAAAGTGAAGGAAAAGGCCAAATACATAGAGGCTGAAGTCACTCCGGTTTCCGGCCCTTGGTTGAAAGTGGTTCCGGCACAGCCGCTAGTGCCCGGGGAATACGCCCTTGTCGAACTACTCGGGCCAGAAAGCATGAACCGGTTCGTATGGGACTTCGGTGTGAATCCGGCTGCACCGGCCAATCCCGAGGCATGGAAACCACAGCCTGCGAAGGCGAATATTACCGGAACGGAAGAAAGCCCGGTTCTCAACCAGCGGACTCCGTAAGTTAGAAAAGGCGGGTACGGTTGCCCCGCGCACGCCACTTCGTAACGCGTACTAATCACCGTGCTGCCCGGCTGCCTGTTGTGGGTACAGCGAACGGTGCATGTCTTCCCACATCTCAACTACTCGGTTCCTCACTTCGTGGGTAATGTTCTCGTACGCCGCTTCCGGATTCCCGTTATTTACGACGGGTCGAACCGGCGTGCCGATCCGGATTCGAAGTGGTGCAAACCTCTTAAACCTCCGATTCCGCGGCCACGCCTCGTAGAAGCCGTCCAAAGCAACAGGGACGATTGGCACCCCTAGGTGAGCTGCGAGTATGGCAGCACCTTTCTTGAAGTTTTTGGGAACTCCGTTAATCGAGCGTTCTCCTTCGGGGAACAACACCAGCACCTTGCCACGTCGCAGACCGAAAGCTCCTGCACGCATAGCGGGAACGAGGTTCGCGTCGGGGTCGACCGGAATGAGCTTCAACGGACGGGCAATTCTGCGCCAGAGTCCCTGTCCGAAGATGTCACTAGTCCCAACGTAAAACAGATCCTTGAACACGCGCCACGGGACTGCACCAATGAGGATCGGGCCATCAAGGTAGCTCTGGTGATTGGGGGACAGGATGAATGGGCCGTCTTTTGGTAGGTTCTCCAACCCTTCTACGCGAAGGTGAAAGAGGTCTCGCGCGATCAGGTTCACCAAACGGGTCATCAGGAAGAGGAACCTGGTGGCAAGCCCATGCGGTTTGGAAACGCTCAATACGTCAGGATCGTCTGGCTCCGTGTGCAGAACGCTGTCCCACGCCGGACGCTGTGTTGCTTCTCCACCAGTAGTCACCGCGTTTCGCACCGCCTCGATCAACTCCCTGACGGTGTACACCTCGGAAACAACCTGGTCTTCGACGTGTCCGCCCAGTTCTCGCTCAAGTGCAACGAGCAACTCCACTCGCTCCATCGAGTCCAGGCCCAAGTCGAGTTCCAGGTTATCGTCTGGATGAACCTCGTCCTTGCCTGTCTTGCTGGCCGAACGGACGACCGCCATGGCGCGCTGAACTTGCGGCTCTTCCAGCCACAATCGATCTTGTTCGGTCATTCGACGGACCGTACTGATCTCACCCGTTTCGTCCGGAGTTTCTCTTCTTTCGCGTACCCGGCCCTCGACTTCGAATCGCTTGATCTTCCGGGTTGTCGTACGGGGCAAGTCGTCCTGCCAAATCTCGTAACTGAGGATTCGTTTTGTGCTGGGTAACTGGGTCGAGAGGTTCTCGATTTCATAGCGCAGAATCTCGCGCGCGTTCACGATTTTCCGCTCTTTCATCAGGTCGAAATTCGGAACCACGACGCCATGTAGGCGCTCGGCAAAGGGCTGCCCGGGAGAGGCTTCGACGCCGACTACGCAAATTTCCTTGATGTACGGTGTTTTCCGGTAATGCGCTTCAATCTCTTCGGGGTAGATGTTCTTGCCAGAGCTGGTGACTATGATCTCCTTGGCACGGCCGGTGATGTGGACAAAGCCCCGCGAGTCTGCATAGCCAAGGTCACCTGTGTGGAGCCAGCCGTCGGCGTCGAGAACAGCCGCCGTCGCTTCAGGCCGGTTCCAGTATCCTTTCATGACAATGCGACCGCGAATGCATATCTCCCCTTCCACAACGCCTTGACGGCGACTGTCAGTGCTCTCGCCTATCTCGGCGGGAACGATTTTCATCTCCATGCCGGGAAGCGGGATGCCGATCGTGGCGATGTCTACCCGGCCCGGGGGGGTGTACATCGCGCATCCGGTCGTCTCGGTCAAGCCGTAGCCCTGGAGCATTACAAATCCCAGAGCTTCGAATTCACGGCCTATCTCCGGATCGAGTTTCGATCCGCCGCTGCCCAGGTATCGCATCTTCGGGCCTAGCAGATCGTGTATCTTGCGGAAGAACACCCTGCCCAGGTTGAGACCAAATCTCCGGCCGAAGCTTGAAATGGCCAGCATGGCTCGGAACGCTTTTTCCGCGGCCTTTCCTTTTGTCGCCACCTCTTTCCAAATCCGCTCGTGAATGAGGTAGAAGAACTGCGGAACGCAGATGAACACGTTCACGCGCGGCAGAGCCTTCATCAGGTCAGCAGTGTTCAGTGACTCCAAAAATAGGATCTTCGAACCAGATGCGAGAGGCAGCAGGAGGTTGATCGCGAGTGCCAGGGCGTGGAACAGGGGCAAGATGCCGAGCAGAGAGTCTTGAGGGCCGATTGTGAACGCGGCGAAGATCGAATCTGTTTCACCGTAGAAGTTGTCGTGCGTGAGCATGACCCCCTTCGGATCGCCGGTTGTGCCTGAACTGTAAAGGATGGCGGCCACGTAATCCGGCGCGACTTCCACAGGTATGGTGTTGCCCGGCAAGGCGGCACCCGCCTTGTGACGCGAGAAAATGTCATCCAGGGTATCGTGGCCCAGCGCCGGTCCGTTCATCACGATGATTCGAAGATCCAGACCTGAACCGGCCTGTTCAGCTATGGATACGTGCTTGTCGTCGACGAACGCGATGATGCTTCCGCTGTCGAGCGCCAGCTTGCGAACCTGTTCAGAACTGAACGCGGTATCCAGCGGGACGGCGATGCAGCCTGCGGCCAGCGTGCCCATGAAGGCAGCCACCCAGCGCGGTCCATTAGCAGCCAAGATGATGCAGCGGGACCCCTGCTGGACGCCGGTCTGGAGAAGATACTGAGCGATGCTGTCGCTCATCTGCCGGAGTTCGGCAAAGGTGTACCGTTCCGATTCGTGATCGGAAGACTGGCGCTGAACTTCGACCCCGATGACGTCGGGCCACTTACTGACGGATTCGAGAAACCGGTGATAGTAGTTCGCCATTCGACTCAGCTTTTTCGAAACGAATATACCCCACGTTTGTAGCTGCCGGGATTGGACCCTGCCGTATCCCGTTGGACAGAAACTTTAGCAGCGGCGGAACAGGAACGGAAGGTCTGTTGTGTCCAGGTGCTCTCCACCAATTTCGGAATGCATCTTACAGGCAAATCCATTGGAGGAAAGGGAATGCAAACGGCCCGCGAATTCTTTGTTCATGAACTGGGTGACATGCTCGATGCCGAGCGCAAAATGCTCGCTATTTTGGAGCAGCAACAGGAAGAAGTAAAGAACCAACAGATGCTGAAGGCCATCGAAGTCCACCACGGCCAGACGGAAAAGCAGATCGAGCGCATCGAGGAAATTTTTCAGGATCTCGAAGAAAACGCCGAAGAGCAGGAGTGCAAGGGCGTAGACGGACTCAGGCAGGAAAAGGAGATGTTCATGCAAGAGGACCCGTCTGAAGAGCTCATTGAAGCTTTCAATATTGCTGCGACCGTGAAGAGCGAGCATTACGAGATCGCGGCATACACGTCCTTGATCGACCTCGCTGAAAAAATGGAAGAAAGGAAGATTGTTCGCCTGCTCAATCAATCGTTACGAGAAGAGCAGCAGATGCTAAAGAAGGCGGAAGGTTTCTCCAAGAAATTCAAGCCGAGCGTTATGGATATGGAAGAAGAAGTCGAGGAAGAAGAGGAAGTCACCACTACCCGCTCCCGGCCCCGTGGGCGCAGGGCAGCGTAGATTTAGTGACCCGCAGCTCTCTCCCTCCACCAGCAAGGTGAGGGCTGCGGCTCACATTCGCCAATATGCGTCCCGCTCAGAGTTCCCGCATCTAAATGTGTTAGGCTTTACTTTCAGCACACCTGTCATAAGGCCGCTACAATAGTCTGTAACAGCCTCGTGCGTTCCTGACGTGCGAAGGTTTCGAGCGGCTTGTCTGGAAGGACGCAACAATCTTGAGTTTATTCGCAAAAGTCTTTGGTACAAAAAACGAGCGCGAAGTTAAGCGCTTGATGCCTCTCGTATCCAAGATCGCCTTACTCGAACCGCAGATGCAGCAGTTTACCGACGAGCAACTGCGGGCCAAGACAGACGAGTTCCGTGCCCGGATCAAGCAGGCCACGGCTGGCGTCGAGGACGAAGACGAGCAGCGCAAGATAGAGAACCAGGTATTAGGCGAAATCCTGCCCGAGGCGTTCGCGGTTGTACGCGAAGCGGGCCGCCGTGTACTCAACATGCGGCACTTCGACGTGCAACTCATTGGCGGTATGGTGCTGCATAGCGGCAAGATCGCCGAAATGAAGACGGGCGAAGGCAAAACGCTCGTCGCCACGCTGCCGGTGTATCTCAATGCGCTGCCTGGCCGCGGTGTTCATGTCGTGACGGTCAATGATTATCTGGCCAAGCGCGACTCGGAGTGGATGGGCAAGCTCTACAAGTTCTTGGGCCTTACGGTCGGGGTGATCGTTCACGACCTGGACGACGACGAGCGTCGCGAGGCCTACGCCGCGGATGTCACGTACGGTACGAATAACGAGTTTGGTTTCGATTACCTGCGTGACAACATGAAGTTCGATCTTTCGGAGTGCGTGCAGCGTGGTCACAATTACGCAATCGTCGACGAAGTTGACTCCATCCTGATCGACGAGGCCCGTACGCCGCTAATCATTAGCGGCGCCAGCGAAGAATCCACGGACAAATACTTCAAGATCAACCGTGTGGTTCCGCATTTGCAAAAGGGCGAAGAGATCAAGAACGCCCCCGGCGAACCATCCACGTACACCGGCGATTACACCATCGACGAAAAGCACCGCACCCTCACAGTTACCGAACAGGGGTGGGAAAAGGTCGAGAAGCTTCTGGGGATCGGCAACATCGCTGATCCGGAGAATTGGGACGTCAAGCACCACGTCGAAACCGCCATCAAGGCTCACGAACTTTACCACCGTGACCGGGATTACATCGTCAAAGATGGCGAAGTCGTCATCGTGGACGAGTTCACCGGCCGCCAAATGCCGGGCCGACGGTGGTCCGATGGCTTGCACCAGGCCGTTGAAGCCAAAGAGAATGTGAAGGTCGAGCGTGAGAATCAGACGCTTGCCACCATCACCTTCCAGAACTACTTCCGAATGTTCAAGAAGCTGGCCGGCATGACGGGCACAGCAGAAACGGAAGCAGCCGAGTTTTACAAGATCTATAAGCTGGAAGTCGTCGTTATTCCGACGAATAAGCCGCTACTCCGAATCGAAAACCCCGATGTTGTTTACCGGACCGAGCGCGAAAAGTACAACGCCGTCTCGGACGAGATCGCGATACTCGCCGAAAAGGGTCAGCCGGTACTCGTTGGCACAACCTCGATTCAGAAGTCGGAACGGCTTTCCGATTCGCTGAAGAAGAAGGGCATCGGGCACGTAGTCTTAAACGCGAAGTTCCACGAACGTGAAGCCGAGATCGTTGCCCAGGCCGGACGTAAAGGTGCCATCACGATTGCGACGAACATGGCGGGACGCGGTACGGACATCCTGCTGGGCGGCAATCCTGAGTTCATGGCGAAACAGGAGTGTGTCAAGAAAGGGTTGGCACAGCCTGTGCGTGAAGCAGGCGGCGAAGTTGAAGCAGAGCGTGATACAGAGAACTTCACCCACTGGTACTACGCTGGTAACGAGTACAAGGTACCGACGGCCGAATGGACCGAGATCTTCGCTCGCCATAAGGAGCAGACCGACGCTGAACACGACGAAGTGGTCGCCGTTGGCGGTCTCCACATTCTCGGCACTGAGCGACACGAGGCTCGCCGCATCGACAATCAACTCCGCGGACGTGCAGGCCGTCAGGGCGACCCGGGCAGCTCACGTTTCTACCTTTCGCTTGAAGACGATCTCATGCGCATCTTCGCGAAAGAGTGGGTGTCCACTTTGTTGCAGCGCCTCGGCATGGAAGAGGGCGTTCCGATTGAGAGCCGACTGATAACCCGTCGTGTCGAAGCGGCGCAGAAAGCGGTAGAAGCCCAGAATTTCGAAGCGCGCAAACACCTCCTCGAATACGACGACGTAATGAACAAGCAGCGCGAGGCTGTCTACAGCTTGCGCCGCCAGATCCTTGAGGGGTTGGATCAGAAGGAACTGATTCTCGAAGATTACGTCGCCGGTGTTCTGTCAGAACTCATGGACGAGTTCGCGGGGAAGGATGCTCATCCGGAAGACTGGAACGTAAAAGGCCTGAAGAGCGCGATTTTCACGCGTTTCGGGGTAGATATAGCAGCCGAAGGAATCACGCCGGAAACACTAAACAGGCAGGAACTTGGCGACGGTATCTTCGAGAAGCTGAAGGAGCGATACGAAGCGAAGGAGCGACTGATTGGCTCCGAGCAGATGCGGCACCACGAGCGCCTGATCATGTTGAGTGTTCTTGACGGGCAGTGGAAAGATCACCTGCTCAACATGGATCACTTGAAAGAAGGCATCGGCCTTCGCGGCTACGGGCAGCACGATCCCGTTGTCGAGTACAAGAAGGAATCCTTCGAGATGTTCGAAGCGATGATGCATCGTTTCGAGGAAGACACCGTCCGTTATCTTTACCTCATGCAGGTCATCGATGCTGGTGAGGCGGAACGCATGCGCGCCGAAGCGGAATCCCGTCGAGCAGCTGCGAACATGCAATTCTCTGGTGCTGCAACCGAAAGCGGAGATGGTGACGGCATCCCGCGGCGCAGAGCGGCTACTTCCATAGACGACATGGAAGAGGCTTTCCAACGGCGTAAGCGTCGCGAACTCGAACAGGCGCGTATGGCCGGTGCAGGTGAACTGCAGCACGTAGAGCAGGTCCGTCGAGCCGGCGACAAAGTCGGACGAAATGACCCCTGTCCTTGCGGCAGTGGGAAAAAGTACAAGAAGTGCTGCGGCGCGTAAACTCAGGTTTGTCAGCAGCCCGTCCAAACGGACGGGCTATTTTTTTCGTTCCAAATTGGAGCATTCACCTACGTGCGCGACTGCAAATTTGAGTTGCGCATCCGCCCATGCCGTTCTTTGCATCCACTTGTACGTGGAGGCGAGATCATGCTGGCGACCAGGCTCGTTCGTCTCATTGAGGCCCATTCCGACCAACTGGCAACTACCCTGACTGAAAAGATTCGAACCTCGCAGCGCACTCTCGACTACCTGAAGATCCCGCCCGAAGAATTAAGGCAGCAATCCTACGAGATTTACGCACACCTTGGAGAGTGGTTGCTCACGAAGACGGAAAGTGAGATCGAGCATCACTACATCTCGATTGGCCAGCATCGCTCGGAAGAAGGAATTCGTATCAGCGACTTTGTTTGGGCACTGGTCATCACGAAAGAAAATCTTGTGCACTACCTGCAGACGAACGCCACCGTTGATGGTGCCATGCAGTTGCTTGGGGAACTCGAACTAATGCAACTCGTTGAGCAGTTCTTCGATCGCGCACTCTACTACGGTACAGTCGGCTATGAGCGCGCCCGTAAAGCCACGAAAGCGGCATGACGGCGGAATAGAACGAACCCCGCTTTGCTTCAATTTGATTCAGGTCCACATATGCCTCGATCGATTGCAAGGCCACATCGCCCTAAAGCGTTGGACTGTCCACACGTACCACGAATTACAATCGCCTGGAAGAACGTAAGGACGAGGCATGCGATATCGCAAACTTGGACGTACCGCACTCAACGTAAGTGAGATTGGTTTTGGAGCTTGGGGCATCGGTGGCAAGCAATGGCTTGGCGGTGAAGATCAGGCCGCGTTACGCGCATTAAGAACTGCACGCGATAACGGCATAAACTTTTACGACACCGCGCTTGCATACGGAGATGGTCACAGCGAGCGATTGATCGGAAAGGCCTTTGCTGTGGCCGACGACGTCGTGATTGCGAGCAAGGTGCCGCCTCGCAACCGCATCTGGCCCGCGAAGGGGTCCATTCGAGAAGTATTCCCGAAGGAGTACGTTTTGTCGTCCCTGGACGAAACGCTCCGCAACTTGGGGCGGGATGCCGTCGACTTGTACCAGTTCCACGTCTGGACCGATGGTTGGGCTGGCGATGAAGAGTGGATTGAGACGGTAAGCCAGATGAAGTCGTCCGGCAAGGTTCGCTACATCGGCGTTTCACTCGGTGAGCATACGCCGACCGACTCGCTCAAAGCTCTTGGTAGTGGCTTGGTTGATACCGTGCAGGTCATCTACAACCTGTTCGATCAGTCACCCGAGGATGAATTGTTCCCGTACTGTCTTGAGCAGAACATCGGCGTGCTCGCGCGTGTGCCGTTTGACGAAGGAAGCCTTACCGGAAAGGTGCGGCCTGACACAATATTTCCAGACGGCGATTTTCGAAACTTCTACTTCAGGGGCGACCGCAAGCAGGAAAGCTGGGAACGCGTACAGCAACTCACGGCAAGCCTCGGCATTAGGACCGAGGAATTACCGGGAATCGCTCTTCGGTTCTGCCTCAGTGATGCCGCCGTTTCAACAGTGATTCCCGGAATGCGAAGCCCGGAACATGTAGCCTCAAACGCGAAGGTGTCCGATGCTGGCCCCCTGCCGGCGTTAATGCTCGCTGCTGCTCGAAAACACCGCTGGGTGCGCAACTACTATCAGTGATCAATCCGGGCAATCGTAGTAGCACAGCCACGCTGGTTAACACCCGCGTGGCTGTGCGTTCAGGTCAGCGGGCGGGGGCGACTTGCGCCAATCGCGTCCCAAGTCATGTCTGGAGCGTCGCTTCCGGTGCGGTGCTTCCACTCGCCAAACAGGACTGCGTAGTTTTTGGTTATGTATTCAGGCTCGGTGACCCCGATGTTAGCGGCAATGGCATCAATCCAGTCGGGTGGACCCTCTATTTCTGCGAAGTTCCCGATTGGCGTTTCATCCACGACCACGTGCCCCTGGCCATCGCTCCACTCGGCGCGAAACTTTTCATAGCGGAATGTCGGCTGGAATCCGAGCGCACGAAAGATGGCATCAAGATTCTCTCCGTCACTAAAATGGGTCTCGATTTCACGTCTCGTTTTGTGTCGCTGATCACTGCCTTTCGACTTATGAGTCAGAATCCAATCCCTGCCGTACTTGCGGATCCGCAAAAGTTCACCACGGCTTCGGAGTTCCTGTTCCGGCGTATCGTACAAGGTGTTCATCTCGTGAGTCCGCGGCGTCTGCTCCCTGAAACCGCATCGCAACAGTTTCAGCCTGAGAGTCTCGACGTCAAGAACGGCAAACTTGATCTCGACTTCCTCTGCACTCATGCGTGGCAGTATAGACCCACTCGTGCGCATCTGTTCTGTTCGAGTGGGGCAGTAGATGGTCCTAGTGCTGATGGGCGTTGCGGGATCGGGAAAGAGTACCGTTGGCAAACTTTTAGCTGCGTCGCTGGGTTGAAAGTTTGTGGATGGGGACAGCTTCCACTCACGGCAGAACATCGCCAAAATGCGAGAAGGCATAGTGCTCAACGATGAAGACCGTGCTCCGTGGCTACGAGCGTTGCAGGAAGCCATACGTCATTGGATTAGCCAGAACGAAGATGTTGTGCTGGCGTGTTCCGCGCTGAAGCAGAGATACCGTGACATGCTACGAATCGATCGGCAGGTCAGACTTGTGTACCTGCGAGGGTCGTATTCACTCATAGCCTCCCGTCTCGCCGGGCGAACAGGGCACTTTGCTGGTCTCAATCTGCTGGATAGTCAATTCGACGCCCTGGAGGAACCCAGCGGGGACGTCTTGGTCATCGACGTCGCAGCGCCCCCGGACACTATCGTAGCCAGAATTCACTCGGAACTGGGACTCTCGAAGTGATCTGGGACATACTGGGTTGATAGGTGCTCGCAACTACTCGTCCACGAGAACTAGATTCTCGCGCTGCGTCGACGGGCATCTCTTGACCATATGTATCTCGGTGCCGCCGCGCTCAAAGTAGACTTCATCCATGAGACGGCGAATAAGCTCAATGCCCCGGCCGTGAGACTCGAAAAGCCTGTGACCCTCGGTTGGCGAAGGAACTCCGCTGACATCGAAGCCTTCTCCTGGATCACGGACGATAAGCAGTACCTGAGAGTCTCCGCATGCGATCAGGCAATGTACTGACCGTTCCCCATCGCACTGACATCCGTGAACGACAGCGTTTGCCAGAGCTTCTTGCAGTGCGAGGCGCACTTCGAAATCACACTCACCCGCACACCCGTGCTCGCCGGCGAAACACATGGCGTTATCGACCGCAGGATTTATGGCTTCCACCTTCGCTGAGAGTTCGAACTGCAGACGGTGCGGGAAAGCGCTCGGCAAGTAGCGTTGCAGGTCGAAAGCTTCGTCAGCCGATACCGCCATAAGCGTTCCTCCAGTAAGGATGGTACAGCCTCAGTTGCTAGTCACCTAGCACGATTACAGATGCAGTTTTGCTGGCGCGAGTTCCATGCACAACAGAACGGTCGCGCGCGGGTAAGCACCAGTCATTCGCCGCCCCAAACCTACCAGAGGTCATCTCGGCGCATCCTCATTCCCATTATTAGCGGCCGAAGCTATCGAACCGTATTCGTGCTGCATGACGTAGGGAGGTTGGGCTGTTCGGTTGGGGAAGCACCAAGCCGTTGCACAAAACACGACTCGAGCTACAGCGACTTTGGCGCGGGATGAAGCCGGCTACGCAACGCGCCGCAGAGGCGGCCTACGCTGGCCGTTTTCGATCATATCGTTCGTCCGGATCGGGCCACGGAATAAGTCAGCCGTAGTGGACCCAAAGACGACTAACACGCCGGAATTGTGGCTGTTTTCATGTGACACTGGGCTGAAGAAGACGTCGAATACAGGCGTACTTCGCGGCAGTTTGAACTCGCTGCTTCGCAACGTCATCGACTTGCCTTCCGCTAGGGCGGCGCGACAGCCTTTTAACAGACCCTCGCGAAAACGGTTGCTGACGGAAAGTCGATCTATGCCGATACCTAAGGCTGAGGATTCCCCCAAGTCGAGGCTTCTGAGTGCTGCAGGGTTGCAGAACTTAATCCTCTCGTCGCTGTCGATCAGCACTACCGGCCACGGCATGTCCATGAACATGTCAGCATAGGGGGATGCCAACTTCAGTTCGCGGCTGTGCGCTTCGAGCCTGTTGTTGAGCGCTAACAGCTTCTCGCTGAGGGACTCGAGCTCTCGGCTTGTCGCCTCTAGTTCTTCGTTTGTTGCCTGGAGCTCTTCGCTAATACACAGCGACTCCTCGTCGGCTGTTCTCATCGCTTCGCAGTCGCTCCCGCACGACGATTGCTCAACGGGACGTTGGAGTTCCGATTCAGTACCGATGGTTTGGAGGCGAAGAGCCGTTCCGATCTGCTCGCCCGTACTCGACAAAAGGTGCTGTACGCCCACTTCGATCAACTGGTTCTCGCCGTCGCATTCGATGCTGCATCGAAACCGCGCCGGCTGGGTCGAACTGTCCCGGTTTGCCTCAAGGCCAGCAAGCAGCTCCGGGCAGCGCCTCACAAGCTCGGTTGTTTGGAGCTTGCTTCCAACCAAGTTAGCGCCGGAAATTCCCCACAAAGCAACAGCGGCGTCATTGCATCCAGTAATGACGTCTGTTGTGTCAAGGGTGATGATCGCCGACTGCAACATTTCGAGAAGAGAACTGAATTGCGAGCGGAGCAATCGGAGTTCCTGAGCCGGCGGTTCACTGCTGATAGTGGGCGCTTGCAGAGAATCCTCTTTGGATATCACATGCGTCTTGTCCATGTCTCAACAGTCCGCAACCCAATTGGAATATCTGGCTAGCCGGGGGCTGATTTTTCTAAGATGCAATCGGCCATTGAGCATCTGCCACGCTAGTGAGACCGCATCTCAAGACTGAGCTGATCTACTCTAGAGCAAAGCGCAGACTCTTATACGAGCAGCGTTGATCGGGGTTATATACGGCGTCGGGAGACCAGTGTGGCAGCTGTGTTGACGTCTTGGAAAGAAATTGCGGCCCATCTGGGCAAAGGAGTTCGAACCGTCCAGAGATGGGAACGGGAATTGGGGCTCCCGGTGCGGCGTCCCAAACCCAAACATAAGCAGATTGTCTTGGCATTTCCCGATGAGTTGAATGCGTGGCTGCGTGGGCAATCGACACGACAGCCCAGCCGCAGCAACTCTCGCGAGGAGTTCCGGCGAATGCAAGAGCTGGTCACGCAGGTACGTGAGCAGACACGCATGCTGCACGACCAGACCGCCGAAATCGTCGATCGCCTCCAGCGCAAAGCCATGCCAGGAAATAGCAACCGGGAACCCTGAAACAGGAACCGGCGCTGGAAAACGGCACCTAAGTTCAATTGCACCCGAGATAGCTACCTTACCCTCCCTCTTCTCCCGTGATCCCTGCCGCAACTGGGTATGCCTCGTGGGCCTGAAAGACGCCAAGCTTGGGCGCCCGATCGCCACTCTGTCCTGTATTTCTAACCTGAAGCTAAACCATTGACGTTCCTACCTACCGGTCGGTATAGTAGGCACGTGCTTTTCTATACCTACCGGTCAATACACGTATACTACTAGTGCAACCATGAACAATGAACCGAACAGTTCGCGTCGGATCCTGGATGCAGCTCTTCAGTTGTTCTCGGAGAAGGGTTACGAGGCAACATCGACTCGGGAGATCTGTGAACTGGCCGGCATTACGAAGCCGACTCTCTACTACTTTTACAAAAGCAAAGAAGGCGTTTACCGCGAACTGGTGCGCAACACCCTGCACGAGCTGACGGATCCTGTGGACGCTGCCCTGAGCACGCCTGGACCGCTCCGCGAAAAGTACTACAAGTTCGCTGAAATCATCTTCGAGGACGCGACGCGGCGACCCCAGTTGTGGCGTTTCATTTTCAGCATCGTGTGGGCGACGACGTTCCCGTTTCGGAGTGATGTGCACGACTTCTACAACGAGGGTATCCGACGAATCGCAGAAGCGGCAAATGATGCAGCTGCAAAAGGTGAGATTCGGCAGGGAGACACTGAAGTGCGAATGCTAGTGCTCATGGGTGCACTAGCCGAGGCCCTTTCAAATTACCTCGTAATGGGCCGGCCAAAGCTAACACGAAGCTTGGCTAATTCCATTATCGATACCGTCTTCGACGGGTGGTCACCCGTGACAACAGGGATACAGGCATGAAACTGAAGTACTTCTTTCTTTTTATCATCGTACTGCTGAACATTGGGCAGCTCCGGGCGGAGGTGCTGTCGCGCGCGGAAGCCGTAGCTGCCGCACTAAATGCAAATCCGGGAGTGTTGAGAACGCGTCAGCAGTTGAAACTGCTCGACGGCCGCATAACCGAGGAAAGGTCAAACGCATTACCCGATATATCGACTCGCGGAACGATGTTTCGATACAACGATCCGTCGCTTCTGAATAGCAGCAGTTTTGATTCGTTCCCGGCCGAGTTGCGCGATCTGATGAAACCGGTCGCCTCGAACATGTGGGAGGGCGGGATCGACGTCCGCCAGACTCTCTACAGCTTCAAGGTAGGAAAGGCCATTCGAGCAGCGCGCCTGGCGCGAACCCTTGGTGGCGCAGACCTTCGGCGCGCGCAGCAGGAAATCGCACTGGAAACCGTGAAGGCTTACAACGCACTGCTCTATGCAACGGAGCAAGTCCGTGTCCAGCGGAACGCGCTCGAACGCAAAGAAAAGCATCTGGAGATCACGCGCAACCGTCGGGAAGCTGGAGTTGCCACTGAACTGGAAGTGCTGCGATCACAGGTCGACGTCGAGAACCAACGTGCTGAAGTGACACGTGTGGAAGGTGGCGTCGACCTCGCTCGCGCACAATTGAACGCGCTGATGCTTCGTCCGATGGATACGCCCATCACTCCCTCCGATACGCTGCAATACGTTCCAGCCGACTTTCTACTTGAGGACGTGCTGCGTGAGGCGATGGCCAACCGTCCGGATTTGGAAGTTGCCGAACTGACTGAAAGCGTTCGCCAGCAACTCGTGGGCGTAGCCAAAGCGGAGTCTAAGCCAAGCGTGGATTTTGTTGGAAGCTACGGTCGCTCGACCCGGAAACCGGAGAACTTCCTGGATCGCGATTTCACGAAGTGGTCGACTGCAATCTCGATCAAGTTCCCGATATTTGACGGAAAGCGCACGGCGGGACGAGTGGCGCAGGCCGAGGCAGAAGTCGGAAAAGCGAAACAGGACAAAATCGCTCTCCAGAACCAGGTCCGATTGCAGGCGATGGATGCGCTCGTCAAGCTGAACGTAGCCGGAAGGCTGATTTCGGCGGCGCAACTCAACGTCGAGCAGGCCCGCAAGGCATTGGACATGACTCAGGCGAACTACAACTACGGCGCTGCGACCATCCTCGACGTCACAGACGCACAGAATGCGCTCGTGCAGGCCGAGAACACGCTTGCTATTGCGCTTCAGCAACATGCTGATGCCCGCGCGACAGTCAACTTCGTTATGGGGCACGACCCGGTCGAGCTACGGAGAAGGAAATAACAATGAACACTGGCACACTGAAACATGTTCTGGCCGGAGTGGCGCTCCTGACGCTAACTACTCTTTCGGCCTGCAAGAGTGAGAAGAAAGCCGAGGCGAACGTATCCGAACAGATGCGGGCGGTCGCCGTGCGTACCACGACGGTGGCGCAGCGGAACATCGCTGAGGAACTCTCGTTGACTGGAACGCTGAAGCCTCAGGCCGAGGTGCAGTTAGTCTCCGAAGTTTCAGCTCGGCTTCTTCGCCTGTTGAAGAACGAAGGGGAGCCGGTTCGAAAAGGGGAGGTAATCGCGATTCTCGACAGCACCGACGCGAGACTCGCTCATGAGCGCGCCAGCGCCGCAGTGGCCGTGGCACGAGCGAACCGCGAACATGCCGTTGCCGAACGTGATCGCGCGAATAATCTGCTCAAGACCGGTGGCATTACCGACAAGGACCATCTTGCAGCTAATGTAAATCTGCAAGTCGCCGAGGCGTCTCTGCGTCAGGCCAAGGCGGAAGAAGCGATCGCCGCTCAGCAGTTGGCGCGATGCCAGATTCACGCCCCTTTCTCCGGGCGAATCGCGAAAAGGTTGGTGGATACTGGAACCATGTTGGCTGTTGGCACTCCGGTGTTGATGCTGGTGGATAACTCCACTCTCGAATTCAGAGCTGCCGTTACGTCAGCTGATTTTTCCAAGGTGAAAATCGGCGCACCGGCTGAAGTGACTGTTGATGCGATGCCGGACTTCGCGGCTCACGGAACAGTTACGCGCATTCTACCGACAGTCGATGAGCGTAGCCGCTCTTTCGAGATCGTAGTCCGCGTAGCAGGCAAGGAGAACCTGATCTCGGGTTTGTTCGCCCGTGCTCGCGTCAAAGTGCGCGATATCAACAACGCTGTAGTTGTACCTCCCGCCGCACTTATGCATGACGGCTCGCGTGCTGATGTCGCGAACGTCTTCGTCGTCGAGAACGGCAAAGCCGAAGTTCGAGAAATCGCTGTTGGGGTAGAGGCTTTGGATTCGGTCGAGGTTCGCGAAGGTCTCAAGCCGGGCATGATCGTTGTGGTAGACCCTCCGACGACTCTTGCTTCCGGTGCTCCAGTACACATAACGGACTCGAATCGAGTGGATCGGTAGGGAACGATGTTTTTAAGTAATCTTTCCATCAAGCAGCCGGTGCTGGCGACCATGATGATGCTGGCGCTCGCGGTGTTGGGCATCGCGTCGTACCGCCAGTTGAAGGTTGACCAGTTTCCAGACGTCGATTTCCCGATCGTTTCAGTCACGACCCGTTACGCAGGGGCATCGCCTGATACGGTTGAGCGTGATGTAACTCGCAAGATCGAGGAATCGATCAACACTCTTGAGGGCGTCAAGCACATAGAGTCCACTTCGCAGGAAGGGCTCTCGAACATCATGGTGACGTTCAACCTCGAGATTCCATCGCAGGTGGCGTCACAGGACATTCGCGGCAAGATTGCCTCGATCCGGGGAGAGCTACCGGTCGACATTGAAGAACCGGTCGTGCTGCGCTTCGACCCGAGTTCGATGCCGATCATCTCCATCGGTGTCGATGCGCCTGGAATGTCCGCGCTAGCCGCATCCGACCTTGCAGAGAAAGTGGTCAAGCGACGTCTGGAAACGGTTCAAGGCGTCGGAGCTGTGAACCTCGTTGGCGAGGCCGAGCGGGAACTGCAGGTCACGGTTGATCGAACGAGACTGGACGCCTATAACCTGACCTTGAGCGATGTTATCAACGCACTTCGCACTGAAAACATCGACGCGCCAGCCGGTTCGGCGAAACGGGAGCACACTGAAGCGCTGGTACGAGTTGGGGCGCGCGGCAAGACCGCTGCCCAGGTTGCTGACATTCCTGTGAAGCAGCTCGGGCAGGCGACGATTTACGTGCGTGATGTAGCGCAGGTTGTCGATGGTGCGGAGGAGGCGAAAAACCTCGCGTACTTCGATGATCGTCCGGCGCTTGCCGTGGATGTGCTGAAGCAATCCGGTGCAAATACTGTCGCCGTCGCCGACGGCGTCCGTGAGACGGTCGAGAAACTCAGGGGCGAGTTGCCGCCTGGAGTTTCGCTGAAGATCATCCGCGACGATTCGCAGTTCATTCGTGAGTCCATCCATGACGTGAACACGACCATGATCCTCGGTGGCATTCTGACCGTGCTGATCGTCTTCGTGTTCTTGAATTCATGGCGCTCAACGGTGATCACTGGTCTGACACTTCCCATTTCTGTGGTGTCGGCCTTCATCGCCATGCGCGCGCTTGGCTTCACTCTGAATGTGCTGACGCTGATGGGCTTGTCGCTGGCGATCGGTCTTCTCATCGATGACGCCATCGTGGTCCGCGAAAACATCGTCCGGCACCTGCAGCGAGGCAAAGATCACTTCGATGCAGCACGGGACGGTACAGCCGAAATCGGGCTCGCCGTCATGGCAACGACGTTCACGATCATTGCCGTATTCATACCTGTCGCGTTCATGGGCGGCATGGTAGGCCGGTTTTTCTACGAGTTCGGCATCACGGTCGCCGCCGCAGTGCTGGTGTCATTGTTCGTCAGCTTCACGCTCGATCCCATGTTGTCGTCGCGCTGGGTGGATCCTGATGTGGAGGAAAACCGTCACACGTCGTTCCTCGGCAGGATTCTCGCTAGGTTCAATGACTGGTTCGAGAGCATGCATGTGCAATACGAACGTGTGCTCGGCTGGGCGCTGAACCATCGAGGCTGGGTGATGATCGTCGCTACGGTCGCATTCCTCGGCAGCTTCCCAATCCTGGCAGTGCTCGGTGGCGACTTCATGCCCGACTACAACCGTGGCGAATATCAGATCATGTTCAAGGCCACTCCGGGCTCAACGTTGCGGGAAACCGGCGAGCGAGTACAGCAGGCCGTCGCTCGGCTCCGGAAGTTGCCGGGGGTGGACTACACCTACACCACGGTGGGCGAAGCAGGAACCATGTACCGCCCGGTCACCGAGGGTTCGATTTACGTAAAGCTCAAAGAAGCGAAAGGGAAGACCTTCAGCGAAGTACTGCGCGAAGCTCGTGCCGTCATTCAAGACGTACCTGGCATGACGTTTGGCTTGGTGGAAGCGGGCCAGTTCGGGCAAAAGCCGATTCAGATCAGCGTCCGTGGTGCTGACGTAGACGAACTGGATCGCATCTCGCGTGAACTGATGCACCGGATGAGTTCGATTCGGGGTGTAGCCGATCTGGAGACCAGCCTTGAGCGGTCCAAGCCGGAACTGCGGGTAGTGGTTGACCGAAATCGCGCGAGTGACCTTGGAATCTCTGCTGCGACTATTGCGACCACCCTGCGCGCAGGCGTGGTGGGCGAAGTTGCAAGCAAGATGGAGGACGAGGCAGGCGACAGCCACGACGTTCGCGTGCGCCTGAATTCGGACCAGCGGCGCTTTTCTCAGGACCTTCTGGATCTGAGTATTCCCACCGGAACAGACAGTCCGCGCGGCGGCAAGATTGTGGTGCCACTGCGTGAGGTTGCGCAGACGGTTGCAATGAGCAGTCCGTCTAGCATCAAGCGCAAGGATCTTCGGCGTGAGGTCCGAGTTTCGGCCAGTGCTGATGGTCGGGCTCTGGGCGACATCATGAGTGATATCGAGAAGGCATCCGCTCAGATCAACTTGCCTGCCGGCTATGACATCGTTCAGGGCGGCGACGCAGAGGAACTGAATACCATGTTCTTGAACATGTTTCAGGCTCTCGCGCTGGCGGTCATTTTCATCTATCTGATTCTGGCCTCGCAGTTCGGATCGTTTCTGCACCCGCTCTCGATCATGTTGTCATTGCCGCTATCTTTGGTCGGCGTGGCCATAGGGCTGCTAATGACACGTGACACTTTGAACATCATGAGCATGATCGGACTGATCATGCTGATGGGCTTGGTCACGAAGAACGCGATTCTGCTCGTTGACTTCGCCAATCAGGCCCGAAATGAGGGACTGGACCGTCGTTCTGCTTTGATTAAAGCTGGAACCACGCGACTGCGCCCGATCATGATGACAACGCTCGCCATGATCTTCGGCATGTTGCCGCTGGCATTTGCCATCGGCGCAGGCGCGGAGATGCGCGCTCCAATGGCTCGCGCCGTCATTGGCGGACTGGTAACCTCGACCATGTTGTCGCTGATCGTTGTACCGGTCGTATACACCTACTTGGACGACCTATCGTTGCGGCGTGTGCGGAACTTCTTCAGCAGGAAGAAACGGACTGCAGAGCAGGCCGAAGTAGACGTTGCATCCGTCAACTAATACCCGAAAAAAGACGGGAGCAGGTCTACGCTGCTCCCGTTCCCTTTTTTGCGTGACACTCACATACCTGCCTTAGCGATAATTCCCGAGACCTGCGTCTTCCAAGCCTCAAAGGAGCTATGAATAGCACGTCCAAGGAACAAAGCACGGATTTCGCGAAGTTCAGGTATGCGCCTTGCCGCAATCGCGTAACGACGGAACCGGGCGTCGCCTTGGAGGTCATCGTCAGAGAGGTAGATTGGACGGCGCTTGAAATTCAGAATGGCGAAGGCGTTGTTGAGCGTTCGTATGGAAGATTCCAACAAAGCCCGTCCGTCTGCACTTGCCAGTCGCGCGGCTTGTTCCGGTTTGACGATACGAAAGAAGTATGTGGCACGGCCTGACCGTGAGCTTGCTTCCCAGGCGACAACATTCGCGAGTTCTTTGCTTCCCGGTCGTTTGGCTATAGGGAAGAAGAACCAATAAAGGGTATCCAAATCGTCGGTGTTGCTTTCAGACGACGCTTCTTCCTCTACCTCCACTTCCTCCGCATTTTCCAGGATCGATTCTTCCGACACTTCCTCGTCGTTCAATGATGTGTCGGGTTCTGCCTCACGCTGCTCTTCCGGACGGATGAGTTTGAACCCGGCGTAGAGCAGTTCTCCCGACGATAGACGGGTCAACTCGTCGTAGTAGGGTTCGAGTTCCTTGTCGACGGCGACATTTGAAACACCCCGCTGCATTCTCGAATGCACGGCCATAAGCTTTGCGACCGGCACTGAGCGTCCTTCTCGAAGAATGGTTGCAATCGCCTGCAATTCGTCAGGGTTCAGGAATGGGAAAGAGCGACGGATCGCGCGAGCGCTGGCCGACGCAACATTTCGAACAGCTTCACGAACGCGAGACGCGAAATCGGCCGTCCTCTTGCCTAATCCTGCAACTTTCAGCGAGAGGTCGCCTGAATCCAGAAGGACCTCGTAGCTGTTCGCCTCAAAGTGGATAGCGTCGATATCTGCGAGTCGCCACTGAAAAGCCTGCGATGTCGCAGGTATGATGGCCAGGTTGCTCTCGTAAAGGCGGAACTCGACGTCCCCGCCTTGCCCGACTCGAGACTCCGATGAAGCCGGCTTTCCGCACTCCGGGCAGAACTTGCCTTCTACGGCCGTGCCGCATGATGGACATACGCTTTGAGCTTTCGCTGGTTTCAGGGCCGTTCCGCATTCGGTGCAGAACTTCGTTCCGCGCGTACGGGCTCCGCATGCACGACACGTCTCTCGCCTGCCCATCTCGAAAGTGCCGTTGAATCTGGATAGCTCCTTCAGGACCGCAACGAGGAGGCATTCCGCCATCCGGTCTCGGTAAGCCTCGAGCAGGTCGCGAGAGAACCTTTCGTACGCAGTACCAAGCGCGCGAATTACGACTGTGCGCCCTGTGTAAAGTTTCAGCCTGATCTGCCCCGGATCGCGGGTGACTGCGTCGATGTCGCCGAGATCGAAACTGATCGGCGCACCAGAGTCTGAACTGACGGTGAAAGTTTCGGCGTCGAACTCAACCCGGCAATCGGATTCGTGAGTGATTCGGCCGTCGTTTGCGACGTACTGGAAATTTGCGTTGAAGTCGGGCATGTGAGTCGCTGACCATTATGCCGTATCGCAACTGAGCCAGCGCACACCATAACGCAACTCGTCAGTTCTGAACCCAAGGACTAAACTAGGTTCCATTGCGGAGGAATAATGAAAGCGATCCGAGTGCATGAGTTCGGCGGTCCTGAAGTGATGCGGGTCGAAGATGTGCCCGAGTTGAGCGCTGGCAGCGGCCAGGTCGTCGTACGCGTGCACGCCGCAGGCGTTAATCCTGTGGACACCTACATTCGGTCGGGAGCCTATGCTCGAAAGCCTTCGCTCCCATTCACGCCTGGTTCAGACGCCGGCGGGGTGGTTGATCAGGTTGGGGAAGGCGTGACCACTGTTCGACCGGGCGATCGGGTCTATGTCGCCGGGTCGCTCGGCGGGACCTATGCTGAACAGGCGCTCTGCGCAGAGGGCCAGGTACATCCGCTTCCCGATGCGGTTTCGTTTGCGCAGGGTGCAGCAATCGGAGTTCCGTATGCGACCGCCTACCGGGCGTTGTTCCAACTCGCACAGGTTAAGCCGGGTGAAACCGTCCTGGTACACGGTGCAAGTGGCGCTGTCGGGCTGGCGTCAGTGCAGATGGCACGAGCTTTCGGCCTGAATGTCATCGGTAGTGCCGGTACCGAAAGAGGTCGCAATTTGGCTTCCGATCAGGGCGCTGATCATGTCCTCGATCACACCCGTCCTGGGTATTTGGACGAAATGCTTCGCTTGGTCAACGGACGTGGTGTTGATGTTGTACTTGAAATGCTTGCCAACAAGAATCTTGGCAAGGACCTTACGGTGCTAGCGCCGCATGGACGCGTGGTTGTGATTGGCAGCCGAGGAACCGTGGAGCTAAACCCGCGAGATTTGATGGGGCGTGACGGCGAGATTCTTGCCATGCTGCTGATGAATGCTTCGGAGCGGGAGCTTCGGAGCATCCATGCTGGGATCGTCGCCGGACTTCGTACCGGCACGCTTCGTCCGGTCATTGGGCAGGAGATTCCGTTGGCCGAAGCTCCCCGTTCTCATACAGCAGTGATGGAACCCGGTGCTTACGGCAAGATCGTACTTGTGCCCTGACGGGCTGATCACTTTGATTTCGCCCAGCGAAGCCTTATGCCGGCACGCGCAAGCCGTGGAGAGCCGAGCGATGGGACTGGCGTGCGACCGATCTCATAGGTGCGATCAAGGATGTTCTCGCACGCCAAGAATACTTCCGCAAAGTTCGTGACGCGATACCCGACGAATGCATCGGTCGTGAAGTAACCCGGCAACAGAAACCGGTTTATGTCGTCATCGAATTGTTGTCCAACGTAGCGACCTACAACCGTTGAAGTCCAGCGCTTTCCGAGATACCCCAATTCCGCGGAAGCCATGTTGCGCGGCACCTGCGGGATTCTTAGACCAACTAGAACGGGTTCCAGCGAACTGGCGACGGTCGCCTGGGCATGCTCGTACGCAGCCCTGACCCACAGATTCCAAGGAAGGTTGGCCCGCGCTTCCACTTCCAGTCCGCGCGAGCGGAGCACGCCGATGTTCTGCCGCTGGCGTGTAATGAGGGTCGGCGTTGTCTCGAGCGTACGATTTCCAACCGCATCATCAATGCTGTTCCAAAAGAATGTGGCCCTCGCAAATACAGGCCCCGAACCTATGTTGAGCCCTGCTTCCCATCCTCTAAGACGCTCGGCACGCAGTTCGTCATTTGCGAGAGTCTGCACGTTGCCTAACCGGAAGCCTCGATACAATTCGTTGAGTGTTGGGCTACGAAACGCGCTATATGCTGACCCAGTCACAGAAACGATTGGCGTGAGGCGCAAGACAGCTCCAATCGAGGGAGACAGACGTGTGTTGGTCCTGGAAGGGAACGCCCGCTCTGTGACGGATGATGAGCCTGCGATAGGAATCGTAGTGGAAGACGCCTCGTAGTTTCTCCAGGAATCGACTCTGAGCGCGCCCGTAACGTGCAGCTGGGAACCGATGCGGAGCATATCTTCGACGAACGCTCCTCCGAACATCTGTCGTCCACCAGCGAGCACGTTCGTGGTCGGAACACCACCTATCCAGATCATTTCATCGGCGTGACCCCTAACTTGGCGAAAGTCGGCGCCAACGGCGAGCACGTTGTTTCCTGCCAGCGCCCGCACCCACTGAGCCGATGCTCCCACTTGCTGTGCCGGTACCGCCTGCTCCCTTACCAACGATTCGGTGGTTCGGTCAGCCGCAACCGATGAAAAAGTCTGGTTAAAGCGCTGCGCTGATCCGAAGAGGCGAACCGCCAGGCTTCCACCAGCGACCGAATGATCAGCGCCTGTCGTAAGTTCCGCCAGTCGCGTGCTGTTGGTCTGCAACTCGGTGCCGTTCTGTCGTGACTCATTGAATAGGTTGCCCGATATAAACATCGTGCCCTGCTGCAATCGCCGGTCGATCGTGATCCTGGCAGCGCCGTAACGAACATTGGCTGGCGCGTCAACCGCGCCACGAATCTGGGCCGGAACCGGCACGTATCCCTCGGTACGAAATCCACGGATCGTTCCGGCCACGCCCCACGGTCCAAGCCGGTCGCTATAGGCGATCCCGGCTGTGCCTGTGTCCTGGCCCCCGGCCGACGAGTCGAACGCGAGGGCTCGCCCGCCCGGTTCCTCCCCTCGTATACTTACGACTCCGGCCAGCGCCCCGCTTCCGTACAATGCCGAGGCGCCGCCGCGCAGTACTTCCACCGAGTTCACTTCCGCTATGGGTACCCGATTCCAATAGACCCATCCGCCGAACGGATCATTCAGGGGCACACCGTCGTACAAGACCAAAGCCCGGCTGGCGCCGCTTGCGCCCAGACCTCGGAGCGACACTCCCTGCGACGTCGGATTGGCCGTACGGGAATCGGAGCGCCGAAACAGCGAAAATCCTGGCACCTGTCGAAGAACATTATCGACTTGCAGGGCCGGTGTGGTTGCGAACTCTTCTGGTCCGATTCGGCTTACCGATGCCGCAACGTCGCCCAGTGCGACTTCAGACCGAGTGGCCGTTACAACAATCTCCTGCGAAATCGAAGCCGGATGCAGCACAATCGAAAGTGGCCCCGGCTCGGTCCAATGCGCTGTGACCGTTTCAAAACCTTCTGCCGTTATGTTGAGGTTGGCAGGGAACGAGACTCCATCAATCCCGAACGCGCCAGTGGACGATGTGAGCGTCTGAAAAGTTCCGGACGCCGATGTGGCCGTGACGCGCGCGCCCGCAACAGCGGCACCGTCTTGGTCACGAACATGACCACGAAGGCTGTCGGCGTAAACGACCGTACCGCCCGCACAAACATAGGCACCGATGGACAGCAACCAAATTAAGCCGTACTTGTACATGAACCTGCTCGTCAGTTCTACAAGCTCTCCTCGCTACAGGGCCGCATACGTGAGATGCCGATCTCAGTGATGTGCGATTCAGTTCCGAGCAGATGAGCATTGGATACGTTAGAATTGCGAACTGTCTGAGAAGTCAGTTCAATTTCAATTTCGATTCCATGGAGGTTCCCTTGAGAACCCGAGCTGTTTTCACCGCGGTCCTCGTTCTCTGTCTCCTCATTCCAACTTCGCTGTTTGCGGATTTTCAATACACCGAAACGACCAAGGTCACTGGCGGAGCAATCCTCGGCATGATGAAGGTTGCCGGTGCGTTCAGCAAACAGGCGCGTCAGGTCACCGAGCCAATGAACACTACGGTCCTGCTCAAAGGCAACAGGATGGCGCGAATTGGCCCGAACGAAACCGAGATTATCGACCTGGACAAGGAGACCTTCACCCGGATCGATCCGGCTAAGAAACAGTACTCCGTAATGACCTTCCAGCAGTTCAAGCAACAACTGGAAGACGCCGCCAAAGAGGCGAAGAAGGGCCGCCAAAACGACGGAGCCCAGCTCTCGTTCAAGGTGAAGGTCCGGAATACCAACGCCACGAAGCAGGTTTCGGGGCTGACTACGAAAGAAGCGATTCTCACCATGATCATGGAAGGTCAAGACGCGAAGACTGGCGAAAAGGGCGCCATGGCGATCACCAGCGACATGTGGCTCGCGCCTGAGATTCCGGGTTACGCACAAGTGCGCGACTTCGAGCAGCGACTCGCAGTGAAACTGGGCATGATGACGAAGAACGCACTTGGTCCGATGCTTGCCTCCATGCAACCCGGCTCTTCGCAGGGATTGGCTGAGCTTGCTAAAGAAACCTCGAAGTTGAACGGAGTGCCGGTTTTGCAAATCATGCGTATCGGCACCTCGGCTGATGGCAAGCCTCTGCCCGCCGCATCCGAAGCTCCATTGCCGCAGGCGAGTCAGCAGGAAACGCCAGACGTGGGCGAAGCCGCGAAAGAAAGTGCTAAGGAAAGTGCTGTGTCTGGTATCACAGGGAAGTTGGGTGGACTAGGCGGATTCGGCGGGTTCGGCCGCAAGAAGAAGAAAGAAGAACCGAAACCGGCCAACACCGAACAACCCGAGTCAACTCAGTCGGCGAATGCCGGGCCAGCCGTGCTGATGGAAGCCAATGTTGAGCTGTCGGAATTCTCGGCATCCCCAGTCGCTCCTGCAAGGTTCGACATACCAGCCGGCTTCAAGCAGGTTCAGCCTAAGTAGTTGCTCACAAGCGGACTTAAAAAGTAAAAGGCTTCGGGTTTCCGAAGCCTTTCTTTTGGTCAGAACAACTATTTAGGCCTACGACGTTCCTGGCAGCAGCTTATTCGCTGTCTGATCCGCTGCTTCCTTCGGTGCTGGGAGCTTCTTCACCGGTCGCGGCAGTTCGGGCAATTCGAATTTTGGTTACACCGTCACCCTGCTCCAGAACGACCGTGACCCAACCCTTGTCCGTGACAACCATCAGCGTGCGATCGGTTTCAGTCGACGCGCTCATAGTTGATTTCGGAAAGCGGCTCTTGTAGAAGGCTTCAACTTTGTCGATCGAATCGCTAGTTTCGAAATCTGCACTACCGAACGACACGTTGCCGAAACTTGCGGCGGAGGCCCCTTCCAGCGCCTTCGCTCCCGGGTAAACCTCGACCCCGAGATCCTGCGCGATTTTGCTGGCATCGTTATTGCTAGTCACCGTGCCCCAAGGCGTGCTTACGGTTGCTCCGTCTTCCGACACCTGGAACGACTTCTTCGCCTTGTATGCCAGATAACCAACAATTCCTGCAGAAAGAATGCCAAGTCCCACGAGAATAGCGACTACGATCAGTATGATTTTTACTGCACTGCCGCCGCTTTTGCTCGAAACGGGCTGAACAGCTTGCACCGGCTTAGTTTCGCTGGTCTGGACCGGGGTGGTGGGGGCTGGGGCTGGGCTAGCGGCCGCTGCTGCCTGTTGCGACGTGCCGCTGCTCACGGCTGTCGATGTCCGCGTGCCGCAGCCAGTACAAAACTGTGCAGCATCGTCGATCTTGTTACCGCAGTTTGTGCAGAATCCCATTGAGCACCTTTAGCTGGGTGTAGCGCATGTGGATTGAACAGATGTATGCGTCGGCGCATTGTAGCGCAACGTTTGCAGCTGAGCTAGATTGTGCAATTGATCAATGCTTTGGCTGTGCTGGGATGACCTGCAAACTCTAGAGTGGGGCGCAACACCCCATCGTTTATACTGACCAGCAACTCTGAAGGGGGCACGGATGCGCTGTTGGTGTGTGCTGGCAGTTGCTGTCTTTGTTGTTCTCTCTACTTTCGTCGTGGGCCAGGAAGGTCCCAGCGGAACCTACGTATTCGTACGCGACTCTGACGGCGGCATGGCGGACGACGGCGTGAAGGTTACCATCCGCTTCGAGACGGGAGTGTCATTCGCGGCGTTAGGCCCCGGTCTTAGCACCACCGACTCTGGCACCTACAGCGTGCATGGAAATCTCATCACCATTTCGCTCCCCGGTATCGGTAAAAGTGCGAGCAATAGACCTTACACACTGAGCAACGGTCGCCTGACCCTCCCGTTTAAGGTCTTTTCTGATAGTCCCGGTACCTCGACCTGGATCGGTCAGACAACTACAGCAAGAGACAACGGCGGCAACAATGCCGGTGCTGGATCGGGCTCCGGATCGGGGAGCGGGTCAGGATCGGGATCAGGTTCGGGATCGGGCAGTGGGTCGGGCTCTGGTTCAGGTTCGGGGAGTGGAACCGGTTCCGGCTCCGGCTCCGGCTCCGGTTCCGGTTCGGGCAGTGGCTCTGGTAGCGGTTCAGGTTCCGGGTCAGGCAGAGGTTCAGGTTCTGGCTCTGGTTCTGGCTCGGGGTCTGGCAGCGGAAGGGGCGGCGGTGCAGGACGCGGCAGCGGGATCGGCGGCGGTGTCATTCCTCCGGAACAACGCAATGCGAAGGTCTCTCCCTACGTTGGGGACTGGGTTGCCATTGGCTGGGGATGGGAAGTCCGTTTCAAGAGTTCTCAACTGGGCGGCGTAACCTCGGCTAAGAACATCATGACCTTGACGGTTAAGCACCTCACCCGTATGAACTTCACCGTGGACAAGGCCGGCAACATCGTTGGCGGCGGCATGATCACGTACGACCTCGATCCGAATCTGTGCGGCGTTCACGCTGTTGCGACGCAAGTGAACCAGGCGATTGACATGATGGCGCAGCTTCCGGACTACATGGAGGCGGGTGCCAACATCGTGAAGAAGGCGACGGATTACTTCAACGCCTCGAGCATGGTCGAGGAAAGCAACCTGGCGGTCAATCTTGACCGCTGGAAAGCTTTCCAGATGGACGAGACGTATCGCAAAGGCGCAGGCTATCGCCCCACGATGAATCCAAAGATCGCCAACAACTACGAGATCACGAATCTAGCTCAATCAGTGTGGTACGACCGTTGTGCTCGCGGCAGAAACGTAAAGATCGCGGGTGCCCTCACCTGCGAGGAGTTGATGGAAGGTCCTCTCGCGGGGATGAGCAAGGGCATTGGCGAAATGGCCGAGAAGCCCGACTGGCTCAACAAAGCCATCGAGAAGGCCAAGGAAAAGGTCGGCGAAATGGACGAAGAGTTCTGGAGCCAGAAGGCCGACCAGTTATTCAGCTATATCGAGGGTGGTACTAACGACGGAATGAAGAAGGGCATGCTCATGCGAACGAAGAAGAAGTTTGACGACTTCTTCAAGAAAGAGCAGGAGCAGAAAGGCGCTTGCGAAGGGCCGTCAACCATGCGCGCTGGTACTCGCGTTGGCGGCATGGACTCGTCCGATGCGATCGGAATGGCGGGAGGCGCTGCCGCAACAGTGGCCACCGGCGGTAATCCGATGGGCATGATCATGAATGTTCCCGGCGTGACCAAAATCCAGTACGACTACAAGGGATTGCAGAACGGCTCCGAATCGCGCCGTTACAAACTCAAGGGTCGCATCGTCGGAGACAAGATGTTCCTTGAGATGGACGGGGACGTATATGACGGCGACAAGGACCTCACCGTGGAGTACACGGTGAACTACAAAACTGAACGCAAGAAGTTCCCGACCTGGAGTCCATTTGAGGCAGACGGTGCCGGGTTGAACGTGTACCGCGAAGGCCAGATGCGCATTCTCGAGCGCAAGGTCACCTATACGACCAAGAAAGACAAGGACGGCAAGACGTACAAAGTGCCCCACGAAGTCTCTATCGCAAAGGACACGTACTCGAAGCTTCCCTTTGCGATTATGCATAAAACCGGCGAACACCGGAACAAGACGAGGGTTTGGCACGAATACGAGTACTTCATCCACGCGCACAGAATCACCGAGCCGATGAACTGAGGAGATCTTGATGAAGAAAGCTGCAATGCTATTTGTGATTGTTTTGCTTGCGACAGGCGTGTTGAGCGCTCAGGAGAAATCGCTATCCAATTTCAAGTACCAGTTCAAGGTTGGCGTGCTGCCTTTCATGGATGCTACAGGAACCGGCAACGACGAGACGGGTACGGCGATTGGGCGTGCCGTCCAGGCGGAACTCGTACATTCCACCAGCCTCATGGGGCGCGTGCTCAAACTTGAAGAGGGCATGAGTGCGGATGACATTGACCCACAGAAGGCGGTCGAGTTGGGACGCAACCGAAAAGTCGACGTGGTCTTGATCGGCACTGTGCTCGAGGCCGAACAGCAGCAATCCAACAAAGGCATCGATGGAGTCAGCATCTTCGGCCAGAGCGTCGGTGGACGGGCGCAGCGTGCCTCGGCGACTGTCATTATTCAAGCCGATCTGTTCAACGTCACAAACGGCAAGAAGATCGACAGCTTCCGCGTTACGGGCAAGGCTAGTGATACGAAGGTCGGTGCCGATGCACATACAACGCTCGGAAGTCTGAACTCCAATGCTTCTGAGGCAAACTCCCCATTGGGCAAAGCGCTGAAGAACGCTGTCACGGATGTCGTTAGGCGCATCGCAGCATCCGAGTCGAAGATGATCCGGTATCAGGCAGATGACTCAGCTAGCAACACCGAGGAACCGCAATCGACAGGAGAGAACGAGGAGGAGTAGACCGCTAGGTTCTAAGCCGATCAAGTATTCCAATCCATCCTGTGACTGAATTCACACCGTAAAGGACAGGCCGTTAACCCTCCGGGACGACGGTTCTGTCCTTTGCTTTTTTGCTGCGCAACGTGCGAAAGGTTACGGAGTAGCGCAGTTTCTCGACAGCCGGGATGCTGTGCTGAAATTTCCATCTGGCGGGCCCACGCAGGATATAAGCGGAACGCGGTTCGAGAATCACAGATACGATTTCTCCTTCCGCTTTGTACGGCTTCAGGCGCATCCGGCAACTGCTTGCGAGTGAAACGCCAACGATGATCTCGAACTGCGGTACGTCGCGATGCCACCCGATTGGAGCGCCAGCGGGATATTCGGTTATGACCGCCTCCACCAGATCTTGGGGTAGAACGCCCGCGAGTGCTGCCGAACGGTTGCGCACAGGCAACAGGAATTCGGGGATAGGTTTCACCGCCGTTGCTTCACGGGTCTCGAAGTCGTACTCCCAGCCATACTCAATGACTCGCCGCTTGGCAATGTAGCCGTGAAAATCGAACGCGGAGAATTCCAATTCTGCAAAGCAATGGAGCAACTCCGCCTCCTCACCCTCCGTGAGAAAGTCCGGCCGGTACACAAACCCTTCCGGCAGGTCAGCAACTGGCGAAGCACCTTTTCTAGGCATCTTGATGGTCTGGTCGACCTGGATCGGGACCGCGCATCGGATTAGATGTCGCCAGTGAAACCGTGACGATATTGCTGCAAGAATGGTGCAATATGCATCTGCGACTTTCCTGCATCATCTCAAGTGCTTCGCACATCTTGTAATCCGCTACGGTCACGGTTTGGACGGTTGGCCTGTCGTGTAACGACACGGCGCTCGCAAGGAGGAGCAAGCATGAGCGGAGTACGGGTACTCGTAGGTACGCGCAAGGGCGCGTTCATCTTGACCTCGGATGGCAGGCGGGATCGCTGGGACGTCAGCGGACCCCACTTCGGAGGTTGGGAGATTTACCACATGAAGGGATCGCCGATCGATCCGAATCGGCTGTTTGCTTCCCAGACTAGCGGCTGGTTCGGGCAAATGATCCAGCGCTCGAACGACGGCGGCAAAACATGGGAGCCTGTCGGCAACAAATTCGTGTACGACGGCGTCCCGGGCACGCACCAATGGCACGACGGCACACCGCACCCGTGGGAGTTCAAGCGCGTCTGGCATCTGGAGCCTTCGCTGACCAACCCGGATACCATCTACGCCGGCGTTGAGGACGCCGCCCTGTTCCGCTCCACCGATGGCGGACAGAGTTGGGAAGAATTGGCCGGACTTCGTGGTCACGGCACAGGCCCGCAGTGGCAGCCGGGCGCTGGCGGCTTGTGCCTGCACACCATCCTCCTGGACCCGAGCCGTGCGGAGCGGATGTTTATCGCCATCTCCGCTGCGGGTGCGTTCCGATCTGACGATGACGGAAAGAGTTGGCGAGCCATCAATAAAGGGCTCAGATCTGATTACATCCCAGATCCAAACGCCGAGGTCGGCCACTGCGTCCATCGGATCGCGATGCACCGGTCGCGCCCTAACGTACTCTTCATGCAGAAGCACTGGGATGTCATGCGGAGCGACGACGCTGGCGACTCGTGGCGGGAGGTCAGCGGGAGTCTGCCTACTGATTTCGGCTTCGTCATCGATGTTCACGCGCACGAACCGGAAACTATTTACGTCATCCCGATAAAGAGCGATTCAGAGCACTACCCGCCCGACGGCAAGCTTCGTGTCTACCGCAGCCGTACGGGTGGTAACGAATGGGAAGCGCTGACGAAAGGTCTGCCGCAACAGGACTGCTACGTCAACGTTCTGCGGGATGCAATGGCTGTAGATTCGCTCGACTCTTGTGGAATCTACTTCGGTACGACGGGTGGGCAGGTGTACGCGTCCGCTGATGCGGGAGATACCTGGAATCCAATCGTTCGAGATCTCCCCGCCGTGTTGTCAGTGGAGGTCCAGACCCTGCCGTGATCCGAGTCTTGCTCCCTCCGCATCTTCGTACGCTGGCTCACGTCGGCCACGAGGTGGAACTCGAGTTGCAAGGTCCAGTTACGCTGCGTTCGGTTCTCGACGCGCTCGAAGCGAAATACCCGGTCCTGCGTGGCACCATCCGCGATCACGTTTCGCAACAACGGCGACCTTTCTTGCGGTTCTTTGCCTGTGAACAGGATCTCTCGCACGACTCGCCTGACACTATGCTGCCTGACGCTGTCGCTGGTGGTGCCGAACCGCTCATCGTTCTGGCCGCCATTGCCGGCGGCTGAGGGATCGGAATGCCGCCGAAGTCCGTGTTGGGGCACCAGTCGAGGCTCTGGCCGATAACAACCCCGGCCTTAGTTGCCGCATCTGGTTCAGGTTTCTTGAACCTTCAATGCTAGAGTGTGTGTTTCCAAGTTAGTAACCGGCTAAGCTGTTTGGATGGTTTCCCTATTTGGGCATGAGTGTCTCTGACCGGCAGATGGACTGGTTTGACGCTCAAAGCTCTGCTACTGTACTTTGTCGGTACGGTCAAAACCTAGTTTGACTTAGGCGGCGACACCAGAGCAGGCCAATTGCTTCCTTGCCTTGGTGCCCGCGGCAGAAGTTGCCCGAAATGAGGTCGTGACGTATGGCACGGACCAGGATACTCGTAGTTGATGATGAACGGGTAATTGCCACGACTCTCAGTGCCATCCTGCAGCAGCGAGGATACGAAACCGCTACGGCCTTTGACGGGCCGTCGGCGATTGCGACCGCGATTGCCTTCAATCCGCATCTGGTACTCAGCGACGTGGTCATGCCCGGCATGAGCGGCGTGGAAGCAGCGATGCAGATTTTGGGGAAGCTGCCGAATTGCAAGGTGTTGTTCTTCTCCGGGCAGGCTAACTCGTTGGACTTCCTGCAATCTGCTCGCGAACAGGGCTTTGATTTCGAGATCTTGGCTAAGCCCGTGCATCCAGAAACGCTTCTCAAGATAGTCGGTCGCAATGTGGCCACTGGGGAAGAGAGTCAGGTTGCCATCCGCAAGGTGCTAGTGGTCGATGACGACGAACGCCAGCGTTACTTCGTCGCCCACGTCTTACGGCGACACGGTTTCGAGGTCGTCGAAGCTGCGAATGGTCAGGAGGCACTACGATCGGCAGCGGAGAAGCCTAATCTCATCATCCTCGACTTGAACCTGCCCGACGTTAACGGATTCGAAGTCTGTCGCAGGCTTAAAGCGTCACCCGAGACGCGCGATATCCCTATCATTCACCTGACGAGTACATATCGTGATGAGGAAAGCAAATTGCGCTCCCTGAGTTCTGGCGCAGCGCAGTACCTGACTCACCCTGTCGAACCCGACGACTTGTTCGCGACCTTGGATGCGGTATTGTCCTCCAAGAAATAAGAAACCGATTGCATGCCCAGTGTGATAGGAGACCGACATGAGTGCGATTTCCGAGATATTGAACAAATATCGTTCTGAACTGCTGGAAGACTGGCTCAGTGAAATGACAGGGTCGATCCGGCGAAGCGATCTCATGGGGACCGACGAACTGCGCCAACAGGCCGTTCATTTTCTCGACCTGCTGCAACTGGGGGCAAACGCAAGCACCGACGGCGACCTGAGCGGTCCCGCCTGGCAGGACATGCGCGAGTTGCTGATTGACATCTCGCGTTCGCGTGCCGCACAGGGCTTCACTGCTTCAGAAACTGCTCGGTTTGTTCTTTCTTTCAAGAAACCGCTCTTCGCGAGATTGCGACGAGAGTCGAAGGACGCCGATGGCCTTGCCTCCCAAACCTGGGAGGCCAACAACATGCTGGACAATATCGGGCTTTACACGACCGAAGTGTTTCTGAAGTCGCGAGAAGCGATCATCCAGCGACAGCAACAGGACATGTTGGAACTGTCAACCCCAGTCGTGAAGCTTTGGGAGGGTATTCTGGCGTTGCCGCTCATCGGCACTCTCGACAGCGCACGTACCCAGATCGTCATGGAATCCCTTCTGCAGCAGATCGTGAATACTGGTTCCCGCGTCGCCATCATCGATATCACGGGCGTGCCCACCGTAGATACCCTCGTGGCCCAACATCTGCTCAAGACGGTTACCGCAGCCCGGCTCATGGGTGCCGATTGCATCATCAGCGGCATTCGCCCGCAAATCGCGCAGACGATCGTACATCTCGGAGTGGGACTGGGCGACGTCATCACGAAAGCGACTCTTGCGGACGCATTCGTCGTAGCGTTGCAGCGCACGGGCAGTACCATCTCGAAAACACAACGCTAGCCAGGAGCCGCGCCGTGGAACGCATACCGATTCTCAAGCTGGGCGATTTCCTACTTGTAACCATTCAGGTCGACATGCACGACCGCCTGGCAATGAACCTGCAAGATGATCTGACCAACAAAATTTCAGAGACGAAACCTGCTGGAGTGCTCATTGACATTAGCTCACTCGAGGTGGTGGATAGCTTCATAGGGCGCATGATAGGCAACATCGCCGCGATGTCTCGAGTCCTGGACGCCGAGACCGTCGTTGTTGGAATGCAGCCCGCAGTCGCCATCACTCTAGTCGAACTCGGACTTTCACTGCCGGGAGTGCGCACCGCACTGAACGTGGATGCAGGTATGGAACTGTTGCGGGAACAGGCTGCGCGCAGAGAGGAGCTGACTAGTGGCGGTGCTAAAGCATGAATCACTGCCACTGAGAGCCGAGACAGATGTCGTCTTGGCTCGTCAGCGGGTTCGTGCGCTGGCTGTTGAATCCGGCTTCAGCCTCGTAGACCAGACAAAGATGGTCACTGCAGCCAGTGAGTTGGCGAGGAACACTGTGGTGCATGGTGGCGGCGGCGTGCTCGTCCTGCAAGTTCTCAATGAAAACGGACGGCGTGGTTTGCGGCTGCTCTTCGAGGATCAAGGGCCTGGCATTCCGGATATCGACCTGGCGCTGAAGGACGGATACACGACTGGTAATGGCCTGGGGTTGGGATTGGGCGGCGCCAAGCGGCTTGTAAACGAATTCGAGATTCAGTCAAACCCCGGACAAGGCACGCGCGTCAGCATCTCGCGGTGGAAATAAGAGGATCGTTTGCGAAACCAGCTTTGCATTCCGGTGCACGACTCCAGTCAGGTTGGCCAAGCCCGGCGTGCCGCGGCAGATCTGAGCCGTCGAATCGGATTCGATGAAACTCAAGCCGGGCGCATCGCGCTGGCCGCTAGCGAGGCTGCTACGAACCTCGCCAAGCACGCGAGCAATGGGCGCCTGCTACTGACTACTTCGCGCAACGGCATGCTCGAGTTGCTGGCGATCGACACTGGACCCGGCATCCCTTCTCCGGCGCGTGCAATGGATGATGGCTATTCCACGGCGGGTAGTTCCGGGACCGGCCTCGGAGCCCTTCGTCGTCTTTCAGACCAGTTCGACCTCTATTCGACCGTGGGCAAGGGAACCGTGTTGGTAGCACGCTTTTTGCGCCACCGTCCCAACACTCGACTTAACATCGCCTCCGTGTGCCTTCCTGTCCGTGGCGAGCAGGTTTCAGGCGACGATTGGAGCGTGGCCGAGATCGCAGGCAAGGCGAAGATCGCGGTGGCTGATGGTCTGGGACATGGCCCGGCAGCATCAGAGGCAGCTTCGGAAGCCATGCGAGTGTTTCAGAAACATCAGAGCGAGCCTCCTGGTGCACTGCTCGCAAGGATGAATGACGCGTTACGAAAAACCCGTGGAGCGGCCGCGGCAGTCTCAGAGATTGACTTCACTGAACCCGCGATTTGCTTCGCCGGTATTGGAAACATAGCAAGCACCGTGTACTTACCCGATAACGTCCGCAAGATGGTTTCGCACAACGGCACGTTGGGGCATCAGATAAGAAAAGTGCAGGAATTCCGGTATCCATGGGCGCGGAACGCGTTGCTCGTTATGAACTCCGACGGATTAGGTACGGGATGGCGGCTGGAAGACTATCCAGGTCTGGCGGCGTGTGACCCTGCCGTTATCGCGGGCGTTCTGTACCGTGACTTTACTCGCGGGCGCGACGACGTCACCGTCGTTGTGGCGAAACAGCGGTCAGAGTGGCAGCCCGAATCGAGTCACTTGCTATGAAGCTTCAGACGAAAATCACCACCGTGCAGGTGCGCTACGAGCACGATCTCGTTGCGACTCGGCAGCGTGCGCGACAAATCGCATCTTTGCTCGGATTCGAACACCACGATCAGACGCGCATTGCTACAGCAGTGTCGGAAATCGCGCGCAATGCCTTCAAGTACGCCGGTGGGGGTCGCGTCGAGTTCTTCGTGGAAGGCAGACCACCCAGCACCTTCGCTATGACGGTGCAGGATGACGGCCCAGGCATCAAGCAATTGGAAGATGTACTTGACGGCACCTATCAGTCGCGCACAGGCATGGGCCTCGGGATCATTGGGGCGAAGCGGCTCATGGATGAGTTCGAGATATCTACGGAACTCGGCCGCGGTACTACGGTTCGAATGTTGAAGGAGATTCCACCTCGGAATCGCCGGGTTGATCTAGCCATCATCGCCGAGGAGTTGGCAAAGCGTGTTCCTGGTGATCCGGTCCAGGAGCTGCAACAGCAAAACCAGGAACTGATGCGCACGCTCGAAGAGTTGGCTCAGGTCAACCGTGAATTGGAGGAAACGAATCGGGGAGTTGTGGCGCTGTATGCAGAACTCGACGACAAGGCCGATTTTCTTCAACGTGCCAGCGAATTGAAATCGCGTTTCCTCTCAAACATGACCCACGAGTTCCGCACTCCGCTGAACTCAATCCTGAGCCTGTCGCGGCTGCTGCTGGACAAACGTGAAATCGAGCTTCCTCCCGAACAGGAAAAGCAGGTCACGTATGTTCGCCGGGCAGCCGAGGACCTTTCGGAACTGGTGAACGATCTGTTGGACCTGGCCAAGGTGGAAGCCGGCAAGATTGTCGTTCGTCCTCACGAGTTCGAGGTGAAGGGGTTATTCGCCGCGCTGCGCGGCATGCTGAAGCCCCTGCTGGCGGGCAACTCGTCCGTCACGCTGGCGTTTGATGAGGCTCCTGATCTGCCGGTGATGAACACCGACGAAAGCAAGGTTTCTCAGATCCTCCGCAACTTCATCTCCAACGCTCTGAAGTTCACGGAGCAAGGGGAAGTACGTGTTTCAGCTAGATCCGAGAACAACTGCATCCTGTTCTCGGTGAGTGATACCGGAATCGGCATAGACCGGCAAGATCAGGAGCGCATCTTCGAGGAATGGGCGCAGGTCGACCATCCCATGCAGAGAAAAGTGAAAGGCACTGGCTTGGGACTACCGCTGTCGCGGCGTCTTGCGCAGTTGCTCGGCGGGAATGTCTGGTGTGTCAGCGAAGGATTGGGCAAAGGGGCAACCTTCCACGCCATCATCCCTGTTGTGTACTCCGGCGCGGGAGAAGCTCGCCTAACCCTGCCGAGCATTTCCAAACTGGATCCCTCGCTCAAACCGGTGCTGGTCGTCGAAGACAACCGGGAGAGCCTCTTCATCTACGAGCGTTACTTGCGCGGTTCGGGATTTCAGGTCCTACCGGCAGCTACGCTCAAGGACGCGCGACGTTTCCTGCAGACCAACCGCCCTGCCGCCATTCTGTTGGATATCCTCCTGGAATCTGAAAGCAGTTGGCCACTCCTCGTAGACTTGAAATCTGACTCGGCCACCAAGGACATTCCTGTCATCGTTGTCACAATGGTCGATAACGAGCGCAAAGCTCGCAGTCTGGGCGCGGACGCGTTCGCAGTCAAACCAATTGACCGCGACTGGCTGCTGCAACAGTTGAGCACGCTTACGGCAAAGCCCGACAGCGGGAAACTTCTCATCATTGACGACGATGAAATCTCCCGATATTTGCTTCGGGGTGTGTTGAGCGACAGCGGTTGCACTGTAATCGAAGCAACCGGAGGCGAAGAGGGGCTGCGCCTAGCGCGAACAGAGCGGCCTGACGCCATCTTCCTCGACTTAAGAATGCCCGATATCGCCGGTATGGATGTGCTCCGCTTGCTCAAAGAGGACAAGGGCACTAGCGACATTCCTGTCATCATCAACACATCGAAAGTCTTAAACGAGGCGGAGAGGGATTGGTTGTTGCACCACGCAGCGGGAATCATCTCCAAGGACGCGCCTTCACAGGAACTAGCACGGGCGCGGGTGCGAGATGCGTTAGCTACGGCAGGAGTGTTGCGCAGATCGGTTTCCGACGTGCCGCTCACGTAACGCAACCCGACGAACAGGAACCCAATTCAGGATTTTATCCGGATAATATTGCCTTCCCAGTTTATATCCGGGTAAAATCGCTCCATGACCGAAGTTAATGAAACCACCTTCACGGCGTTCCAGGATCAGCGACGTCTCGCGTCGGGGAGCCTCCGCGATGTGATTGCCGCTGCCAAAACGAGCATAGATGTAAGCAGCCAAACTCCCATCATCATTTTCGACGACAACACCGGCAGGACAGTCGAAGTGGACTTCCGCGGTACCACGGACCAGGTGCTCGCGAGAGTGGGCGTCCACGCATCCGAATCGAGAGCAGCGGATCCGGAGCGCGAACGTCGACCCGGCCGGCCGAAACTTGGAGTGGTTGCACGCGAAGTTACGCTTCTGCCGCGTCACTGGGAATGGCTGAACCGCCAACCTGGCGGAGCGTCGGTGGCGTTGCGCAAACTGGTTGAGGAGGCTCGTCGCAGCCACCAGGCGCGTGATCGCGCTCGTCAGTCACAGGAAGCTGTCAACCGTTGTATGACCATCATGGCAGGAGATCTCCCCGGATATGAGGAAGCTTCGCGAGCTTTCTATCGCGGCGACCGTCAGCGGTTTGATCAGCTTACGGCGTCGTGGCCACCTGATGTCCGCGACTATCTCAGGAAACTCGTAGACAGGGCGACGAGCGACAGAGCAGATGCGCAAGCGGAGGAGGCCAGCCGCGTGTGACTCCTCGCAAGTCGCTGGTGGACCAACCATTGATCGACTCTTGTTGTTCATAGGGCTGCCGGGTGCGTCAGCCCTATCGAACACACAGCATCACGCGCAAGCAGCCAATAGAAGCTCATCACGTGTGAGCAGCTCTCAATCACACTGGAACCAGAGCAGGTTCTGCGCTAATGTTCGCGCCATTCTGAGCGGGACGGGATTCCGAGACCGCATCTTCAAACAACTGAATCCGCTGGCCTAGGCTCGGCAACCATGGGGAGGTCCAGATCATGGTTTATGACTTGATCGTCATCGGAGGCGGGGTGGCTGGTTCGTCGCTGGCGCGGCGAATGGCTCAGAGTGGCGCTCGCGTTCTGGTTTTGGAGCGGGAACCGCGATTCCATGATCGTATCCGCGGCGAAACCTTACAGCCCTGGGGCGTTGCGGAACTTGACATGTTAGGAGTCGCCGAAATACTCCGAACGTGTTCCGTCGAACTCCGCTGGTTCGAGCAGATCATCGACGGTAAGCCTGCGCCGCGACGCGACATGGTTGCTACCACACGTCAGGCACGCGGCATGTGGACCTTCTACCACCCGGAAGCGCAGGAGTTACTACTCACCGCAGCAGCCAATGCAGGCGCTGATGTTCAACGCGGAGCATCGGTCCGCAGCATCGTACCCGGACGTCAGGCCAGAGTAACGGTCGAGAATGGTGGATCGACTGCCCAACTCGTGGCACGGTTCGTCGCTATATGCGCCGGCCGAAACCCCGGCTTGCGTGCTCAACTCGGATTCAAAGTGCGTCAGGGAGTCATTCCCCTCATGCTGAGTGGTGTTTGGCTGACGAATTTTCCGAACACAGTGGATCGCTCCGTCGCATACGTTGCAAACGATCTTTCAACTGGCGCTATCGCCGGAGTTTTCCCTCAGCAGTGCGACTGTGCCCGCGCGTACTTCGGCTTTCACCCACGTGTCTGCAAACGTCTGCAGGGATTGAACGACATGTCGCTCTTTTTTGCATTGTGGAACGGCACTGCAATGGGCGCGGTCGCGCTTGGTGGCGCCAGACCAGACGGTCCGCTCGCGTCGTTCGAGTGTAAAGATGTCTGGGTAGACCACCCCTATCGAGATGGTGTGGCTCTGGTGGGCGACGCGGCCGCTTCCAGTGATCCGTCATGGGGCCAAGGTCTTTCACTCGCATTTCGGGACGCTCGCGTTTTGTCGGATGAACTCTTGCGCGGCGGCGATTGGGACATTGCCGGCCACCAGTATGCACAGCGGCATGATGACTATTACGCAGCAGTCAGAACCGTGACAGGTTGGTTCTACGACTTGTTTCAACGACCCGGTGCGGAGGCGGATTCACGCCGCGCACGAGCCTTGCCGCTGATCGCTCAGGACCCTACCCGCGTTCCGGACGTGTTGTTTAGCGGGCCGGAGTTCCCGTTGACCCCGGAGTCGCGACCACGATTCTTCGGCGAAGACGTTTCGGAGGCTGAGCGCGCCTCGGCCTGAGGTCTAGCAACTGTCTCCACAAGGCGCCCAGCCTTGGCTAGGGAGCTCTCGTTTCGTTGCAGTGTGCTGAGGGAGAAAACCTTCTGGATTCCTGTGCAGCGAACGCTGGCGTCCCAGACTTCACGAGCGAACGCACGGTTGTCTCCAAGCGGCGGACCCCCAAAAAAAACTGCACCCAACACTGCAGCCCACCAGAGACAAGTGGATTGGATTCTTTATACAAAATGATGTACTCTCGTTCGGCAGCCAACTCACATCAGCAGATTTCTGCGGGCACGGACCCGTGAGCTGGCCATTCCAGCTTCGAGGGCGACATGCTCCAAAAGCAACATTCTTTCGTTGTTTTGCTCTTCTTATCTCTTCTCACGTCAGCTGCAGTTGGGCAGGTTTCCAGCGCGGACTACGAACGGGCAGCCAATCTCCGTACCAAGTACAGAGGATTGACCGTTAACCAGCCGGAGTCGCCCAGGTGGATCAAGTCGTCCGGACAGTTGCTTTATCGCACGAGTGTGGCGGGTGGGCACGCCTTCGTGTTGGTAGATCCGAAGACGGCCACCAAGAAGCCCGCTTTTGACCATGAAAAAGTTGCTGCGGCTCTGTCCAAGGCCAGCGGTGAGAGCATTACCGCGACCACACTGCCGTTCGAACGCTCCCGTATTACAGGCAACGGTGAATCGATCACTTTCCCGCTGCAGGAAGCCCGGTGGACTTGCGATGTTGTGAAGTATGAGTGCAAGAACGCCGGAGCGCTTCGTCCGTATGAGTTTAGATACGGAGATTACGAGGACGAAGGCCAGCGCGATCGATTCCGCTCAGAAGCCGTGCCCTCTCCGGACGGCAAATGGGAAGCTTTCATTCAGAACTATAACGTCTTCATTCGCGCGAAGGGCAGCCGCGAACCCTCGCCGCTAAGCTTCGATGGAACCGAGAGTAACTCTTTCGACCGCCGTTCCATCCGGTGGTCGCCGGATTCGAAGCGTCTGGCCGCCTACCGAGTGCGCCAGGGATTTCACCGGAAGATCAACTACGTCGAGTCCTCTCCTCAGGACCAATTGCAGCCGAAGTTCTCCTCAATTGAATATGAGAAGCCGGGCGACATCCTCGACCTCGAACAGCCGGTCTTATTTGACGTTGAATCGAAGATGCAGATCGATATCGACAACGCTCTGTTCCCGAATCCCTTCTCGCTGTCGCCAATCGAGTGGCGCAAAGACGGCCGCGCGTTTACGTTTGAGTACAACCAGCGCGGGCACCAGTTGTACCGCATTGTTGAAGTGGACGCAAAAACCGGTGCTGCTCGTGGCGTAATCACCGAGACCAGCAAGACGTTCATCGATTATCCTCGTTTGATTCCCAACCAGACCGACACCGGAAAAACGTATCGCTATGACGTGAAGGACGGTGCCGAGGTCGTCTGGATGTCTGAGCGTGACGGGTGGGCGCATCTCTATTTGTTCGATGGAGTCACGGGCAAACTGAAGAACCAGATCACCAAGGGGAACTGGGTCGTTCGCGCCGTGGACCGCGTCGATGAAGAGAAGCGCCAGATATGGTTCCAGGCCAGTGGAATGTATCCTGGCAAGGATCCGTATTTTACTCACGCTTTCCGTATCAACTTTGACGGGACCGGTCTGACGAAGCTCACGGACAACCCCGACGCCAACCACCAGATTTCCTACTCGCCAGACGGCAAGTACTTCGTGGACCTCTGGTCCCGCGTCGATCTTGCGCCCGTGATGCAGTTGCGCGATGCGGAAAAAGGTTCGGTGGTGATGGATGTTGAACGCGCTGACATCTCAAAGCTACTAGCCGCCGGTTGGCAGGCGCCTGAGGTCTTCTCGGCGATCGGACGTGATGGCAAGACCGACATTTGGGGCATCATCTCTCGGCCTGCTAATTTCGATCCCAACAAGAAGTACCCGGTGATCGAAGCGATCTACGCTGGACCACAGGGTTCGTTCGTTCCTAAATCCTTCAATACGCTCGTGGAGCCGCTGACCGAGTTGGGCTTCGTAGTTGTGCACATCGACGGCATGGGGACCAACAACCGTTCCAAGGCCTTCCACGATGTGGCGTGGCACAACCTGAAAGACGGTGGCTTTGAAGATCGCATTCTGTGGCACAAAGCGGTTGCTGCCAAGTACCCGTGGTATGACATTTCGCGCGTTGGTATCTATGGCACTTCCGCTGGCGGGCAGAACGCATTGGCCGCGCTCCTCTTCCATCCCGAGTTCTACCACGCGGGTGTTGCGAACTGTGGTTCGCACGACAATCGCATCGACAAGATCTGGTGGAACGAACTCTGGATGGGCTGGCCCATCGGCCCGCACTACGCGGCCTCTTCCAACGTGGACAACGCATATCGTCTGCAAGGGAAATTGATGCTGGTCGTCGGCGAGATGGACACGAACGTGGATCCGGCTGCTACGTTCCAGGTAGTCAACGCGCTGATAAAGGCCAACAAGCAGTTCGATCTGGTTGTTGTCCCCGGAGGCGGGCACGGAGCTGGCGGCGCTTGGGGCCAACGCGCTTTGCAGGACTTCTTCGTCCACAACCTTCTCGGCATGGATCCGCCGAACTGGAACCGGGAACTACAACGTGCAGTTGCAGTCGGTAAGTAGCTAATCGCTTCGAGAAACAAAGCCCCACAACCGAAAGGTGTGGGGCTTTCGCTTTTCAGGGCGAAGTGAAACATGCGACTTGGTGCTCTCCGTGTGGGCCATTCGGCAACTTGCGAAATATTCGCGGCTCAACTCTGCATTGGGGTGAAAATGCTCGGAATTGCCCGCTTGGGCGCGAGTAGATCCTCCGCCCCTAAGACACGAGAACGAACTGCCGGGGTGAAGGTCAAGCCCTTTTAGCATCCCCGGTTCTTGCCTGAGGAGAGGTCCATGAACTTCAAGATTCGCATACGATCGTTGTTGCTCGCTTTGCTTGTTTGCGTGCCCATCATCTCCGTTGGACACACTGCAGGTGAAGTATCGAATCAATTCGTGTACGTCACCAATCAAGCTGATGGCACAATCTCTGCTTTCAGCTTGAATGCGACAACTGGGGTTCTGACGCCTCTTGCTAACTCACCGTTCGAAGCAGCCGGGGTTGGGCCAGCAGAATTGGTCGCCGATCCGACCGGCACTCACTTGTACGTGGCGGACACGCAGTTCGTACCAGGGGTGCGAGGAAGCAATTGCAACGCGGCATCTGGCCAGGTCGAGGTGCAAACTGTAAATCAGGGGACAGGCCAACTTACGCTTGCACAACAGGTCACGCTGCCAGGTGTCTGCCCAACCAGCCTTGTCACAGATACTGCGGGTAAGAACCTCTATGTGCTTCTGCAAGACACATCCCAGCAGCACGCTTTGATCGCACAATACGACATTCACCCGGTCACGGGACAAATGACGGAGCTCGCAACTCTGATTATCGGCGTGGTCACCGCTCCAACGCAGATAGTTGTCGCTCCTGGTGGAAAGTTTGTTTATGCATCGACCGAGGATGGTATCTATCTCATGGAGCGTAACACCTCAACGGGGGTGCTAGGGACGGCGTCTTTGGCGTGGTCGCAACCCACAGGAGCTCTTGCCATAAGCAACAGGGCGCTGTTCGGCGCCGTTGTCGGGTACCACTTCACCCCGTTCATTCTCGAGTTTTCAATTGACGCCAACACCGGTGCACTCAGCTTTCTATGGAGCGTGAACCCGGACGATCTTCCCGTCGCCCTGGCGTTGACGACGACCGGCAACTATCTCGCTACCGCCAACCCGGACGACGACACTACGTCTCTGTACTCAGTGCCCGCAAATGGCCAGTTCGCCCCTGTGGCGGATTCGCCGTTCCCAACTGGTTCGCGTCCATCTTCTGCTTCGTTCGACACTTTGAACCGCTTCCTCTTCGTAGTCAATTTCGTGAGCAGCAATGTGACTGGGTACGCGCTAAACTCGGCTACCGGCGCGTTAACTCCCATTGCTGGTTCTCCGTTTGCGGTAGGTAGCTCGCCGGCGGATATCGTAGTTGTGAGATAGTGTCCGAGTCGTTCAGTTCTTTTAGCGTGCAGCGCCAGTAGCTGGCTGGTGGTCGGAATAGCACGCCTGCATAGCATCACCGGCGACAGTCTAGAACGCGATTTACTCGAAACGGTCGAACACCAGCACTTCCCTCACTCACTTCTACTCAGACGTTCGGATTCGATCTCTCCTCGACTCTGCGTGCAAAATCCAGCTTCTGTCCGCCCGGACTGCTCGCTGCTGCAGGAATTGTCTGCTTGCCCCGTGTGCGCAGCAGATAGGCAAGGGAGGGGAAGAGTACGACTGAAATCATGCCGGCGGCGACCAACGCAGCTGCGTTCCCCGGTTGCATGCGACCGGTGGCGGTTCCAATCTCGGCGATGGCGATCATAAGCGGCAGCGACGTAGCCGAGTACAAAGCAAACGGCAGACGGTCGCGGGTGTCGAGTTCATAGCGATACAGTATCGTGGGCGCTGCGCGAGCAATCATCAGAATTGCCAGGAACACAGGAACGCGAAGCCATGATGAGTGACTCCTGAACAACGTAGCAAGATCGAAGTGCATTCCGCTGGTGACGAAAAACATCGGGATTAGAAAGCCGAAGCCGATAGCCTCGAGCTTACTGTGGAGTTGCCGGGCCGCACCTCCCTTGGTTCCAAGTGAGGTCACCATTCCAGCGGCGAAAGCACCAAGGATCATGTCCATGCCGAAATCTTCAGCAAGGACCACAAGCGTTGCCAAAACCAGGATCGCTATCCGCACAGGCAATTGGCTCGGCGCGTTCATCGTCCGTTCCAGGAAAGTTTCCAGTCGCGTCGGCCGCGGGATGAGGGCGATTCCAGACGCAACCAGAGACACAACGACAAATCCCAACATCAGCGCCGTCTGTTCCCACCTGGTATGTTCTCTGGTCAGCAGCAAGGACACAAGTATGATCGGCCCAAATTCTCCGATGGCACCTGCAGCGAGTACGTGGCGTCCAAAAGCGCTGTTCAGTTCGCCAGTGTCGCGAAGAATGGGGAGGAGCGCGCCGATAGCGGTTGTGCAGGTGGCAACAGCTATCAACAGTGGTGACTGGCAGAAACCCACGGCATACAACAGTGCGGTCAATCCAAACGCTATGCCTGCCGAGAGCACCCATCCGGTGACGGCGAGCTTAAGTGGCCGTCCGCGGAACGTCGATAGCTCAATCTCCATTCCGGCAAGGTAGAACAGAAAGATCATGCCTAGGTGACCCAGCAGCCCAAGCATGCCCGTCGGGGTTGCCCATCCGAGCACATTCGGGCCCACCAGGATACCTAGTCCAACTTCAACTGCTACCATCGGCAGGCGCAATCGAGCGGGCAGAGCACAGATGAGAGGCGCAAGGACCGCAATGAAGGCGGTTAGTAGCAGGGCGGAACCGTTGAAGTCCATTCAGCCATCCCGTGCCGTCGTGTCCCGGCATTATGCGACCGCTTCAGAGAGGCGCGTTTCAGTTTCGAGAGTACCGGAGGGAGTGCTGCCGCACCTGTTATACGCCAGGCAAAACAGATTTATGGACCTGGATTGATTGCCGGCGTGGATGTTTGGCTTGCAGTGTTTGTAGCCGCTTTAAGTTGGACGACTGTTACTTTGCCGTCGGTCAGAATGTTGTCGCCAGTCGCATTTTGCGTCTCCTTTGGAGCCGCCGGGCGGTCGAGGTCAGCATACGCGGTAGCGGTTCCCGAGAACAGGAGATCAGTCGCGACCCAATCCCGTTCGCGATCGATGTGAGGATCGATACGATGCACCCACTTCGTTTTGCCTCTGCTGCTTGCCGTTGCTATATCGTGCGTTGCTGCACCCACCCAGACATCACGGCCATTGTAGGGCTGGCTCATCTTCCATATGCGAATGTGGTGCCGCTTAGCGAACGTGTTGAGCGACTTTTGGAGCACGATATCCGGCGGTCGGCCGTCCAGGAGTAATAGGGAAACCGGAGCGTCGGAGTATCCGCTGTGCCGCATGGTAGCCTGCACGGCCTTCAATGCTGTACGGACATTCAGGTTGTCGGCCTCCATCCAGCCAGCTTGGCCGAAGGCTGCGATCAGGTCTTGTTCTGCGCCAAGAAAAACAAGATTCGTCAGATCAGAAGGCGTCTTATTCGGGGTTGTAGTGCGGAGCGGGATACTGGTCACAAGTTGTTGAAGCTTCGGGTCCGAGGGTAGCTCTCGCCAACCCGTCCACGGTTCCTGCTGCTTGAGCACGGATGGACGTACGACTTGTAGCTGGAGGTCGGTGCCTGCTGGAAACAGTATCTCGCGCCTGATCGACAAGCCATACACCGTCTGTACGCCCTTTATCGTGTACCCTGCCAGGGGATTCGCCGATACGATCGCAGAGAGCGCTAGCGAAAACTTGCTGGAGGCATGCGGTTGGACGATACCCAGGATCTCATTGTTCTGTACTGTTTCGCGCGCATTGTCCACGTTCAGCACGCGCGCATACAGAGGTGTCATCTCTTTATTACTGTGGACGATGTTCGAAAAGTCCAACACTAATCGCGGGCGTGAGTACTTGTCCGGGGCCTTCTGGGCAAACAAAACAGTCCCGCCGATCTTTGTCCCTGGCGGAACCAGCAATTGCCCAGGCGCGCACTCGATTTCTTCGCCATTCTTGCACAATGGATACGTGACGGTACCCTGTATGGGGTCGCCAGTTCGCGAGCGGTCGCTGTAAACAGGAACATCGAGTCGCACGCTCAAGGTGGCTCCGGGGAATAGCTCGGGTCTGTTCAATCTCGAACTTCTCGATGGTGCGGTTTGCGGCCTGCCTGGCATTGCAGTGTTGCACTGATCCGACGATTGGTAGACCGCGGCCAGGAATCCACTATTCGCTCCACTCTCGAGCAACAGGGTCTGCAGTTCGAATGTTGGAGAGTAAATCAGGTAATCGAGCGCGGTGTTCTGATAAACGTCTTGCCGGTTGATGGCCACTCCACGGCTAATTAGCGCGTCGGCGAGGTCCTCGTATGCCACCAGCACTTTGTCTTTTGGCCCATAGCTTGAACCGAAGACTGTCCAGTGAAGTGCCGTGCGTCCTTGAGGATCGGTAGCTTGGAGGTTTGCCCCGCCGTCCAGAAGTTCCTTCGCCTCACTTAGTCGAGCGAGAATATTTTTGTCCTTGGTCTCGCGAGTGGCTGCGTAGAGTTTCTGGATGATCGGAGGGGCGGTGGAAAGCTCTAGTCGCAACGCCGCAGGCGCCAACTCGTCTTCTGGTGTCTCCTCAGGCAAACCGCTGGGCGTCTGGGGTGTTCCGGTTGCCTGCTCGTCCTGCGGCGTTTCGGTTGCTTGGCTATCTTGAGGGGCTCGAGCACAGGCAGCAAGCGGAGAGGGATCTGCTGCTTGAGCTTGCGACAGACCAGTCAGGACAATGAGCACAAATACTAGGCTGGCTTTTAGAGCTGTCAGCAAGGCGCACCTCCGCGGACAGGCGACTTAGACGCGCGGCTCACGCGAACAGATGTCAAAGACACGTTACCTAATTGGCAGGATCCATCGAAATCCGCCCAGCGCAGCGATTGGGTCGGTTACGAGGAACTTAACCGTTGGGAGTAGAAGACACCGCGGATGCTCGCCTTGCTGTTGTCAGGTGGCGCTTGGTGAGCGTCACTTAACGCCAGCAGCCATGGTTGTTTCCCGGAGTTCCGCTCAATGCTGCCATTCCGCATCCAAGTTCGCATGGATTTTCTCTCTTTTTCGCATTTGCGGTGGAACTTCGTTTTCCAGCGTCCGCAGCACATTCTAAGCCGCTGCGCGCGGGAACACCGCGTTTTCTTCTGGGAGGAACCCGTCTACACGGATTCGCCACGGCCCGGGCTGAAGATCAGCCGCTGCGAGCATGACGTCGTGGTAGTCGTCCCCGAGTTGCCGACCGGAACTTCCGAGCAGCAAAGCTTTGAATCGCAACGCAGCATGCTGCTTCAGCTTCTCTCGGAGCAGGCGATCGAAGACCCTGTGCTCTGGTATTACAACCCGATGGCAATTAGTTTCACGAATAACTTGAAGCCCATCGCCACCGTGTACGACTGCATGGATGAACTTTCAGCGTTTCGCGGAGCTCCCCCCGGTCTAAGAGCAGCCGAATCGGAGCTCTTCCGTGCCTCCGATCTGGTTTTTACGGGTGGGCAGAGCCTTTACGAATCCAAACGCAACCATCATCCTTCCGTTCATCTCTTCCCAAGCAGTATTGATTTCAAGCACTTCGCGTTGGCCCGTGAACCACAAGACGATCCGGCCGACCAAGCGCAATTACCTCATCCACGACTCGGCTATTGCGGCGTGATCGACGAGCGCATGGACACCGATCTGCTCGCTCGTATCGCTGATTTGCGCCCTGAGTGGCGAATAGTAATGGTGGGACCAGTCGTTAAGATCAGCGATGCCGACCTGCCGCGCCGTCCCAACATCGAGTACCTTGGATCAAAAAGCTACAAGGAACTGCCCGCATATGTCGCAGGCTGGGACGTCGCTTTGCTCCCGTTCGCGTTGAACGAATCCACGCGATTCATCAGCCCGACGAAGACTCCTGAGTACCTCGCCGCCGGCAAGCCGGTGATCTCAACGCCCATCGCCGATGTCATTCGACCGTACGGTGAGTTGGGGTTAGTTAGCATCGCCGCAACGGTCGAGGAATTCGTCGCTGCGGCTGAACACGCGCTGCACCCTGAAATCGAACAAGTGCGGGCGCACCAGCGGAAGATCGACGCTTTTCTGGCCCGGAACTCGTGGGACAGTACCTGGTCTCGGATGCGAAAGCTCGTGCTCGACGTCGCAGCCGAACGTCGTGCACCTGTCGTTTCCAGCTACGATGCTGGAGCCAAGACTAACCTTATCAGCGCCGACTAGGCGCAAGGGCCCAAATGTTTGATTTCTTCATTGTAGGAGCTGGTTTCGCCGGCAGTGTACTAGCGGAGCGTCTTGCCAAAGTTGCCAATAAGCGAGTTCTGATCTGCGATAAGCGCAACCACATCGGCGGTAATGCCTACGACCACTACAACGATGCCGGCATCCTCGTGCATAAGTATGGTCCGCATATCTTTCACACCAACTCACGTGAGATTTTCGAGTATCTGTCCAATTTCACCGAGTGGCGGCAGTATGAGCATCATGTTCTGGCCAGTGTAGATGGCCAGCTCGTGCCAATGCCGATCAACTTGGAAACTATCAACAAGATGTACAACATGAACCTGAACTCGACTGAGATGGAGGATTTTCTCCGTTCCGTCGCCGAGCCGCGCACCGAGGTACGTACTTCGGAGGACGTGGTCGTCAGCAGGGTGGGGCGGGAACTCTACGAGAAGCTCATCCGGAATTACACGCGTAAGCAATGGGACCTGGACCCTTCAGAGCTCGAGGCTGCTGTTACCGCTCGCCTGCCTATTCGTACTAGCCGTGACACGCGTTACTTTACGGACGTTTACCAGGCAATGCCGCTGCACGGGTTCACCCGAATGTTCGAGAACATGTTGGACCACCCGAACATCACCATCGCGCTGAATGTTGATTACCGCGAGCTCGCCGGTGAACTCTCGTACAAGCACATGATCTATACCGGACCGGTGGACCAATTTTTCGATTACCGTTACGGCAAGCTTCCGTACCGCTCGCTGCACTTCAAGCACGAAACGCACGATCGCGAGTGGTTCCAGCCGAATGCTGTCGTGAACTACCCGAACGAGCACCTGTACACGCGCATCACGGAATTCAAATACCTGACCGGGCAGACGCATTCGAAGACGAGCATTGTGTACGAATTTCCTCGTGCTGAAGGTGACCCGTACTACCCTGTACCTCAACCGCAAAATCAGGAGCTGTACAAACGATACAAGGCGCTTGCCGACGCCGTGCCGGACGTTCATTTTGTCGGCCGACTTGCGACGTACAAGTACTACAACATGGACCAGGTGACTGGCCAGGCGCTCAGCGTTTTCGCCAAGATCGTTGACGTTTCGCGCGTGCCAACCAATGGCCACGGCAAAGCGATGCTGTATCCGGCATACACAAAACGTAGGCCGACAGCAATAGCTGCAAAACCGAAGATGGTCGCAGCAGACGTTCGCGATATGGCGATCAGCTCGAAAGAAGAGAAGGCGGCTTGATCGCTTGAACGGGGTGTATATGCCGTAAGTAGGGGCGGCGAGAGGCCGCCCTTCTTCTTTGCTGTTCCAGGGAGGAAGGCGTGACCTCCTCCAGTGTCATGCTGCAAGGTATGTCTCTTCGGGCTTGATCACGCATTCGTGGGCGTAGCGGCTGAGCGCGTCGACCACACTCGGCATGATTGAGGCGTTTTCACTGCCAAGTACACTGTAGACTGGACGCTGCGCAGGCCAGCCGAACTCGCTCGTGCTGCGGGGTACAACCAGTTCAGAGCGAAATCCCTTCATTTCTGCTGCCGTAATCGCAAGTGACATCCACGACAGAGCTCCTGCATTGGCGAGGTGCCAGATTCCCTCGGCACCGTCGATGAGCAGATCGAGGCTGGCATTGATCAGATCCGGTACATACGTTGGCGACACAATGGCGTCGGGCGCGGCGTGGAACTCGCGACCCGCTGCAATGTTTCGCAATGCGATGGTCACGAAATTGTATTCGTCCCAAGGTCCAAAGAAAGCACTCGTGCGCACCACGAGAGCACCAGGGTAGCGCTCTAGGACCAACCGCTCGGCTAGAACTTTACTGATGCCATAAGCATTCAGCGGGCCTACAGCGTCGCTCTCCACGTAAGGGTCGCGCTTCTCACCATTGAAGACCAAGTCTGACGAGAACGTAACCAGGCGAATGCCCCGCTGGGCACACTCAGTCGCCAGAACTGCCGGCCCAACCACGTTCTCGCGTTGACAGCGGATAGCATCCCTCTCCGCATCGTCCACGCGCACATAGCCAGCAGCGTTAATGACGGCCCATGGACGCACTACGTCGAGGCACGCACTGACGGTCCTCGGATCTGCGATATCCATTTGCTTGCGGACGAGCAAACGATGCGGCAGACCACGCAGGACACACGCGCGCGCGAAGGCCCGACCGAGCGTGCCAGTGCCACCGGTGATCAAGATCGGACGCTGCGCTTTGTCACCAGCCAGTGACGTTGTCCCGACCTGGTGACGGTGTTCGCTTAGCGAGCCATCGTGCTCGACAGCGAATCGATGAATCAGTCGTTCGGGACGACTCCACCAGCCGGGAGTTTCAAGCACCGGGTGCTCAGGTTTTGATCCGGCAGCGAGTGTCTTTCCAAGCCAAGCTAAGGCGGTCGGGCGTGGCCTTGGCGCACGAATGTCAAAGACGCCCGGCTCGTAATCTCCTGCATTGCGCGTTACAAGGGAGTTCCAGTCGAAAGCTCCAAGGAGCGACCACAACGTCAAGGCACGAACGTCCGCACCGCGCCGCTTCGCATCACACGCGCCGTGCCAGACGTCGAGCACCCAGCGTAGTTGCTCCTCACGCGTGCAGCCGTTGTGACACTCGGTGATCGCGATCGGAACACGGAAGCGCTGCCAGGCTTCCACTAACAACTCCGCTGAGCCTGCCATGCCATCGGCGCGAACGCGCGCTGCTTCCGTATCGATATAAGTGTGCTTGCCGTTGCCGCCGCGCACGAGACCCGGATACAGATCGATGCGGTGATCGATGAAGCGCTCGCTGCTCAGGTAGTAGTTGAAGCCCAGGATGTCTGGTGGACAAGAATTCTCGGCGAACCACATCAACGCGCGAGGCTCGACACCCCAGTGCAGGAAGTGCTCCCACACTGCATGCCGTTCATCGACTCTCCCCGCAAGCAGATCAAACGTCAGCCAGCGGCGCTCGTTTTCAAAATCGGCCTGATATCGCAGCTCGGGCGTGGAGAACACCTTACCCAGATCATCTGTTTGAACCAACCGCGCCTCCGGGTTCACCGCACGAACGGCACGCATTGCGAGCACTACTGCGCGGCATTCGTTCAGCAGCGCGGTGGCGAAACTCAAATCGTCACGCCGGTGCGGATACCAATGCCCGTAAAGCGCGGCGAAGCGAGCCGTCGTCAGCGGCTCATTGACCGGTGTGTAGTCGCGAACCCATGGATAGCGCCGTGCAACCTCTGTCGCGTATGCGGCCAGCTTCGTGGGGAACTCGGGATCGAGTAGATTGGTGTGCCGAGGCCCGCTGCCATGATGAACGAGGCCAATGATCGGGTTGATCCTTAGCTCACGAAGGCGGGTCAGCCAGAGGTCGGACCAACTCCAGTCGGCATCTTCGATCGATCCGGGGCAAGTACATTCCCAGATCACCGGCTGGCGGAGAGCGGTTATGCCGAGTTCCGCAAAGCGATCGAGGTCTTCGATGCGGCGTGTGTGGCCAGACCGGTTTAGTTGTTCAAAGTAGTTGTCGCGGACACGGTTGACGGTGCATTCAACGCCGCCCCACAACTCGATTGGCTGGTTTGGTGTTCCGGGTTTTATGCTCAAACGATGGTCATTCCTGGACCGAGGCGAGTTCGCGCAGTCGCGCCGCAGCGCTCTCCGGTGTTATGTCGCGTTGCGGCGTTCCCAGCATCTCGTAACCCACCATGAACTTCCGCACGGTCGCCGATCGCAGCAGCGGTGGGTAGAAGTGCGCATGCAGGTGCCACTCGGGATGCAGTGTTCCGTCTGTGGGCTGCTGGTGAAAGCCCATGGTGTACGGAAATGAAACGCCAAACACCCGGTCATAGACGGCTGTGAGCCGTTTCAAGATGCACGCCATGTCACGCCTGCGAACCCGGTTTAGCGCGCCGATGTCAGGCGTATGCTCACGGCTTATAACCAACGTTTCAAACGGCCATACCGCCCAGAACGGCACCAAGGCAAGGAAGCCGTCGTTCTCCAGCACAATCCGTGAGCCCTCGTTGAGCTCAAGCTCTGCGTAGTCACACAGCAGACAAGTTCCGTTAACGTCCGAGTAGCTCGTCAGGCGCTGCTGTTCCTTCGCGGGTTCATCCGGGATGCTGGCCGTTGCCCACACCTGGCAGTGCGGGTGCGGGTTGCTGGCGCCCATCATCGCCCCACGATTCTCAAAGATCTGCACGTAGGAGACGGACTCACGCCCACCCAAGCCTCTGAATTCGTCGGCCCAGACATCTACGACTTCTCCTATCTCGTCCTCGCTCATTCGCGCAAGTGTCAGGTCGTGGCGTGGCGAGAAGCAGATGACGCGACAGATACCCGGCTCGCCTTCCGCGATAATGAGATCGCGGCGAGTGAGGCGCTGGCGCGGAGTGTCCGCCAGCAGCGCGGCAAAATCGTTATCAAAGACAAAGGTGGACGTGTACTTCGGATTGTGTACTCCTCCGGCCCTTGAATTGCCGGGGCATAAATAGCAATCGGGATCGTAGGTAGGCTGCTGTTCGGGCGCTATTTTTTCGACTTGGCCCAGCCACGGACGCTTGGTTCGATGTGGTGACACCAGCACCCATTGCCCGGTCAGTGCATTGAACCGCCGATGCGGATGTTCGCTCAGGCTAAACATTCCTGCACTTCAGCGGCGTAACCGTGCGGATGTCGACGTTGCCATTCCCAAGCGGTTCGGATGATCGTCTCAAGATCCGCGTGCTGCGGAATCCACCCGAGTTCCCTGCGTATGTTTTCGGAGCTCGCCACAAGCACTGCCGGGTCCCCCGGACGCCGAGGCGTTTCGATGGCCGGGATCGCGTGCCCGGTGACTTTACGGGCTGTTTCGATGACCTCGCGGACGCTGAATCCACGCCCATTGCCCAGGTTGTAGATCAGCTGGCCCGAGCGGTCGAGCGCTTCCAGCGCTAGCACGTGCGCGGCGGCCAAATCGATAACGTGTATGTAGTCGCGAATACAGGTGCCATCATTCGTGTGATAGTCCGTGCCGTAGATAGAAATCGCATCGCGCTTGCCTTGTGCTACCTGGAGAATCAGTGGAATGAGGTGGGACTCCGGATTATGCGCCTCGCCCAATTCGCCTGCGGCACCAGCAGCGTTGAAATAGCGGAGGCTTGCGTACCGAAGTTTGTGGATGCGGTGGAACCAGGCCAGCATATGTTCCACAAGCAGCTTCGATTCGCCGTACGCGTTCGTGGGTTTCAGCGTGTCGGTTTCGCGGATCGGGATCTGCTCCGGTTCGCCGTATAGCGCAGCTGTCGAGGAGAAGACAAACCGCTTCACACCTCGGCGCAGCATCGCTTCCAGCAGAGTCAACGTGCTCGCTGTGTTGTTACGAAAATAGCGCTCGGGCACTTGCATCGATTCGCCCGCCTCGATGAGCGCGGCGAAGTGCATGACTGCTTCGATCCCGCGCGACGAGAGCACCTCGTCGAGCTTTGCCGAATCGGCTATGTCGCCCTCCACGAAGTCCGCGCCATTCGCCACAGCTCGGCGGTATCCGTGGCTCAGGTTGTCGTACACAACGACCTCGTGGTTCGCGCGGAGCAACTCAGCACTTACGACGCTACCGATGTAACCAGCTCCTCCGGTAACTAGAACTCTCAACCCTTCTGCTCCTTCGTGTTAGTCGCCGCTGATGCGGCCAAAGACGACTTGCCTAACGTGCCTAAAGCGAATTGGGAGTGCTCATCTACCGTTTGGATGCGGGCACGTATCAACGTTGCGCCTCCATTCTGGAAGTAAGCCGCATAGCTGGCCGACACTCGTCGCTCGTGACGTACCTGATCATCGAATCGAGCAACTTGGTCCCGTAGGCGTCGGTTCCGTACTGGTCGAAGCGGAACGTGGTCGCCAGTACGCGCCCTTCTCCGGCGAGCATCTGCACGGCAAGTGCGGAGTTCTTCCGGATCCAACCGAAGGTTGCGCCCGAAAGAACGTCGTCAAACTCATTCGGAGCAATGTTCTGGAAAACATAGCGGGGAATTACGCCGCGCGACTCGAATCCCAGGATGCGACTGACAGCCAAGTCACGGAACACGCCGTTTTCCCGCCGTATCCAATTGAAGTTCGAGAACCACCGACCTTCCAACTCCGACCCGGCGCGAGCCACCGCTTTCATCTCGGAGTCAGGCGGCAACGCATCTTCCGAGTCAACCAGGAGCACGACCTCGCCTCCGCCCGCAAGGTGACGTGCAACGCTCTCGTCAAAGGCGGTTGCCACGAGCACAACGCCTGCGCCATCGCCACTCCCGTAGCCCGCCTGTTCTAAGGACCGCTCGAGATCTCCTGCCCGTCCGAAAGGATCGTGTACTCGCACGCGAATCCCGTTCGACGTTTGTCTGGGAAGCACGAAGACATCAATCGAGTTCTCGGCCGCACGTGCTCCGTTCCGGAACCGCAGTTCGAGGTAGACCCGCTCGATCATGGGACCAATGCCGTCTGACGATGTGAATTCGATCGTACCTAGATCAACCAAGGTTCCGGGCTCGACGTTTGCAGGCAGAGACAGGTGTCCGCTTGCGCCTGACTCGGTGGACCAGCGCAGGCGCGCTCCGCTCAGGTCGCGATTCGAGTAGTGCGACAGCATCACGCGGGCGCGGATCGGCTCGCCTGCAAAGTACGACCACCGTTCAGGAATCGCGAATACGAGGTCCGGCTGCTGTATGCGCGAAAGTTCGTCCGCGAAAACCTTTGGGTTCCGCCACATGTCGAGCAGGCCATTGACCTCCCAGTGCACGTCCGTCATAGCTGTAACTACGTAGCCCTGAATGGATTCGTGCGCGCGCATCGTTTCAATCTCGTACTTCAGAGAGATGAACTGGTGCCACTGACTTTCTTCCGCGAAATCGTTGTAATCACGGAATACTCTGTCCAGCCTGTATTCCTGGAAACGCTCAAATACCCCTGACGGATTCGTGACCTCGCGCCCGCCGAAACTGTAGTGAAACCACCATGGCAACTCCTCCGCCAGTGGAAGCTTCGGCAACCCCCAGTTGCCGAACTCTGAGACGATCAGCGGCTCTTTGAAGGTGCGCTCGGCGTCCCCGAACGGGCTGAACGTCCAGTTGGGCCGGGACGCGAACTCTGCCAACCAGCGGTCCCAAAGCTCCGACTGATCTGGCATCGAGTAGTACTGGTGAAAATCTTCGATGTCTGTCTTGATGTGGAAATTCCCCTCGCACGCACTGTTGTCCACAACCAGCCTTCCCAACGGTGCGACCTGAGCCTTAACACGGTCGAAAGTGGTGAGCAGCCACTTTCGCTGATCTTCCTGCTGCAGGTTGATTCCCCAGGATTCGTTCATGATCGTGCGTACCACGATGCAGGGATGATTCCAGTCTCGCGCCATGACCTCGGCAAACATTTGTTGGCCCCGCAGCGCCGCTCGCATTGAGAAGTGGTCACATGGAAACCAGCAATCGCTCCACGACGGCATTTCGGCCCAAACCAGCATTCCCAACTCGTCCGCTACGTCGAGATACACCGGATGCGCCACTTTCAAATGACAGCGCAGGACATTGATCCCGAGACGCTTGGCCCGCAGCATCATGTCGCGCACGAACTCTTCGGAAGCCGGTGTGTGAATGGTCTCGGGATAGAAGTCCTGGTCGAGGGCGGCGATCATGTAGAACGGCCTGCCATTCAGGTAGAGCTTTCCTTCACGAGCCTCAAACTGACGGAAGCCGAATCGTACCTTGCGGCGATACTGTACGGCCCCGCTCAGGGTCACGTCCATCACGTAAAGCGCCGGGCTATCCGGTTCCCAGAGGCGCGGATTGTGAACCACCCCCTCGACCCGGCAGACGTGCTCTTCGTTAAGCTGTCGGGTCTGCTCGAAGACCTTACGTCCGCTTGCATCGAATATGGCCGTTGTCATTTTGGTATTAGCGGCTGCCTCGCCGTTGTCGGCCGTCATACCAATGCCGGAGAGGCGCACATCGGCCTGGAAGCGACCGCCGCTCATCGGCGTGATGTCAACACGCTCCACGTAAATGCTTGGGCAGAACTCGAGACGGACGCCCTGCCAGATTCCAGAGTTCTGTACGTACCAGTTCTGCTTCCCGTGGGGGATCTCGTTGTACATCATCTCGGGAAAGAGCGCGCGGTTCTCGGATTCGTTCATCGGCGGGTCGATGACCCGCACGGCAACCTCGTTAGTGCCTGGACTAAGAGCCCGGCCTATGTCGAAGCTGAAAGGGGTGTAGCCGCCTTCATGCGTACCAACCGAGATACCGTTAATGAACACTTCGCAAAAATAATCAACCGCGCCGAACTTTAGGAGTACGTGGCGCGTGTCGCTGAACCTGGGCACGTCAATGTTGGTGCGGTACCAGGCAGCTCCCATAAAATCGCGCAGATCTTCGAACTGTACGTTCCAGGAAAGACCTACTCGTGCTGGCCGCCAGTCTGCCTGGGAACTCAGATCGCTGAAAAGTAGGCGCCCCGAAACGTCGGGGAGGAACTCCCATCCGTGTTCCAGTTCTAAGCGCTGCGCTGCATCGGATGCTTGGTAGGGAAGAAGGTTACTCATGACGTTAGCTATTGGATGTAACGAATAAGGCTTAGAAACATAGGGTGTGCTCAAGAGAGCTAGACGGAGTTTCTGCTATTCCAACTACATTGGTTGTGCTTCCCCTTATTGCTCCAGCTTAGCCAGAGCATTTTGCCGTCAGTCCTCCTGGCATCCTGGAAAAGCGAAGCACAGGACATGGATAGTATCTTTCTGACCTCACCGTGAGATGACGGAACTGGCGCACGCGACCACATGGCTGCGCTCACTACATGGCCAATTACGAGAGATTCGTGACCAGCGAAAGTGCGTTACCCCGCGTGTCCATCGTGCAGAACAGGCATCTAGGAAAAGCGGGGACTTTCTCGGTTTGATAAGACACGAATCAAGCAGCCGGGAGGCTTGCATGAACAACGTATACATCCTTTCTGCTGTACGTACGCCTATCGGGAAGTTCGGAGGCTCGCTTCGCTCATTCTCTTCCGCGGATTTGGGCGTAGTCGCCGCAAAAGCTGCGCTGGAACGGGCTGGAGTCCAGCCGGACCACATCGAAGAGACAATCTTCGGCAGCGCACGGCAGGCAGGGAGCGGCCCAAATCCGGCGCGGCAGATTTCTGTTCGCACGGGCATTCCCGAGATAGTACCTGCTTACACCGTGAACAAGGCGTGCGCGTCAGGCATGAAGGCCATTGCTCTCTCATTTCTTGAAATTGCGAGCGGCAACATGGATTGCGCCTTGGCCGGTGGAACCGAAGCGATGTCCCGGATTCCGTATTTACTTCCTGGCGCGCGCTGGGGATATCGGCTAGGCAGTAACGAACTGATCGATGCAATGTATCAAGACGGATATCATTGTCCGCTGGCGAACATGTTGATGGGCGCGACGGCAGAGCATCTCGCTGAAACATATAAGATCACACGGGAAGAACAGGACTGCTTTGCACTCGTATCGCAGCAACGTGCTGCAGCGGCACAAAGCAGTGGACGCTTTGATGACGAGATCGTTCCGGTAACGACAGAGAGCAAGAAGGGTACGACCACCTTTTCGAAAGACGAACACCTTTATCCGGGCGCGAGCCTGGAGAAGATGGCCAAACTCCCTCCAGTATTCTCGAATAACGGTACTATCACGGCCGGAAACTCCTCTGGTATAACCGATGGCGCCGCGGCGATGGTTTTGGCGAGCAAAAAATTTGTCGAAGAAAACAATGTGAAACCGTTGGCGCGAATTCTTGACGCGACTTCCGCAGGAGTGGACCCCAAAGACATGGGGATTGGGCCGGTGCCGGCCGTCCGCAAACTGGAAAAGAAACTCGGACTCACGCTCGACCATTTCGATCTGATTGAACTCAATGAAGCCTTCGCGGCCCAAGTGTTGGCCTGCGACCGTGAGTTGCATTTCGATCGTGACAAACTGAACGTCAACGGAGGCGCTATTTCACTCGGACATCCCACTGGCTGCACCGGAACGCGCATTACGGTCACGCTGCTTTCGGAAATGTTGAAACGAAAAGCACGCCTCGGCCTGGCGACGCTGTGCGTGAGTGGGGGGCTCGGTATGGCGCTCGCGATTGAGAGTTGTTCGTAACGCGTGATAATACGAGGTTCGTTGACAACGTGGGCGTCACTGACGAACGCCCGCGACATTGCTGCTTATCTTTATACGTTGGAGTAGCGCGATCAGCGCGGCAGCACGAGCACGCCCCACGGGCTACGGCCGACTGTGACAGTGCCGAGCACCATCATCTTTTCAGTATCAATGATCGCTACATCGTTCGACGGTCCATTTGCGGTGAACAGGAGCTTGCCGTCCGGAGACAGCGCCACTCCCCAGGGACGCACCGCCACGTCGGCTGAGCCAATAACATGGTTGTCCGCGGTGCTGATCGCGAAGACCTTCCGCCCTCGTCCGGCGGTCACGTAGGCCGTGCTGCCGTCGTGTGATACAACCACGCCCATCGGCTTGATGAAGCCCTGCTTGCCCAGGATAATCGTCGCGAGCGGCTCGTGGCGCACCGCATCAACAACCGTAACCGCGGCTTCATTTTCTGCCGTGATGTAGGCGCGCGAGCCGTCGGGCAGGAAGGCGATCGCGCGCGGCCTTCGGCCAACCTTGATCGTCTTCACGGCGCGCGCTTTCGCAGCATCTATCACGGCTATAGTTCCGTCTCCCTCAGAGGTGACGTACACAACGCGTCCGTCCGGCCGAACCCTTACGCCTTCCGGCTCTTCTCCTACCTTCACCGTCCTGCGCTGCTGCCCCGCCGTGAGGTCAACGATAGTTGCCTCGCCCGCGTCCTCATTCGACACATACAACGTCTTTCCATCGGGGCTGAGGTCGAAGTCCTCAGGATCAGTGCCAACGGGTATGATCTGTAACTTTTTACGCTGTGCGACGTCAATCACTCCGATTCCGTCCGCGCTGCGATCTGGGGGAGGGAGGGTGCGCTCATCCACTCCTGGCGGCGCAGGTGGGGTGCCGCTTAGCGCTACGTAGATAGTCTTCCGATCAGAAGAGGCGTGAATGCCCCGCGGACGCTTCCCCAATGATATGGTCGCAACCACTGTCCGACTGAGCGGATCGATAACGCTCATGTCGCCCGAGGCCTCGTTGGTGACGTACACCAGGTACGTGCTCTCGTGCTCGATATTGCTTCCGGTGATTGCATTCTGCTGTCGGGAACATCCGGCCAGTAGCACCGCACAACATGCGAGCAGCGCTGGAATTTTCACGCTCATGCTTGGCACTCCAGGCATCATTCAACGACAAACTACCTAGCCTAATAATTAGGTCGCTCCACGAGGCTGGACCTCCCGGGTAGGTGCGAATGCCGCGACCCTGGCATTTGCTGACCGCGCACCGAAGAAGATACCTCAAACGTGGGTGAGGCGAGCACGCCAGCGAACCGCAAAGTACGATCAAGAGCAACAGTATTTACACTCAGTTCTCCCACGTAGAGTTAATGGCTGAAGCGAACGCGGCCAACTCTGGATTCGCGGAAATTCGCATGGCAGCGAAATGCAACGTGATTGTGATAGGGAATGACTGAAAACATGGTGGCCAGGGACGGTTCTGAACAGAATTACAGCGGCCCCACGGTGAATGTCTTCACTGTCTTACGGCGGTAGAGTTCGCCCACAAGCTCTGCCCCTCCGATCACCCAAACAGCATCACGCGCGACGCACTTCGTAGCGGATCCACAGAGCGTCGCCTTCGCGGCGCTCGACGGACTTGATCTTGAGTGGGACGGCTGTACGGTCCTCCGCCACGATGCCGTCGAAAACGCCCGCGATGTCGTGACGGCCGTCTATCCCTGGGAGCAGCAACAGACTCACCTCGTCGACGAGTCCTGCCTGAAGGAAACCGCCGTTGATATGGCCTCCGCCTTCCAGAAGCAGCGTCCGAATGCCGAAATGCTCAGATAGCAGTTCCATTGCCCTATTGAGGTCAACTGAGTTCTGTCCCGCCACAACGTATGAGATCTCCTGCTCGCGCAGGAAGGCGAGGTAATCTGTGGGAACGCGCTCGCTCAAAATGCAGACGAGGTGATCGCCTCCAACATCGTTGCTCGCCCATCGGAGCTTGCCAAACGTGTCCACCGCGATGGCGTAGGACTCGGCGCGTTTTGCCACGTACGCGGGTTGCGGTCCGGCAGGTGTATTGGTCTTCGACTTGAACGGCTCACTCTCTGCGAAGTGTTGTTCCATCGTGGTGCGACCACAAAGCCAGCCGTTGCCTCCAAGTTTGGAGTGCAACGCCTCGTATTCTCCAGCGCGCATGACGCTGCGTAGTGCCGCGCCGTCGATCTTGCCGTCGATTGACGAAGCCATGTGACAGATGATGTATGGCCGCTTGCTCATGATCCTCCTTCCTAAAATTGAACGGATGTGGAGAGAGACTGTTACGTGCGGGGCGGTAACACTAAGCCGGCAGCGCGTTCGAAACTGGCACCGCAACATCAGCCTTGCGGCGCATGCTTTCGATGTCGCGCTTCGGCGGTGCTCCGAACAGTCGACTGTATTCACGACTGAATTGCGAAGGGCTCTCGTAGCCAACTTTAAAGGCGGCGTCTGCGGCGTCGAACTTTTCGTTCAGCATCAGCCGACGTGCTTCATTCAGTCGCAGCCACTTCTGGTATTGCAAAGGGCTCATCGCCGCCAGTTGGTGGAAGTGGTGTCGGAATGCAGACGGACTCATGTGGACGCGACCAGCCAGTTCTTCGACCCGAAGCGGCAGTCGGTAATTCGCCTTCAGCCAATCGATCGCTCTGGCGATCCGATGACTCTGGCTACCCACTGCGGCAATCTGCCACAAACGCGCAGCCTGGTCACTCATGAGCAACCTGTAGTGGATTTCTCTTTGAAAGGCGGGCGCCAGCAGGGCGACCGCGTTTGGTTCCTCAAGCAGGTCCAGCAAATGCTTGAACGCCTCCAGGAGGAGCGGTGAGACCGTACCGATTCCAACGCTCTTGTCGCTCGAACGCTCCCGCGCCGGCGGCAACCCTCCTTGCGCGATGAGGTCCGCGATGATACGCACGTCAAGCTTGAAAGCCAGTCCCAGGCAAGGCTTCTCCGGACTGGCAATGACCGTCTCTGAGTTAGCGGGGAGATCAAGCGACGTCATGAGGAAGCGATCGACGTTGTAAGGGTAAGCTTCTCCACCGACGATGAGTTGCTTGGCCCCTTGCACAACGAGAATCACGCTTGGTTCGACCATGCACACTGCAGGTTTCGTGGGTCCCTGACGACGAAAGAAGTTGAGATTCGGGATAGGTGTCGAGCGGTCCTCCACTCCCTCTGTCCATCGCCCGATCGTTCGAGCCAACGCTTCCTGTAGCGAGCCTGCTTCTGTTCTCGATTCGGCCATATGTTTCTGCCGCCGCACATCGTCCTCCGAAATGCTGTCCTTCGAATGTAGTACCAGTGTGCACCTACCGCTGTCACAAAACAAAGCGGGCACGGCGAAATAGGCAAGAAAAGAGCCGAATCGTTATACCTGCCTCTGCGCCACGGCCGGTAAGGTAAAGACCATACACCAAGGAGAGGAAAGCATGATGAAGAGGATGGTCACAGCCCTGGCGCTCCTGATCAGTTCATCCATTGCAATGGCAGCCGACATGTCCAACGGAGCAGATAACTTCTATAAGAGTGACAAGGTGACCGTACAGAAGGTCACGTTCAACAATCAGTACAAAATGAGCGTCACCGGCAATCTGTACGTTCCCAAGAACTTGAATCAGAGCGCCAAGAATCCGGCCATCGTCGTCGGCCACCCAATGGGTGCGGTCAAAGAACAGAGCTCGGATCTCTACGCTCAAAAGCTGGCGGAGCAGGGCTTCGTCACGTTGTCTATCGATTTGTCGTTCTGGGGAGAGAGCGAGGGACAGCCTCGCAATGCCGTAGCACCGGAAATCTACAGCGAGGATTTCAGCGCTGCGCTGGACTTTCTGGGCACACGCCCCTTTGTTGACAGGAATCGGATCGGCGTTCTTGGGATCTGCGGTAGCGGCAGCTTCGCCATCAGTGCAGCCAAGATTGATCCGCGCATGAAAGCCATCGCAACTGTCAGCATGTACGACGTGGGCGCCGCCAGTCGCCATGCGCTGAATCGTTCCCTGTCTCTTGAACAGCGGAAGCAGATGATCGCAGAGGCTGCAGAGCAGCGCTATGTAGAGTTCACAGGCGGTGAAACCAAGTACACCAGCGGGACAGTGCATGAGCTGAATGAAAACACTCACCCTATTCAGCGCGAGTTCTACGACTTCTACCGCACTCCCAGAGGCGAGTTCACGCCCAAAGGGTCGTCGCCACACCTCACGACACACCCGACGCTGTCGAGCGCGGTGAAGTTCATGAACTTCTATCCGCTCGCAGACATTGAAACGATTTCTCCGCGTCCCATGCTCTTCATCACCGGCGAAATCGCGCACTCCAGAGAGTTCAGCGACGAGGCATACAAGCTGGCGGGTGAGCCCAAGGAGCTAGTTATTGTTCCTGGCGCAGGCCACGTAGACCTCTATGATCGCGTCAACCTTATCCCGTTCGACAAATTGACTGCCTTTTTCCAAACCAATTTGAAGTAATTCACGCATTAAATGCCCTGCCGTGGGGCGTACGGAGGAGAAATCACGTGAGCAATTCGAAAGACAACTCGAGGAGAGACTTTCTCCGGCACTCTGCAATCGCCGGCGCCGGCGCAGTCGTTGCGGTATCCAGCGATCTTCTCGCTCAGCAGTCATCTGGACCGGAGACATCGTCTGGGGTCGTCAGAGGGCCCTACCCGACGGAGGGAATCGCAGGTCATTCGGCTACCGGCCCGTTGCAGCCGATCAAGTTCCAGCGTCGCGCGCTTGGTCCTAAGGATGTCGCCATCAAGATTCATTACTGCGGCATCTGCCACTCTGACATCCACACCATCCGTGGTGACTGGGGCAAAGTGCAGTATCCGCTCGTGGTCGGTCACGAGTTAGCCGGCGAAGTTGTGGCCGTGGGCTCGAGTGTCAGCAAGTTTGCAGTTGGTGCTCGTGTCGGGGTCGGAACGATGGTGAACTCATGCCGAACCTGCGTCGAGTGTCAGGCAGGCCACGAGAACTACTGCTTGAACGGCAGCACGCAGACTTACGGCTCCAAGGACAAAGACGGCACGATCACGCAGGGTGGTTATTCCACCTTCGTCGTTGTCGACGAAGATTTCGTCATCAACATCCCGCAATCCATCGATCTTGCTGAAGCAGGCCCGCTGTTGTGCGCAGGGATTACGGTCTACTCGCCGCTGCGGAGGTGGGGCGTGTCTTCCGGCAAGAAGGTCGCGCTGATCGGCATGGGCGGACTCGGACATCTTGGAGTAAAGCTCGCTGCCGCTCTCGGTGCAGATGTCACGGTCTTCACCACTTCGCCCGACAAGACCGAAGACGCCAAACGCTTCGGTGCCAAAGAAGTCGTGATCAACCGCCCCGGAGCTGACTATTCGAAACTCAAGCATGCGTTTGATTTCGCGCTCGACACCGTCCCGTACAAGCACGATCTCAATCCGTTCATCCCGCTTCTCAAGCGCGATGCAGTTTACTGCCGGGTTGGGGTCGGTAAAGTCGCCGACTCGAATGAAGTGGGGCAGATGAACCTTGTGCTGTATAGAAACGCAATCGCGGGATCGAACACGGGAGGCATTCAGGAAACGCAAGACATGGTCGACTTCTGCGCCCTGAACAAGATTAAGCCTGAGATCACCAGGATCGCCATGAACGCCACCAACGACGCTTGGAAGAAGGTGCTCGACAAGCAAGCGCGCTACCGTTTTGTGATCGACATGGCGGGTCAGAAGGCTTGAGCCTTGGCTCAGCGGGCCAAAAAGCTAAAGGAGTAGATCGTATGGATAAGAACGGCAAACGAATCTTCGCAGGAAAGGTCGCCTTCATCACTGGTGCGGGAGGTGGCATTGGTCGCGCGGCTGCACTGGCGTTTGCTCGCGAAGGAGCGAGCGTCGTCGTGGCTGACGTATCCGAAAGGGATAACCAGGACACCGCCCGGCTGATCGAAGAACATGGTGGTCGAGCGCTAGCGGTCCGCTGCGACGTCGCGAAAAACGACGAGGTCAAGGCCGCTCTGGACAAGACCGCTGAAGTTTTCGGCCGCTTGGACATCGCGTTCAATAACGCTGGTATCGAGCCGAAAAAGCCGGCCCCGACTGCCGATTACGATCTCGAGGAGTGGGACCGAATTCTCGAGATCGATCTTCGCGGTGTGTTTCTCTGCATGCAGCATGAGATTCCGCTCATGCTTCGATCCGGAGGCGGCGCGATCGTGAACACCTCGTCGGGTGCCGGCGTCATTGGTATCAAGGGGAGCCCGGCGTACACGGCTGCGAAACACGGCGTCATCGGGCTTACGCGCGCGGCCGCGCTCGACTATGCGGCAGACAACATTCGGGTGAACGCCGTCTGTCCCGGCTATATCGATACTCCGATGATGGGTCGCTTTACCGGCGGTACCGCCGAGGGACGTGCGAAGGTGATTTCCGAAGAGCCTATCGGACGAATGGGGAAACCGGAAGAGATTGCCAATGCCGTTCTATGGCTGTGTTCGGAGCAGGCAGGGTTCGTCGTAGGGAGCGCGATAGTGATCGATGGCGGACAGACCATTCAATAGTGAACTGAATCGAGGCGTAGTGATCTTCGAGAGTTGGGTCGCGACCTTTGCTCGGATGGACATCGCGCATCGAAGACAGGCGGCATCCAGCAAACGTAGGACCTGATTGACTCAACAAGACCAAGGCTTTCGACAAACAAGCTCGGTATCGCTTCGTCAAGGACATGAGAGCTCGAACCTAATCTCTTTCTCCCGCTGAAGGACTATCGGAGTGACCCCGATGAGACGCATGGAAGTGTTCAACGTGACGCTGGCGTTGGCTCTCGCCGGCATGACCGCAGTTACCGCTGGGGAGAGCGCGCAGGCGCGCCTTCAGGCACCTGTACCGGGAGCAAGCGACAAACGGACAGCAAAGATGAAGATTCGCATCACCATTGCAGGCAAACAGGCGACTGCGACGCTCGACAACAACGAAACCGCAAAGGACTTCGCGTCGCTGCTGCCACTGACGTTGACGCTGAAGGACTACGCCGATAACGAGAAGGTCAGCGATGTGCCGAAGAAGCTCTCCACAAAGGGCGCGCCCGCGACGTATGTCCCGGTGGCCCGCGACATCACCTACTACGCACCGTGGGGAAACCTCGCGTTGTTCCACAAGGACGGCCACGACTCGCCTGGCCTGGTAAAGCTCGGAACCATCGACTCTGGAGTCGAACTCCTGCGCATGCGGGGACCGGTGAAGGCAACGTTCGACATCGTCGACTGACTAAGCTGGAGGGAAGCACAAATGAGTATGGCTCATTGCGCGTTGGGCGTCGTTTTGGCATTTCAGGCTTCCTCGATGCAACCACAAGCACAGCGTGAGGCTGCAACGAAGAAAGGACCGCAGGTGGAAATCCAGAGAACTGGTTCACAGCCATCCAACAAGGGACCGGCCGAGTGGTTCACCGGTTCCGTACGCATTGACCCGTTGTTCGACGCCAAGCCACCAGCGCGAGCGGCTGCCGCGAGCGTCACCTTTGAGCCGGGCGCTCGCACCGCGTGGCACACACATCCGGCGGGCCAGCGGCTTATCGTCACCGCAGGCGCCGGCTGGGTGCAGCAATGGGGCGGCGAGATCCAGGAGATCCGGCCCGGCGACGTCGTATTGATCCCGCCCGGTGAGAAGCATTGGCATGGCGCCACGCCGACCACCGGCATGACGCACATCGCCATTCAGGAGACGGTCGACGGCAAGGTCGTGAACTGGATGGCACACGTCACCGATCAGCAATACCGCAAATAGAGTCCAGCCATGGCTGATACTCCCGCAAGAATCGCGTTGGTCACCGGGGCGAACCGCGGCATTGGATCAGAAGTCTGCCGCCAGCTCGCCGCCCGCGGCTTCGTCGTCGTGCTCACCGCGCGCGACGCCACAAAAGCAGAGGCTGCCGCACGCAAGCTCGGCACGGCTGGCGAAGTCGAGCCTCTTCTCCTGGATGTGGCCGATTCGGGCAGCATTCGGACCGCAGCAGCCGAGGTCGCGAGCCGTTACGGCCGCTTAGATGTACTCGTCAACAACGCCGCCATCAACTACGACACGTGGCAGACAGTTGAGAACGCCGACATCAACGCGGTGATGGAGACGATCACAACGAACCTGCTGGGTCCATGGCGCGTGTGCCAGGCTTTCGTGCCGTTGCTGCGAA
>DASPIK010000089.1:0-5907 GCA_035629075.1 Terriglobales bacterium | reverse complement strand
CGAACGGAACTTGATGTTCGGATTGTGCTTCGACAGCACCTTCGTGATCGCCGCCGTCAACGTCGTCTTGCCGTGGTCAATGTGCCCGATCGTTCCCACGTTCACGTGCGGTTTGCTGCGGTCAAATTTCTCTTTCGCCATAATTGCCCTCTTCTAGGAATCGGGAGCCGAAGACGAGAACGCCCGGACGCGCCAAGGCGCGCTCGGGAAATCCGTCGATGATTCGACTACAACGGCCCGGAATTCAGCCGTCTTGGGTGCGACTGAAGCCACACCCCGTAAAATGAACTACTAAACTTCTGGAGCCGATGACCAGGATTGAACTGGTGACCTCTCCCTTACCAAGGGAGTGCTCTACCAACTGAGCTACATCGGCCCAACGAAACCATGGAGCGGGAGACGGGAATCGAACCCGCGACCAACAGCTTGGAAGGCTGTGACTCTACCACTGAGTTACTCCCGCTCAGCCCTCACTAACCTTTCCACCGCGAGGTCCTTCCCCTTCGACTTCCGCTCAGGGTCAGGTTCTCGGCAGCGAGCACATACGCCCGCCCTCTCGTGTCGTCCCTACGGGACTCAACCTATCTGCCTACCGCCCCGGCACTGAAGTGCCGGGCTAAACTTGTGCCGCCCCTGCGGGGCTCACTCTGACTCAAGCCCGCTACCACTTACTCCCGGGCTAAACTCGTTCCGCTCCTGCGGGGCTCGCGCTGATTTGAACCCACTGACGCTGGCTTTAACGAATTCCTAGCGCCGTTCTGGCTCGAGCTCACTAGGGCCGGCTCGAACTCGTTACTGCTTGCGCCCGGCGCTGTCATCTTCCGCCCGCAACCGCAGAAACGCCATCACGGTGCGAAATGCCAGCAGGCCGAGAATCAACAGCGTCAGAACGCGAAAGCTTGCCTGGATACCGCCAAGGCGGATCGGCTCATCGCTCATCGTCTGCCAAGCCAAAAAGCCCAACGCGGCGTAAGCCGTCAGTGCAAGAATCAACTTCTGCTTAGGCTGCAAGCACTGCTCGCTTTCGTATCAAGATCATGGTGCACAGGGGAGGATTCGAACCTCCGTAGCTCCAAGGAGCGGCAGGTTTACAGCCTGCTGCCATTAACCGCTCGGCCACCTGTGCACATCATCCGCGGCGCCGGAGCCATGCTCAACGACAGCGCGAATCACTGCCCCAGTCAAGCCAAAACCAGGCTTGACTGGACCACCATCCAAAACGAAATTTGAATGGGCCACCAAACTTTCAAAGAACTCAACCACGCGCTTCCAAACTATAGCAGACGAACATACTTCTGCTTTCGACGCCAAAGTTCCGGAAGCTCGCTTGGGATTTCTTCCTGCTGGTTACCGCCTGGCCCCGCCGGGACGCGCCCAACGGCAGCCCCAAACCGCGCTTGCGTGGCTTTCTAACGTGGAGCTGGCGACAGGATTTGAACCTGCGACCCTCTGATTACAAATCAGATGCTCTACCAGCTGAGCTACGCCAGCGAAACCCTTGCCGCAGACCGGCACAAAGTAAGAACATTAGCACAGCGTCATCAGCACTGCAACAATTCGTGGCTGATGTTAGACATCAGACGGTAGATGCAAGAAACTCCCACCTTCCGTCGCACATCTCCATCTTCCATTGTGCGGATTCCTCGATAATTCTATCCAAAAAGCGCTGGTTTCGCTACTCTGGGAAGTTACAAAAAGGGGTTCATGTCGCCACTTTTTAGTTTTGGTTGTCGGTTGCATTTGGTCTGGCGGGGTGCCGATAGGAATCGCACGTTATGAGCAGCACGTGAAGTTCGCGATACCCGCCTAATGTATGCGAAGAAAACGCACAATCATCATTGCCATTTCCGTTTTAGCCGCTGCCGCAGCGATCGCTCTGGCAGTTTACCTCAGAAAACTTGCCGCGCCGGAACCGGCCCGCCTTCTGCCGAACGCGGACGCGTTCATTTATGTGAACCTGAAACCGCTACGCCAGGCCGGCGTCATCGGCCAAAAGCCAGCCCCGATCTCTGAACCTGAGTACGCGCAGTTCGTGCAGGAAACCGGATTCCAGTTTGAACGCGATCTGGACGAGGCGGCCTTTGCGGTGCACTTGCCGTCGCCCCCCGCCGACGGCTCGCCACGAAGCGCGACCGCTGACACTCATCCTCGCTTCAGCGAGATCTTCGTCGGACACTTCGACACAAATCGTGTTGCGAACTATTTTCGCAAGATCGCCGCAAGCACGGAGCGTCATCGGGACATCGACATCTTCAGCTTTCCGCTGGAAGGGCGCACGGTCCGCCTGGCACTGCTGGGCGTCGGTACCGCGGCTGTGTCAAACACCGATGATCCGCAGGTCATCCGCTCCATGATCGACAAGTACAAGGAGATTGCCCTGCCGTTCGGTGGTCCTGCGCTGGTGAAGGACTATTACAAGCACGTTCCGCTCGGAACGTTGGCCTGGAGCATCGCGCGGGTATCGCCGTCAGCGCCGGGCAAGAATAGCGGGCTTTTCATCCTTCCAGGCGGCTACGACCTGTTCTTTCCCGGGGGCAGCGTCATCGTCGCCTCGGTGCGATACACAACAGGCGTACACGTGAAGGCGGAAGCGTTCACAACCGGAGAGGATGAAGCTCGGCGCATCGCGGAGCAGGCGAATGCTTTTCTGAGCATTTTCCGCGGCTTTTCACAATCCATGCAGCCGCAAGGCCCTGACCCGGACGTCAAGGAGTTCTTCGACTCGCTCAAAGTGGAACAGAGCAACGATCGCGCCATTCTGACCGCTTCGGTACCGCAGGGATTCATCAGGAAGATGCTTCAGGAACCACCCGTAGGTGACGCTCCACTAGTACAAGGCGCTCCGGCACCGACGCCGGAGGAACAAAAGACGCTTCCGAAGAAGCGGCCGGAAAAGAAGTAAGTCCTCTTGCGATGCATTGTGGCGGATGCAGGCTGCGCATCTGCCAGCATGGTGTCGTGCAGGCTTCGATGATGCCGTGTTACGGAGTGCGGGGGTGGGGCTGGGCTTAGATGGAACATGACGCCCGCTTGGCACCGGACGGCTGAGTTGCGTGGTTCTTAGTCGCCCGCGAGGCGCCGCACTCGCGCCATGGTGGTGCGGAGATATTTGTAGGGGTTCACCGGCGTCCCGCGTACCCAGACTTCGTAGTGAAGGTGCGGACCGGTAGAGCGTCCGGAAAGTCCGACGTAGCCTATAACCTCGCCGCGCTCGACATGCTGGCCGTCAGTCACCGCAAAGCCGGACAAGTGTCCGTACCTGGTCGTGATGCCGTGACCGTGTTCCACCACGACCAACCGGCCGTAACCGCTCATGAAATCTGCATAGCTGACGACGCCATCAGCGGGAGCGATCACCGGGTGCCCGTAGCCGGTTGAGATATCTATGCCGCGGTGCACGGCGCCTTCACCCGTGAACGGATCGAGCCGTGACCCGAACGAGCTCGAGATGCGTCCTTCCACCGGCCAGAGGTTCGGGGCGGAGGCGAGGTTGAGCCAATCGACCGCAGTAACGCTGCGACCAAAACCGCCGCTGATACCAATGGTCGCTCCACCGCGCAGGGCCGTCTGCTTGAGGAGGCCAAGCTGGTCGAGCGATTGGGCTACTTGCTGCTCGGTCATATCCGTGTCTGAGGCGTCGATGACCGGTTCGGACTTTAGGCCGTAGAGCATGGAAACTTCATTGGCTAGGGAGCCAAGCGAGGCGACCTGGATGTCCTTTTCTTTTGCCGCCTCCTCGAGGCGGCTATAGCGCGATTCGAGCTGCTTCTTCTCTGTCCGGAGATCGTTATATCGGGCCGTCTTAACCAACATGCGGGTGTAACTGCCTGCAATGCCGGTGATTGTCAGCATTCCCAGAACGGCGCCCGCTAAGAAGACGTAGACGTAATGGATGGGAATATGGATTTTGCGGAGTTCGCCATCGGAGTCGCGCGTTACGAACAGAATGTAGAAGCGCTTCCGCAAATTCCAAGCTCCTGGTTCAAGATTCGGGTCCTCTGAGCCGGAAGAATGAAAGAACAGTTCTTCTCGGTTGAGAACTTCCGTTGCTACTCAGGTGGCGACGTTTGCTGATGGATTGCGCCGCTGCCAATAAGTCGGCAGAAGAACAGCGCTGCGCCGCCGAAATTTACGACTGTCGCTCCGCCGGGGCCTTTGAGGCCTCCCTTTGGTTCGGCCAGAGCTGAACGGGAACGCACAAACCTTAGCAAGGTGAGACAAACGTTGTCAACTCGGACGGGCACCTATGGACCATTACCTTAGGCAAGGTAGGACTCGGCTACTAGACCATCACCCAATCAAGTGGGCCCTCGACAACTTGAACTCAGACGATCAACCCAGACGTCGCCAAGACCGGATCACCAGGCCAGTGAAGCTCCGCGCACTCTGCGCTACCATCGGGTCGTCTGCGTATTTCCTTTCGCAGTACCGTTGCGCTACTCTCCTTCTGATGCCACTACCGGAACGTGACCTGATCAAGCGAATACAACAAATCCTCAAGCAACGCAGCTCGCCCAGCAAGAGCGCAGGCAGTCGAGTCATCACCGGTGTTGGCGACGACTGTGCTGTGCTTCGCCTGGCCGCCGGGCACGAGGCGCTCGTTACGACCGACTTCAGCCTTGAGGAAGTTCACTTCCGGCGCGAATGGCACCCGGCTAATGTCGTCGGCCACCGATGCCTGACCCGCGGCCTAAGTGACATCGCTGCAATGGGCGGCGTGCCGATGGCGGCGTTCCTATCGCTGGCATTGCCGGCTAATCTTGATCAGAAGTGGGTTGATGAATTCCTGCGCGGATTCTCGGCATTGGCGAGGAAGTTCGGGGTTCAACTGGCTGGAGGGGATACGGCGCAATCGCCAGCGTCGAACCAGTCGTCCCGGGCACGAACTGCGACTTCAGGGCCGGTTCTGGCCGACATCATGGTGCTGGGCTCGGTTCCTCGGGGTAAGGCCGTGCTGCGGTCTGGTGCAAAAGTCGGCGACGATATTTATGTCACAGGCAAGTTAGGGATGGGAGTCGCGGCACTGAATCGACTCATAGCTGGCGAGACCCCGAAAGACGTCCTCCGCGACAGGGCTGCCCGCAAGCATTTCTGGCCCGAACCGCGCATTGAGATAGGGCGCTTTCTGCGAGAGCGCGGCATCGCTTCGGCGATGATCGACATCAGTGATGGCCTCTCGACCGACCTCCGCCACATCTGCGACGGAAGCGGCGTCAGTGCCTGGATCGCCGAAGAAGCCATCCCTTTCGCGACAGGTGCGAACATCGATGACGCCCTGCACGGCGGCGACGAATACGAATTGGTGTTCACTACGCGTCCGCAAAAGCACAAACTCGTGCCCAAGTCGGTCGGCGGCGTGCCGATCACCTACATCGGCACCATCACAAAGGACGACCGCGCGGGACAACACCGCGTCTGGCTCGTCAACCAGGAGCGCGGACGGCGCGAACTGGAGCCACTTGGGTGGCAGCACTTCGAGCGCAAGAAGTGATAGAGAGAGGCTGAGCAAAATGTCGCTCTCGTCAGAAGCCTGAGCTACTAGTCGTTCTTTCCGAAGGTCGTCTTGAACTCGATCGCTGCGTTCGCCTTCCGTTCCGTAGGCGAAACGGCCTTTGTTCGAAAGTCGAGCAGCCAGCGACTGGCGCGGAAGCAGTTCTGATCGACGTATTCAAACGGCTCGGCGTCGAACACGACCTTGCCGTCAGGCACGAAGCCCAGAGGATTGAAGTGAAGGTCGCAATCTTTGGCAGTTCGCTTGGCAAAGATCGGGCGCAGATCGACCGCCCACGACCTCTTCTCGCCTATGCTGTAAACCACCGGGATCGGCATGAACCAGTCTTCGTATGCTCCGATTTGTGCATAGGCGAGCAACAGATCTCCCTCCGGCGACCACCCCAGAACCGAACC
>DASPIK010000088.1:0-7704 GCA_035629075.1 Terriglobales bacterium | reverse complement strand
GTCCGCTGACGCCACCAGTGAGGCCGATGGAGTTCTTGCCCTTCTCCTTGACCTTCAAGGTGATGTCAACCGTGCCCTCTTGATTGTTCTGCCGGGTCTCGGTGGACTGTTCGGCTTCCGGACCTTCCGCCTTGAGCGGTTCGAAATAGCCAAGCTGGTTCAGTCGCAGCAGGCTCAATTCCCACAGGCGGCTGTTGTAGACGTTACCTTCTTCCAGCGCCAGTTCGCGGCGGATGACCTTGTCGCGCGTGGTGGTATTACCGACGAATTCGATACGCCGGACGTAGAAGGGCTTGCCTTCGTCAACGTCGATTTTGAGCGTGATTTCGCGCTTCTCGTCGTCGATCTCGGTGTCAGGCACGGGCGTGAAGTTGATGTAGCCGAGTTCGCCGTAAGCCTTGCGAAGATTCTCCAATCCCTTGCCCACCAGCGAACGATTGAAGATGTCTCCGTCCTTGATCGCGATCATCGAGCGCAGGAAGTTGGTGTTCGTGATCGCCTTATTCCCGGTGAAGGTTATGGCCTTAAGCTTGTAACGTTCACCTTCTTCGACGGGGATCGTGATATCCACGCGCTTGCCCGGCTTCTGAATTCCCGGGAAATGGATGAAGGGCGGCTTAGTGTCGCGGATCGCGGTCTTAGGATCCTGCACAAGCACCTTGAAGTAGCCTTTGTCCTGATACGCGAGGCGGACGCGCTCGGCGTCTTCACTTAATTTGGTGGCGTCGTACGTCTTAGAAAAGATGTTCTCGAGGAAGATCGAATGCGGAATGCCGATGGGCCGAAGGTTTCGCATGGCAGCCCGGAGTTGACGCGATCCGATGTTCTTGTTGCCCTCGAATTTAATCTTGCCGACCTTGACCTTCGGGCCTTCTTTCACGATGAAGGTGACACCGACCGCGGCGGGAGGAATTTGATGCACTTCCGTGCGAATCGTGGCGAACTGGCGCCCGCGTTCCGCGAGCAGTTCTTTGACAACGACTTCGGCGCGCTTCACCCTGGTTGGATCGTATTGCGATTCCTGCGACAGCGCGACTTTGCGTTCTTTGAAGCGGTCGAGAACGTCTGACTGCGAAACGGAAGTCAAACCCTCATACTTGATCTCGCGAATCGTGGGCTTCTCACGGACGAAGATGTAGATGTCCCACGCGCCGTTTGCGGTCTGCTCGCGCTCGAAGCGCAAATCTTCGAAGTACCCTGTGTTCCAGAGCGAGTTGAAGTCGCGCTCAAGGGAGCTCTGGTCATAAACATCACCCGGACGGGTGAAGATGCGGGCGCGAATCGTTTCGGCTGGAATGCGCCGGTTGCCACGGATCGTAATTTCGTGGATCAGGTTCTGCTGGTTCGTCGGCGCCGCTTGCGCCTGACCAGACTGTTGCTGCGCGCCCGGTCCAGTTTGCGGTCCGGGTCGAGTCTGCGGGGCCGAAGGCAGGGTTTCCGGCGTTGCCTGTGGCGGTGGTTCCAGCACGGGTTGCTGAGTCGGCGACTCCAGTACCGGCTGTTGCTGAGCCGGAGCGGGCTCGGACTGGGCTGCCGGTGCCTGTTGCTGCGTCTGTGCCGCTTGCGTCTGCGCGGTCGCGGGAGCAGCCTGCGCAACGAGTTTTCCGCCGGGCAGAAGTAGCCCCAGCGCCAAAGCGAGTGACATGATTCCCGCGCGACCCCAGCCGAACGCGCCGTACCGCGACGCTACCGGAACCTGGTGCCCATCGGTGCCTATTTGCGATTCCCGGCCAGCCTCAACCTGTGGGCATGACCCTAGTGATGTCACGACAGGGCTTGCCTTTCGAAGAGTAAGAATATGAAGACCCTCTGCAATCCAAAGTGGCGGAATCGTCATTATACTAGACGAGCACCTGACCCTAAAGTAATTGAGCCAAGGGCGGCCATCTCGTCATCGCTGACCCCATCAACAACATCCGGTGTCGGTCGTTGCTTCATCGGGTCATCGTGCTGCCATCGCGCCATCGCGCGATCGCGCCGTCGCGATGACCCAATGGTCCGATGACTCAAGGCCCCGATTTCTCCACTTCCACCAGCACCGAATAGAATGCCGGCCCCCCTCCCATGTCAGTCAAACGCTCGGAGGTCAGGGCATTGACATTTTTTCCGCCATCCGACAGCTTCGCCCAGTTTAGCCGCGCGGCAACTACCCCGGGTTGTACGGATCCATTTACGACGGCCTTGAGCCGAACTTCACCTCTGTCGTTAAACACACGAACTGAATCTCCGTTGCGCACACCACGGAAGATTGCGTCGGCAGAGTTGATCTCCAGAGTGTCAACAGAAAATGTTTCGGATGTTTCGGAGGTTTCGGATGTTTCGGAGGTTAACGGCCTAGTGGTGTCTGCCATTGTGGCGGAGGCTGCTATTCCGGGTCGGCGCGACGTTTGGCGATAGGTGCGCACGGCCACCTCCGAAACTTCTGAAACCTCCGAAACTTCCGAAACCTTGATCTTCTCCAGCTTTCTATGGCTTTCCAGATTGGCGAACGTCGAGTTCACGTAGTTATCTGCTTTGCGTGCTAGAAGTTCAAGAGGGTACTTGTGCCGGAGTTCCACGTGGCGCGATTCCGCCGGCGGCTTAAAAGACGCGACCGGATCAAGACCCATGTGAGCCAATTGCTCGCTGTAAAATTCGGCCTTGCCGCTGGGCGTGTCGAACCCACCTTCCGCATGGGGCAGGAACCAACCATGCGTTCCTGCTTCAAAGTTCAGTCTGACGTGCGGTTCGCGTTCAAGAAGTTGACGGTCGATGCCAGCCAGATACTCATGGCCGGAAGCTAGCGCCGTGTCGATCATCTCTTCCACCGACTCCCGGAAGCATTCCTCTGCGAAACCCATTCGCTGGGCGAGTGCACGAAAGACCTCTACGTTGGACTTGCACTCTGCAAGCGGTTCGATTGCCTCCTGCGAAAGCTGGAGGTAGTAGTGGCCGTATGACGGTACGAGATCTTTTTGTTCGAAGAAGGTTGTAGCGGGCAGCACGATGTCTGCGTAATCACACGTGTCCGTAAGGAACTGTTCGTGTACGACAGTGAACAGGTCGTCCCGCAACAGACCGCGAACCACAGCATTGTGGTCGGGCGCAACCGCTGCCGGATTCGAGTTGTAGACAAAGAGAGCTTTGATAGGCGGTTGTTCGCCGGGCGAGGTCAGCCAGCTTCCGAGTTCCACCATGTTTATGGTTCGCGCCGGCCGGCGAAGGGGTGAACTTAGCATGAGGTCCGGACGCGTCAGCGCCTCTTTATCGAACTTGAAGGCCCCCGATGTCGACAGTTGAAGCCCGCCGCCAACTTCCTTCCACGATCCGGTCAAGCAGGGCAGCATGGCAATGGCTCGCATGGCCATACCGCCGTTGTCACAGCGCTGCACGCCATAGTTGACACGGATGGCTGCCGGACGAGCGGTGGCATATTCGAGTGCCAACTTGCTAATGTTTTCGGCGCTGATGCCGGTCCACTGCGCCACGCGTTCCGGTGAATACTCAAGCACGCGCTCGCGAAGCTGATCGAAGCCCAGCGTATACCGCTCAATGTAGTCGGTATCGTGCAGGTTCTCGGCAATGATGACGTGCATCATGCCAAGCGCGAGGGCGACGTCGGTCCCCGGATTGATCGGCAGATACCAATCGGCGCAGGCCGCCGTGCGTGTGCGGTACGGGTCGATGACGATGAGCCGCGCACCTTTTCGCCGGGCCTGTTCGACGAATGGCCAAAGGTGAATGTTGTTGCCATGAATGTTCGCGCCCCAGGCAATGATCGTCCGCGAGTGCGCGAACTGCTCGGGTTCCGTGCCGAACTTAGATCCGAGAACCGATTTCAGTCCCTCACCGCCGGCCTCGGCGCAAATCGTTCTGGCCAACTGCGATGCGCCCAGCCGGTGAAAGAAACGGTGATCCATCGAGGCATTGCCGAGTACGCCGAGCGTGCCGCCATAGGAGTAGGGAAGGATCGCTTCTGGTCCGTATTCAGCAGCAATACGTTTGAAGCGCTCAGCTATTTCGTCAAGTGCTTGCTCCCAGGAGATGCGGATGAATTCTTCCGCTGATTCCATGGCCTGATTCGCTTTAGGCCCTTTCGGCCCAACGCGCTTCATGGGATACAGCACCCGGTCGGGCGAGTACACGCGGTCCAGATACTTGGCTACCTTAGCGCACAGGAAACCGCGTGTGACCGGATGGTCGGAGGCACCCTGAATCTTCGTCGCGCGGCCATTCTCAACTGTGATCAGAACGCCACAGGCGTCAGGACAGTCATGCGGGCAGGCGGCACGGACCAACTTCTTCATTCCAAGATTATACGAGCGTCACAGAGGGTTGTGACGCTGCCCTCAAAGCAGGGCTGCCGCTGCTTTTTGGGCAACCGAATCAGCCGTAACGAGTCGAATGGTGCAAGAGGAAAATACAGAATGGCCATAGGAACACAGCCTCGTACCTTCGACACGCGTGTCAACATCAGTCCAGAAAACCGCAACCGTGTTATAGATTTGCTGAACACCTCTCTTGCCAGTACAGTCGACCTCAAGACTCAGGCCAAGTTTGCGCACTGGAACGTCAAAGGCTTGCAGTTCTTCCAGGTTCACGAGCTATTTGACACAGTCGCCAAGCACGCCGAAGGGTACATCGATCTCATCGCCGAGCGTGCTACCGCACTGGGCGGGATTGCGAACGGCACCGTGCGGCAGGCGGCGAAAGCATCTTCTCTTCCCGAATACGACTTGAACGCGATCACAGCGGAAGATCATCTGCGCGTTCTATCCGAACGGCTGGCCAACTACGCGAATTCCGCGCGAGCCGCCATCGATCAAACCGAGGACTGGGGAGATCAGGTTACTTCCGATCTGTTCATCCAAATCGCCCGCGAAGCCGACAAGGACCTGTGGTTCCTTGAAGCGCATCTTCAGGCTGGCAGCGAAGCTGGACAACTCAGACGGGCGAGCTAGTTCGATGTCAAAAACCCATAAGCCGGGGCACCTAGCGTGCCCCATTTTCTTGCGTGAAATGTTGTTCGCGCACTCTGTGCCGTTCAGGAACTGAGACACCCAACGGAAAAGGCGCGCCACCCGGCGCGCCTCTGCTCATGGCACATCATTCATTCAACTGCATAATCACACCTGCATGACTTCTTTCTCTTTGGCTCCGGCAATCTCTTCCATTTTCTTGATCTCGTTATCGGTGAGCTTCTGCAACTCTTCCGTTGCCTTGCGCTCTTCGTCTTCAGTGATCTTCTTGTCCTTTGCCGACTTCTTGATCAAATCGTTGCCGTCGCGGCGAATGTTGCGGACTGCTGTGCGGTGCTCTTCGAGCATCTTGTGCAGGAGCTTAACCATATCCTTGCGACGTTCTTCCGTAAGCGCTGGCACGGGGACACGTACAATTTTGCCGTCGTTCATGGGATTGAAGCCGAGCGGCGCTGAGCGAATTGCCTTTTCGATCGCGCCAAGCTGGCTGGGATCGTAGGGTGTCACGGTGATCATCTGTGGTTCGGGCGCGTGTACGGTCGCCACCTGGTTCAGCGGCATGCGCGAGCCATAGGCTTCCACTTCAACTGTGTCCAGCATGTGCACAGAAGCCCGGCCGGTCCTCATGCCTGCCAGATCGGTGCGGAACGCCTCAACCGCTTTGTCCATGCGCGTCTTCAACTGCGTGAAGGTATCTCTTAACGCCGGAATCGCCGCCATGCTTGATTGCGCCATGTCTGAATAGTGCCTCGTAGTTGAATTCAAACAGCTGATTATAAACAAAGGCTTCGGAGCTGTCGGAAGTTTCGGAGGTTTCGAACGAAACAGCAGTACGCAGAGGTTCGCGAAGGTGACGCAGAGGTGCGCAGAGACAATAGTTTCAGGTTTCAACAAGGCAGGATCGCGCTCGAGACGAAGTTGCTGGTCGAGGCCTCCAAACTACATCCGAACCCTCCGAGCCGTCCGAAACATCCGAAACATCCGAAACATCCGAAACCTCCGAAACGTCCGAAACGTCCACTCCGGCATCTACACTGATGATGGCCACTATGCCTCAAGATCCTGCTTCACCTGCACGAGAGTTTTATCGGGCGCATTTACGGGAATCGTTCATTCACACGGGCCTGTTTGCTGCAAGTGTTCAGCGTATTGCTGAAGAGGTGGTGGACAAGCCTGAGTTCGACGCGATCACAGGCGAAGCGCCGCAGGGGGCACTTGACGCGGCGCGGCGCATCGGGGAACTGGCGATCGTGCACCTGGACGGCGCGCCGAACCCGCCAGGCCCGTGGTGGCGCGACCTCTGCAACTATGACCGCGGCGTATTTATGCAGAGGGCTACGACCGACCCCGGTCCGCCGACCAATCGCCCGCGCCGTGGCGTGAGCGCACTCTGCGCAACTTTCAACTGGAACATGCCCGAAATCGTGGCACGACTCAGATCGGGTGAAGCTATCAACGAGGACCTGCGACGTCCCATCACTCTGCTGTTTGCGCGTACCGCTGAAGGCAAAGTTCACATCGTGGAAGTCGGTAGTGCGGTGGAGAAAGTCTTCCGCGCGACGAATGGCCTGCGCACCGTCGAGCAGGTGGCGTCAACGGCAGACGTTCCGCTCACCGACACTCAGCAGATACTCAACGCTCTCGGAGGCATAGGGGCGGTGGTACTCGGCAAGTCTGCCGAGGAGATCATGCGGGTTCTGCGCGAACAGGGAAAAGCCTGAACGGACTATTGATCGAATTGATCTTTGAACTACTGAACGCGGGTTCCACGCACTCAGCCAGTCGGTGATTCAACGCGTCAATGGCCAATGATTCAATCGATCATTGGTTCAATAACTTCAGGGTTCCTCTTCTGACCGTGTCCAAGGTGATGCCGTATACCGCGTGGGCGCTGAGCGCACTGGCGTGGACGGACAGCGGATATTCGAAGGGGCTGTTTGCCAGCTTCAACGCGGGCAGCGCAATCTCATCTGCTCCCAGCCAAACTGCCGCGCCGTAGAGCGTTCCGCGTCCCATGGTCGCCAGGGGCGTCAATTCAGACAGAACGCCGTACCAGGCTCCCATTAGCGTGCCGAATGAATAGTGCACGATCGGCTCCGCAATCCTTTTCTGGCGTTCGTTGAGCCTATGTCTTAGGACGTTGATGGAGATGATTTCGGCAATCTTCACAGTCGTGGGTTCCTGCCGCTCCTGCACCTCGGGTTGCGGTTGCGGACGCTCCCAGCGCTCCTGGCTGCCTACTGCGGCTCGCTGCTCCATCGTAACGACACTTCGCTTCTCGCTCTGTGCGGCTTTCTTAATGCTCTGAACTGCTTTGTTCTGCAACTCCTGATAACGGTTCATGACCCACGACGCGACAAGGCCGCCGATGGCACCGGCCAGGATGTTTTTCCAAGCGTCGTCGCGATCGGGCATGGACTTTCTTTTCATACGCACTCCGATGCTTATTTTTAAGACGCCGCGTAGCCTCGGGCCTCCCACCCGCGCGAAAGACTCGACGGAGCTTTCCGAATGTTTGACCGCACCATGACGCGCAGCAGTGCCCGGCGACTCAGTTCGGTAGCAACTCCGTAGACGAGGTGGGCGCCAAGCGCGCGCACGTGGGAGACGAACGGTTCGCGTGTGGGGCGCTGAGACAGCCCAGCAGCGGGCATCGCGATCTCGTCGGCGCCCAACCAGACGGCTGCGCCGAAAGGCGCGCCGAGCGCCTTGGTGGTCACTGGAGTGACTTCGGCCAGCGCACCGT
>DASPIK010000087.1:0-35030 GCA_035629075.1 Terriglobales bacterium | reverse complement strand
TGACTGCGCTTCTGCGAAATTCATGAGAGAGAAAACAGAATACAAGAGTAGAAGAGCTGCGACTTTCATTGAGCTACTCCGGCCAGGGCCAAGACTGATAGAAGAATGCGCCTGAGTCCCAGGTCGCGATCTGTGGGGTCGTACCACTCGTGCAAGGTGTGAGCACCGCCGCCTGTGCCTCCGCCACCCAGTGTCACGGCTTCGCGGCCCATTGAGAGCGGAATGTTGGCGTCAGTGGAAGCTCGTTGAATGCGTGTCGGAATGCGCAAATGGGAATCCACGGCTCGAACGACCTCCAGGATGTGCGCATCCGGATCGAGTTTCGCCGCCGGGCGGTTCCCGATGAGGTTCATGTCATAGGTTATTACTGGCTTCTTATCCGCGCCCTTTCCGTCAGGGCGGAACGGCAGTATCGCCTGTTCCAAAGCGGCTGTTAATGACCTTTCGATTCGCTCGAGTTCCGCTGGCGAGGAAGAACGAATGTCAACCTTGATGCTCGCAGACTCCGGAATGGAGTTGACTGAAGTGCCGCCGCTAATGGTGCCGATGTTAAAGGTCGCCTTAGGATTGGCGGGTACGGGAGTCCGGCTGAACGTATCGATTGCCCGCGCGAGAACCATGATGGGATTCGGCGTCCCGAAGTCGCTCCAAGAATGCCCACCGGGACCATTCACCGAAACAAGAAATCGCCTGCTGCCCAGGCCTTCGGCCACAATGCTGTCCGATCCGCCGCCGTCCAGGATCACCGCGTACCCAATCGATTCGCTCCACTTGGAATCGTTGAACAGATACCGGATGCCTCGAAGATCGCCCTCGCCCTCTTCCCCGACGTTCGCTACAAAGAGGATCGGTGCTTCGGTCTCAATCTGAGCATTGCGAAGGGCCGCCGCGATTGCCAAAATCGCCGTTAAGCCAGCACCATTGTCCGAGATACCGGGTCCAATGAGTTTCTCGCCTTCGCGGCGTACTGGCAGGTGGGTACCTGGTGGAAACACCGTGTCCAGATGCGCCGACAGCAGAACGTGCTTGGCGGCGGGATTCTCTCCTGACCACAAACCCAGAACGTTCCCTTCCTGGTCAATGTGAACGTCTTTCAGACCAAGTTGCTGGAACTTCCCCTTCAGCCACTCGGCACGTTTGGCCTCAGAGAACGGCGGTGCGGGGATGCTGGTCAGCTCGAGCTGCCACTCAGACAACTGGCGTGCATTCGAGCGGAACCAGTCGAAGGCGGTATGTAGCGAGGGCATCGCGGCAAGGTTTGCGATCTGCTTTTGTACACCGGCAATGGGGCTTGCCGTGACCGCATCACGCACTCCGGGTTGGCCTCTGGACGTGTCCATAACGACGGAAGCCATCAATACTACAACGCCAAGGGAGCGGACCCAGTTCATTGCAGTCCTATTGTGAAACCGGAACGGCGGGAAGCATAACAGATTCGCCAAATGCGTGTGCAGTCAAACGCATCGTTTCCAACATGCGCTCGACCCGGATTCATTCTCGGGTGAGTGGGTGCAGCCTTCGAGGCTCCGGCTCATTGCAGAACTGCATGATCTCGAGCTCGGTTAGGAGTCGATCGGAGGTCTTCGCGCGGTGGAAAATACGCTCGACCACATCCTCTTTTGGCTCGATGCCGTGGCGTTCCAGCCAGAAGATCACGTTCGACTTGCCGCTCATCGGCCCGATCTCGATGATCTGCTCCAGTCCGAAGTAGTGCGAGGGCACGCCTGAATACACGTTGTTTGCCAGTTCAATGTCGCCCTTCTTGTAGGCCTTGATGACCGCCGCAGCGTGCACGCCAGTTCCCGTTCGAAACGCATCATCCCCCACAACGGGGTAGTTCTTGGGAATTGGAACCTCGGTCGCACGAGACACCGCATAGCAGTAGTCTTTGAGCTTCGATAGATCCTGCTTGTCCCACGGTGTGATGCCCATCAACTTGAGATTAACCAGCATCTGGTCCATCTGCGTGTTGCCGACACGCTCGCCAATGCCGATCGCGCAAGCATGAACGCAATCGGCCCCCGCAGCGATTGCCGCCAGAGAATTCGGAACGGCAAGACCGCGATCACAGTGACCGTGCCAGTCGACCCGGATTTTCTCGCCGCTGGGCTTAACGATCTCGTCGATAACGTATTTCAATAGAGCGTACACGCCCATTGGTGTCGCGTGTCCGCACGTATCGCAAATGACAATTGCGCGTGCACCGAAGGAAATGGCGCAAGTATAAAGGCGCTTCACCGTCTCCGGGTCGCAGCGCGTCGTGTCTTCGGTAACGTACATGACATCCAGTCCGAGCGATCGCGCATACTTCACCGCTGTCTCGGTGGTCTGGAGCAGAAATTCGTCGCTCCAGCCCTCGGTGTAGCGGCGGATTGGGCTTGACCCGAGAAACGTAGCGGCTTCGATTGGCAGGCCAGTACGATCAACGATGTCGGCGATTGGACGGATGTCGTTTGGATGTGTACGCGCGGCGCAGTTGGCCTTGATCCTCATGTTGCACCGCACGATTTCGCGCGCAAGATTCTCAACGTGCGACACCGCGCGCGGTCCCGCCCCCGGCAACCCAAGATCAAGTGAGTTGATCCCGAGGTCTTCCATGAGGTGCAGAATTTCAATCTTTTCCGATATCGAAGGGTCGCGAACGGAGGGCGACTGCAGGCCGTCACGCAGTGATTCGTCATTGAGCAGGACCGTTCGCTCGAACTGCAGGGCGCCTGGGCCAACACGGTTCCAGTCGAATATGAGATCAGAATTCACCGGTGCAGTTGCTCCTTGGTTCGGTATCGGCGAACAGTCTTCCCGGTCCGCGCCAGCGCGGAACCCACCCCGTGCCAAATAGAGATGCAGAAATCCGACCCCGGAGCTAGAAGGGTTCGCGAATGGGAAGGGCATCAATACGAAGGGAAAACGAAAAGGACGGGCCGTTCTGACCCGTCCTTGGAACTCGGTGAGTGCTGCGGTCCCGCTTTACCCAGCTACTTCGTCTCTTTCGGCGGCACTGTCAGACCGAACACGGAAACCTGACCACGGCCAGCAACGCTTGAAGTTTTCGGCTCCTGCGGGTTGGGCAGGTAGATCGTCTTGCAGTGCTCGCACCGGTACAGCTCAGCGTTCTTCCCATACGCCTGTTCGACATCTCCACATTCCTGCTCAACTGTGTCGGAGGCATAGAACCACCGCTTCAGGTGGCCGCCACAGAGCTTCCCTTTCTCGTCCTTTTCGTTGCAGGAGCGCTGAAGTGGCTTCTTTAGTTTCACCTTGTGGTGGGGAAGCTGAGGAACCGACGGTTCCGGTTGTGTCTGGTCCTGTTGCTGCTCGGGCGTAGGTTGAACTTCGGTAATAGGCAAGGCTGAATTCCTCTTGCGCGCAGATACTCCCGGACACGCGGAACAAAGATCTCTTCCGGGAACGGCGCGGATAGAAGCTGATTTCGTATTCTAGCCCAAGTTAAGCGTGCGCTTCCAGATTTGAGTCACCCAAGTGGTCAGGTTCGATTTCGCAGCAGACCAGAAGCGGCTCTCAGCCCTCCGCGTATCCGCTTGCCCAACGCTCGGCCGAACAGAAATTCGATTGCTCCCTCTACCTGCGGAGCACACTCAGGCCCGTACGGGTACCACCATGGCTTGGCAAGTCCAGGCACCAGTTCGTTATCGACGTACTTGATACGCACCATCTCGTCGAGTCCAAAACGGCCGTGCGTCAGGCCGATGCCGCTAGCTTTGAACCCTCCATGCGGAGCTTCGCTGATGCCGAAACAGGTCAGCACGTCGTTAATCATCACCGTGCCGGCGTCGATTTGCCTGGCCAGCCGTTCGCCGTGCTTGCGGTTCTTGGTCCATATGCTCGCAGCTAAGGCAAACTCGGAATCGTTCGCCAGTCTTAAGGCTTCCTCATCCGTTTCGAACGGCATGACCGGAAGCACCGGGCCGAAGGTCTCTTCGCGCATCAGCCGCATGGAGTGGTCAACATTCGTAATCACCGTCGGCGTGTAGAAGGTTGGCCCGACTTCGGGAAGTCGCATCCCGCCCGCGAGTACCTTTGCTCCCTGCGCTTTTGCTTCCTCGATCTGTGACTCGACGACCTGCAACTGCCGATCATTGATCAGCGGTCCGACATCTGTGTTCGGATCGAGTCCGTTGCCGACGCGCAAACGCTTTGCTTTAGCGACGACGAGGGCGAGGAACTTGTCGTAAAGGGCACGGTGCACGTAACAACGCTCAACAGACAGGCATGTCTGGCCCGCGTTCATGAACGCTCCCCAAACGGCGGCACTGGCGGCGATCTCCAGATGCGCGTCGTTGAGCACCAACATGGCGTCCTTACCACCCAACTCGAGGACGACGGGCAGCAGTCGTTTCGCCGCCGCCTCAGCCACGCGCTTGCCTGTTGGAACACTGCCCGTGAACACCAGCTTGTCGATGGACGACGACAGCAAGGCTGCTCCAGTCGGACCTTCTCCGACTACGACCTGGAAAATATCTTTAGGCACTCCTGCCTCATGCAGCAGCGATTGCAGCTCAAGGGCGACCAGTGGCGTCAACTCCGACGGTTTCAGCACTACGGCATTGCCGGTGACCAGCGCTGCAAGCGTCTCCGTGGCAGGAATCGAGAAGGGATAGTTCCACGGCGAGATGATGCCGATTACCCCATGGGGTTCACGTACAAGTCGGCCGCGCTTGGCTTTCACCATGAGGTTGCCATGGGACAACGGCTCGTCACGAAGGAACGAAAACGCAGTCTCCGCACAGAACCGAGCCGCGTCAAGCGCAACCAGTACCTCTGTTGAGAGTGCTTCGACGTATGGCTTGCCCGCCTCACGCGTAATCAGCGTGGCGACGGCGGCTTTATGATCTGTCAAAAGCCTCTGAAATTTCTTGAAGATGGCAACACGTTCGCGCACATGAGTAGCCGCCCAGCCGGGCTGTGCCGCCCGGGCACGCTCAACGGCCTGATGAACATCAGACTGGGTGGCAAAGGGAACTTCCCCGAGAACTTCTCCTGTTGCGGGATTTCGCGAGATCAAGCGCGAACTGGGAACATGCTGCCGCGCTACTACTTCAAGCCTTGCATGGCCGGCCAACCGGTCCGTTGCCATTCACTACCTCACTTCAATTGTTCAAGAACCCGCCAATCGTGGGATACGGGGCCGCGTGCTGAAGGTTAGATGAGCGGAGAGGCAGGCGAGGCGAAAAAGCTGGGATGAGTATCACCTTTGTCTAATGCAGACCATACCAGGGCCACTTCTGTCACCGTTTCGGTTGCGCACGAGGATTCATGCAAGAAGCGCGCACGTTTCAGAGGAAGTCTGTCGTCGAGGACCGCGGTTTCTAGTACTCCACGCTCACGAGGCATAAGCCCGAAGCTGGCGCTGTCGCGCCGGGATTCGCTGAGCGTTCCTCTGCCGCGAGTATGTCGGAGATTTGGCTTGGCTTGATCGTTCCCTTGCCGACCAGGAGGAACGTCCCCACAAGATTACGCACCATGTGTTGGAGGAACCCACTTCCTCGAACTGTATAGATCAGTTCCGAATCATGGCGCTGCCAGTTGGAGCAAAATAGCGTCCGCACATTCGAGACTTCAACATCTTCCCGCCCGCGTTCCGGATCGACGGCGGCAAACGAGGTGAAGTCATGTTCTCCAATCACCTTCGCTGCGGCGATTGCCATCGCCTCCTCGTCCAGCGGATACGGGTGATGGTACACATAACGTGCGGTAAATGGCGGGCAGATGTCGCCACGAAAGATGCGGTACCGGTACGTCTTCGCACTCGCAGACTTGCGGGCATGGAAATCAGGTGAAACTTCCGTTGCCTTCATCACTCGGATCGAGTTGGGCAGATGATCGTTGAGGGCGATAAGAAACCCTCTGGCCGGGATTGGTGAGGAAATCGCGACCGAAACGACCTGACCCAGGGCATGCACACCTGCATCCGTTCGGCCCGATCCTTGTGGAAGGACTCGGTCGCCGGTCACGCGCGCAATAGCGTCCGACAGGAGTCCCTGGACAGTTCGCAATCCCGGCTGCACCTGCCAGCCGTGGAAGTCCGCACCGTCATACGCCACCACGAGTTTGAAATTGCGCAACACGGGAGAGCTTCGGCCCTTTTGTAAGTGAACGCTTACCAAGTCAGCTATACTAATCCGTTCCTTGTATCTGGCAAATGTGAATCCACCGGATTACCCCGACATCTATTCGCGGAAAAAGTGAACTACTGCCCGGCTATTTTCGTACAAGCTGGTGACAAAGGAAGTCTCGAGCAGTCTTAACATTGTTTTTCGGTCGCGAGCCATATTGAATCGGAGATTAGCGAGATGAGCTTTTCGCGTCGTGTTTTGAAGTCCTTAAAGGCGGTTGGCGTCGTGGTGCTGGCCGGCGTTGTCACGACCGCCACGCAAGCGCAAACAGGCGGTCCGTATGCGCAGGGAAAGGGTTACTTCCCCAATCCAATAGCTCCATACACTGGGCGCGATGTGCCGAAGGCGAATATGGCGAATACCGGGCGCATCGACACGCTGGTCCGGGACGGCAGGCTAATGCTCTCGCTGAACGATGCCATCGCGCTTGCGCTCGAAAACAACCTTGACCTGGCGATTGCGCGCTACAACCTGCCGATCGCCGACACCGATATACTTCGGACCAAGGCCGGCAGCACTGTGCGCGGCGTTGCCACCGGACTGGTTTCGGGCACTCCCGGCGGCACCGGCACAGGTGTGACGGGCGGAGCGTCGGGCGGCGGCGCAGGAGGAACGTCTACGGCTGCTGGTGGTGCTGGCACCGGAACGTCCGGTATCGTCAGCTCGACTTTGGGCGCTGGCCCCGCGGTCGAATCGTTCGATCCAATCCTGAGTTCCAGCTTGAGCATTCAACATGCGGCTACGCCGCTGTCCAGCGTTTTCGTTTCGGGTGTGCCGTTCCTGCAACAGAACACGGGAGTAGCGAATTTTTCGTACGCCCAGGCATTCCCGACAGGAACTTCGTTTTCGCTGGCGTTCAACAATAGCAGGCAGACGACGAACAGCATTCGAAACCTGCTTAATCCGACCCTGAACGCCGACTATCGCCTGACATTCCGTCAGCACCTGCTCGAAGGCTTCGGCCTCGCCAATAATCGCCGCTTCATCACAATCGCGAAAAACAACCGAGAGATTTCTGACGTCGCGTTCCGGCAGCAGGTGATCTCGACCGTTTCCCAGATCCAGAATATCTACTGGGACTTGGTCAACGCCTACGAAGACGTCAGGGCAAAAGAGCGCTCCGTGGCTCTGGCGGAACGGCTCCTGGCGGATAATCAGAAGCAGGTGCAGATCGGAACTTTGGCGCCCATTGAAGTTGTCCGCGCTCAGAGCGAAGTCGCTGCCCGGAATCAGGACCTGATCGTTTCGCAGACGAACTTGCAGTTACAGCAACTGCTCATGAAGAACGCGATCACCCGCAACCTGACGGACCAAACGCTGGCAGGGGTTCCCGTGATCCCGACCGACACCATGAGCCTTCCGCAGGTTGAACCCGTTGTGCCTGTCCAGGACCTGATTGCAGATGCCCTCGCCCATCGCCCGGAACTGGCGTTGTCGCAGATCGACCTCACGAACCGTCAGATCACAAAGAAAGCGGCGCGCAATTCGCTGTTGCCGACGGTTGACTTGACGGGCTGGTACGGGACTTCAGCGCTCGGCGGCTCGGTTCCTGCAGAGGTCGCGGCCCTGCCTGTGTGCACACCTGGAACCGTTACCAACTGCCGACCGCCGGATCTTCGCAGCACGAATTACGGCAACACATTCCAGAACTTGTGGGGCAACGATTTCAAGGACTATGGGGTTGCGCTCAGCATAAATATTCCGATCCGCAACCGCGCTGCTCAGGCGGACCAGGTTCGTTCTGAACTGGAGTTCCGACAGGCCGAGATGCGCTTGCAGCAATTGCAGAACCAGATCCGCATCGAAGTTCGCAACGCGCAGTTTGCGGTAACGCAGAACCGCGCTCGCGTAGATGCCGCCATCAAGGGCCGTCAGCTTGCGCAGGAGTCTCTGGACGCCGAACAGAAAAAGTACGCGCTCGGCGCGTCGACCAACTACAACGTTCTGCAGGCACAGCGTGATCTTGCTGCAGCAGAGAGCAGCCTTGTAGCGGCCAGCTCTGCCTACGAGAAATCTAAAGTCGAGCTGGACCGGGTAACCGGTTTGACGCTGACTCATTTGGGTGTTGAGATTGCCGACGCGGAATCCGGCAACGTACGAAAGATGCCGAACGTGCCCGGAGTTGCACCGCGTCAGGACCTGACGCCGACGCAGCAGCAACAAGTACCGCAAGGTGGGGCTACGCCGCAAGGCACACCGCAGCAGCCTCAGGCCGAACTAACGGTATCTACACCGGTAACCAACTAGACTCCGCAAATGTCACCTACCGGCACGCACGGCGCGTGCCGGTTTTTTTGTGCGCGGTCGGGCTGATCTTTAGCCTTCCAGTGCGCCAGACACTTCGTTCAGGCGGCCTGTGGCGACGTTGTACACGAAGCCTCGCGTGATGATTTCGCGGCCCAACCACGGGTGTGAGTGAAGCTTGGCGACTTGTTCGCACACACATTGCTCGACATTTCGGAATGCGTGAAACCGCTCGGGAGTAGCGGCGAGGTGCCCGGTTTTGCGCACCAGACCGGCAGTGAGTTCGTCCTCCGTGACAGTGGCGAGACCGCAGTCTGTGTGGCCGATCACCATGATCTCGCGGGTACCGAGCAGATGGTGAGAAACTATGAGCGAACGTAATGCGTCCTCGGTCACAATCGCTCCGGCGTTGCGCAGGACGTGAGCGTCGCCGGGACCGAGTCCCAGGATCGCGTGCACGTCAATGCGAGCATCGATGCAGGTCAGGACGGCGAGATGACGTGCCGGCTCCCGCGGCACGTCGCGAAGGCGGAAGGAACGAGCGAACTCGTTATTGGCAGCTAGGACATCGTCGATGACGCTCATGGAGCCTCCGGGACATGGGCGTGGGGCAGGCAGAGAAACCTCACCCCTGCTCAGAAGTCGGAACCAAATTTGGCTCTGCTCCGGGCGCGGTGTTCGCGTTTACAATCCCGCCGTGGCCCTGTCTGTCGTTCTTATTACGTTCAACGAAGAAGCGAACCTCCGGCGCACGCTGGAGAGCGTAATGCCCCTGGTGCGTCCGCCTGACGCAGAACCGGGCGAGGTCGTCATTGTCGATAACGGCTCTACGGACCGAACACTCGAGATCGCACGCGAGTTCGGGGCGAGAGTTTTCGTTGAGGAGTGGAAGGGTTACGCCGCGCAAAAGAACTCGGCGATCGCGAAGGCAAGCTGCCAGTGGGTGCTGAGTCTGGACGCGGATGAGGCGGTTACTGAAGAACTGGCGCAAGAGATTAGGATGGCAATGAGCAGTTCCGCGGCTGGCTATTTCCTGCCCCGCAAGAACCTTTTCCTCGGCCGCTGGATCAAGCACGCCGGGTTCTATCCCGATGCGAAGCTGCGACTGTTCCGGCGCGGGAAAGGGCGATTTTTTGACCGGCCTGTGCACGAGGTGATGGAAGTAGATGGGCCGACGGCCACACTTAAGGGCGCCCTGCTGCACTATACCTATCCCACGCTTTCCAACTACATCGCCACGATGAACCGCTACTCCTCCCTTGGTGCGGAGATTGCCGTCCGCAAAGGACACGGGCGGTTCAGCTTGCTGAACATCGTGCTCAGGCCGCTGGCCACCTTTGTATCGATGTACCTCTTGAGAGCGGGATTTTTGGACGGCCGTGAAGGGCTGTTGCTCTGCCTGTACCACTCAGTTTATGTGAGTTGGAAGTACGCGAAGGCGTGGGAGTTGAGTCGCTCCATGCCTCAAGACTGAATTACAAACCTGCTCACCTTTCTGCCCGCCGACAGTCCATGTAAACATCATGCAGCGATGTTTTCATTTCGTCGTTGTACTCCTGCTCGCAGTCATAGCTCTGTGCCTGGCTTCAGAAGCTGAGGCTCGCTCCAACCGTGTCCAACTCCGGCTCGACACGTCCCAGGCCGAAGCAGTGCTTGCTGCCCTGGACAAGCAAGCTTCCGGCGGCATCATTGCCGAACGCGACTGGCAAGCCATATTCGCTTCGGAACCTTACGTCCGTCTTAAGCAGCGCGAGCAAGGTTTCAACCGAACTTTCAGCGAAGAGGATTTCAAGGCGTTCGTGTCTGCCGGCAAGTTCGCCGGCACTCCGGACGAACTCCGTCGCACTCTCGACGAATGGAAGAAGGCGGACCTGGCTGCATTGGCCGAACAGATTTTGATGTGGTTGCCGGAGACCGCGCATATCAAGGCCACGATCTATCCAGTTATCAAGCCCCAGAACAACAGCTTCGTGTTTGAGCTGTCCACCAATGCGGCGGTCTTCCTCTATCTCGATCCGAAGGTCGCACGAGCCCAATTCGAGAACATAGCCGCGCACGAACTACATCACGTCGGCTTTTCCAGCGTTGCATCACAATACGACGCCACGATTTCGACATTGCCTGAAGGCGCTAAACGCGCGGCCAAATGGGTAGGAGCATTCGGAGAGGGCTTCGCGGTGCTTGCGGCGGCTGGCAGTACGGAGGTTCACCCTCACGCTTCCAGTGCTCCAGAGGATCGCTCGCGGTGGGACCGCGACATGTTGAACTTCAATCAGGATCTGCGAAAGGTCGAGAACTTCCTGTTGGACGTTACCGATAACAAACTGACAAAAGCGGCAGAGCGTAACCGAGCGATGTCATTTTTCGGTGATGCGCAGGGCGCATGGTACACAGTCGGGTACAGGATGGCAGTTGTGGTCGAGAAACGTTTCGGTCGCGCTGCCCTGATTGATTGCATGCTTGATCCACGTAAGTTGCTGCACCTTTACAACACGGCTGCCGAAGCTCACAACCGCTCTCATCAAGACAAGCTCGAGCTCTGGTCTTCGGACCTTCTGAACAGACTGTCCGCGTCAACTGTTTCGACAGAAGCGCAGTCGAATCAACCATCACCCGCCGGAGACTAAATACTGCTCCGCTCCTTGCCTGCTCCCATCGGCATCTGTATGATTTTGGGTTTTTCACGAACCGGCTTGCCTGTGGGGGGCGCCGGGATGAGGGTGAGGAGCGTTTCCGCAAATTATGGCTGACGACATCCGCGATAAGCACGCGGTAGCCGAGTCTCCGGTTGCCGACGTCTATGAGGGCCGCAATCCATCCGAGAGCGAAAAGAAATGGGCAGAGACTACGCTCGCTAAGACTCTGGAGAAGGCTCCGGAACGACCGATCGGTGCCGCAACGGGCACGAACCTCGACGAGCGCGGAAACGCGCGCTTCACTACCATTTCGGGAACGCCCATCCGGCGGCTTTACACGCAGGCCGATCTGCCTGCTGACTGGAGTTACGACGAGTACCTCGGCTACCCGGGACAGCCTCCCTACACGCGCGGCATTCACGCGTCCGGGTATCGGGGCAAGCTCTGGACCATGCGCCAGTTCTCCGGCTTCGCCTCGCCAGAAGAAACCAACGCCCGCTACCTCGACCTGCTCGCGCATGGAGCTGGCGGACTGAGCGTCGCGTTCGACCTGCCGACGCTTATGGGATACGACAGCGACCACCCTTTCAGCGAAGGCGAAGTCGGCAAGTGCGGCGTGGCGATCGACTCGCTGGAAGACATGGAGATCCTGTTCAACGGCATCGACCTGGAGAAGATCACGACGTCAATGACCATAAACTCGCCGGCGTCGATATTGTGGGCGATGTACCTCGTTGTAGCCGAGAAGCAGGGCGCAGACTGGAAGAAGGTTTCGGGCACCACACAGAACGACATTCTCAAGGAATACATCGCGCAGAAGGAATACATTTATCCGCCGGCACCCTCGATGCGCCTGGTGATCGACACCTTTGAGTTCGGATCGAAGTGCGTGCCGCGCTGGAACTCGATATCTATAAGCGGATATCACATTCGCGAGGCGGGTTCGACCGCACTGCAGGAACTGGCATTCACGATCTATGACGGCGTCGAGTATGTAGAGTGGGCAAAGCGGCGTGGATTGGACGTGGACGAGTTCGGTCCACGGCTGAGTTTCTTCTTCAACGCACATAACGACTTCTTCGAGGAGATCGCGAAGTACCGGGCCGCCCGCAAGATCTGGTGTCGCCTGATGAAAGACCGCTTCGGTGCGAAGCAGGCGCGAACATGGCTGATGCGCTTCCACACGCAGACGGCGGGCGTTTCACTTACCGCGCAGCAGCCGATGAACAACATCGCTCGCGTCGCGATACAGGCATTGGCGGCCGTCATGGGCGGCACGCAATCGCTGCATACGGACGCTTACGACGAGGCTCTGGCACTGCCCACGGGGGAAGCAGCCAGAATCGCCCTTCGTACGCAGCAGATCATCGCTTATGAGTCAGGCGTGGCGCAGACCGTCGACCCTTTGGCCGGCTCATACTTCGTTGAGAAGCAGACACTCGACATGGAGAAGGGAGCGTTCGACTACTTCGAAAAGCTGGACGCCATGGGCGGCATGGTGAAGGCAATCGAAAAGGGCTACCCGCAAAAGGAGGTTGCCGAAGCCAGCTACCAGCTGCAACGTGCCATCGAAGCGAAGGAAAAGATCATCGTCGGCGTGAACGACTTCACCATCGAAGAGAAGCGGCCTGAGATCCTTTACATCGGCGAGAACGTCGCCCATCAGCAGACGGCGAAGCTGAGATTGCTACGGTCGCGGCGTTCCAACGACGCTGTCCGCCGCACGCTCGATGCCCTGAAGCGTGCCGCCGCGCAGGAACCGCAGGTTAAGCCTGACGGCTCCATCTCCGCCGCAAACACCATGCCGTACATCGTCGATGCCGTGCGCGCCTATGCAACAGTCGGCGAGATTTGCGACGCGCTGCGCGAAGTGTATGGGACGTACGAGGAGACGAGCGTAGCGTAACAACGTATGAACGAAAGATCGGATGATCTGAGAAACAGCAGTTGCAGAACTCCGAATGCAACTCTTGATAGGCGGGCCACATTCTTTACGTTCATACGTTCATCCGTTCTCAAAGACGTTCAACTTGCGCTATCATCTTTGCCCAATGACGGGTGAGAAGAAAATTCGCGTTCTCGTAGCTAAGCCTGGACTCGACGGCCACGACCGTGGCGCAAAGGTTATCGCACGCGCGCTGCGCGATGCCGGCATGGAGGTCATCTATACCGGCCTGCGGCAAACACCGGAGATGATCGTCAATGCCTCCCTGCAGGAAGACGTTGACGTAATCGGGCTCAGCATTCTTTCCGGCGCCCACAATGCAATCATTCCCCGCGTGATGGACCTGCTGAAGCAGAACCAGGCCGAAGACATTCTCGTCATTGTCGGCGGCATCATTCCTGACCTAGACATGGAAGGCCTAAAGAAAGCTGGAGTCGCGGGCATTTTCCAGCCCGGCACACCGCTGGAAGAGATCGTCACGTTCATCCGCGAGAACGTGAAGCCGCACACCATGCCGGCCGCACAGTAAAAGAGTTGCTGGTTTCTATTTGAAGGAGCGGGCTGCGAGCCCGCTTTTTTCGCAACATGAAAGCCGAACAGTCTATCTCGGAGCACTTCTTTATCGAAGAGCGCCACTGCGCACGCGTGCTGCATCTCATCTCGGCTGACGGGACCAATCGGCTGACGCGTGCTCGCGTGTTCGCGCTCACGCATGCAGTAGAAGATTTCGCACGCCACCCCAAGCCGCTGATCATAACTGGCAACCATCACTTCTTTTCGGCAGGAGCAGACCTGAATGAAATCACCCTGCTGGCCGGTCCGGAGGCGCTGGAGTTTGCGAAAATGGGCCAAGCGCTGATGAGAGTTGTAGACGAGTTCCCTGCTCCGGTCATCGCGGCCGTTTGGGGCTACTGCATGGGTGGCGGACTCGACCTGGCGCTGGCGTGCGATATCAGGATCGCGCACCCGCACGCCGTGTTTGGGCATCGCGGCGCTGCGCTGGGACTGATCACCGGGTGGGGCGGCACGCAGCGATTGCCTAGGCTGGTGGGAAGGTCGCGCGCCACCGAAATGTTTGTTGCCGCCGAGAAACTCACGGCCGCCAGGGCGCTAGACTATGGACTTGTCCAGGCGATCGCGGCCAACCCGTTGACCGCTGCGCTTGACCGAATCGGGCAATTGCCGAAATCGTGATTCCTGTGTGGGAGCGTCTTGCAATTGCTCTCTAGCTTCACAGTGTTGTACCGTTTACCGCCAGATGTATCAGCCTGCGCACCAGAGAAAGCGATCATGGCCGAGAAGACGAAGCAAGCTTCCGCTAATGACACCAACGTCATCGCGACGCGTGTCGACACCAAATCGGCAAGATTCGAGAACAACATGCGCGCCATGGCCGCTCTAGTCACGCGCATCCGCAACGAAGAGGAACAGTTGCGAGAAGGCGGCGGTGCCAAGGCTATTGACGCGCAGCACAATAAGAAACGCCTCACCGCGCGCGAACGCATTGCTCTGCTGCTCGATCCGGGCACGGAACTTTTCGAGACAGGGCTTTACGCTGCCCACGGCATGTACCAGGAATGGGGTGGCGCGCCTGCCGCGGGAGTAGTCACCGGCCTCGGCGAGATTCACGGGCGCATGTTCATGATCATCGCCAATGATGCAACCGTCAAAGCCGGAGCCTTCTTCCCTATGACGGCAAAGAAGGTCATTCGCGCGCAGAACATCGCCATCGATAACCACATTCCGACGATCTATCTCGTCGACTCGGCCGGCATCTTCTTACCGCTACAGGAGGACGTTTTCCCTGACACGGACGACTTCGGGCGAGTATTCCGTAACAATGCCGTGATGTCGGCGATGGGCATTCCGCAGATCACGGCCATCATGGGCATGTGCGTCGCGGGCGGCGCGTACCTGCCGGTCATGTGTGACCACATTCTGATGACCGAAGGCAGCGGGTTATTCCTGGCCGGCCCGGCGCTGGTGCAGGCAGCCATCGGCCAGAAGACCTCACCAGAAGACCTCGGTGGGGCAAAGATGCACGCCACCATCAGCGGCACAGTCGACTTCCGTGAACCCACCGACGAAGCCTGCATCGAACGAATACGTTCGCTGGTGGAGAAGATGGGATACCGCAGGCGCGCGCCCTTCGATCGCATCAAGATCGTGCCGCCGCTTTACCCGTCAGAAGACCTGTACGGCATCTATGAGTCCGATCCGAACAAGCCCTATGACATGCGCGAGATCATTGCTCGCATCGTGGACGGCAGCAAATTCGACGAGTACAAGGCCGAGTACGGGCAAACGGTTTTGTGCGGTTATGCACGCATCGGGGGGTTCGCCGTGGGGATTGTGGCGAACCAGAAGACGCACGCACAGCAGATCGACCACGAAGGTCATAAGCGCATCGAGTTCGGCGGCGTCATCTATACGGAGTCGGCGGAAAAGGCGGCGCGCTTCATCATGGACTGCAACCAGAACCTGATCCCGCTCGTCTTCCTGCACGACGTGAACGGCTTCATGGTGGGTAAAGACGCCGAATGGAGCGGCATCATCCGCGCCGGGGCGAAGATGGTCAACGCCGTCGCAAACTCCGTAGTTCCGAAGATCACCGTCATCATTGGCGGCTCGTATGGCGCCGGAGATTACGCGATGTGCGGCAAGGCGTACGATCCGCGCTTCGTATTCGCCTGGCCAACGGCACGGCTGGCTGTCATGAGCGGCGACTCCGCCGCCGGAACACTGGTCGAGATCAAGATCAAGCAACTCGAACGCGAAGGCAAACAACTGACCGACGCGGACAAGAAGCAATTGTTCGAGTCCGTCAAGCAGACATACGAAGAGCAGACCGACCCGCGTTACGGCGCAGCACGACTGTGGGTCGATCGAATCCTCGACCCGATTGAAACCCGCATGGCGCTGGTTCAGGCGCTGGAGGCCGCTACGCTGAATCCGGACGTGCCGGTGTTCAGGACGGGAGTCTTACAAACGTAGTTTCGATTTCAAGTTTCGAGGGAAAGAGCCCTTTGTCGCTGATGAATGCTGATGCACAAGCAAGGCGTAACTGGAGTACGCTGCTGCTGGCGTGGGCCGCTTACTTCTTTGCTGTTTGCGCGTTGATCGCGTTGTTTTCGAGAGCTTGGTCGGTCGCAATGATCATTGCTTTGTGGGCTGCGGCTGGATTATTTTGCGACATACGGACGCGGCACATTCGCGAATATTCTCTGCTGGGTGTTCTGGTTTGGGGTTGCTGGACTCCTTGTTACTGGAATTGTGGAGTTGTACCTCCACTGAGTTAACAGCCAGCCTTAGCTTTTGGACTTTTGACGTAACTCGACACTTCTGCATGACGATTCGAAACTTGAAACTCATCGAATGTCCCCGCGACGCCTGGCAAGGGCTCAAGAGTCAGATCCCGACTGATGTGAAGGTCCAGTACCTGCGCGCGCTAATTGGGGCGGGGTTCAAGCACATTGATGCGGTGTCGTTCGTCTCGCCAAAAGCCGTGCCGCAGATGGCCGACAGCGAGGACCTGCTGAAGCAACTCGATCCGCCCGACGACGTGGAGATCATCGGAATCGCGGTGAACGAAAAGGGCGCGGAGCGGGCAATTGCGACCAGCGCCGTGCGGACGCTCGGTTTCCCCTACTCCGTCTCGCCGACGTTCTTGCAAAAGAATCAGAACCAGTCCCTGGAAGACGCGATCGAGACGCTGGAGAGCATCGACAAGAAAGCCGATGCTGCGGGACTTGCGACGGTGGTTTACATCTCGATGGCCTTCGGCAATCCGTATGGCGATTTGTGGAACCCGGAAGAAGTAGTCGCCGCGGTGGAACTGCTCGAGAGCATGGAGATCAAGCAGATCTCGCTGGCAGACACGGTCGGCATGGCCGACGCGCAGAGGATCTCAGACGTCGTCGGCGCCGTGGTGGCTAAATACGACTACCTCGACATCGGCGTTCACCTTCACAGCCGTCCAGATCGGGCGGTCGAGAAGGTTCTCGTCGCCTACGACGCGGGCTGCCGCCGGTTCGATTCGGCTATAGGCGGACTCGGTGGATGTCCTTTCGCGCAAGACGCGCTGGTGGGAAACCTCCCGACAGAGAAGGTCCTGGAAGCGCTGGCCCAGCGAGGCGCCGAACCGCCCATAAGCAAGGCGCTCGACAACGTCTTGAGAATCAACGCTGACATCGCTGCACGCTACGGCAACGCGAACACAGATTCACACGCATAACGCGGATTGAAGGATTCTGCATTGCCCTACAACACTCTCCAACTCTCGCGTGACAATCACCTCGCCACTCTCACCCTGAACCGCCCCGACAAGCGCAATGCAATCAGCTATGAGCTGATTGAGGAATTGCTGGCGGCGCTCGAAGAGGTGCGTGAGTCCGACGCCAATGCGCTGATCATCACTGGCGCAGGCAAGGCGTTCTGCTCGGGCATGGACCTCGACAACCTGCGGGCAATCACCTCGCGCACAGAAGCCGAGAACCTGAAGGATTCGCAGACCATGGCGCGGTTGTTTCGCTCGATCTACGAGTTCCGGCTGCCAACGATAGCGGCGGTGAACGGCGCGGCTGTCGCGGGTGGCTGCGGCATCGCGACACTCTGCGATTTCAGTGTCGCTTCGACGGAAGCCAAGTTCGGATATACCGAGGTCCGCATCGGCTTCCTGCCGGCGATCGTCTCGACGTTCCTGGTGCGACAGGTCGGCGAGAAGGTCGCGCGCGATCTGCTGCTGACCGGGCGCATCATCAGTGCAGAAGAGGCGTATCGTGTCGGACTGGTGACCGACGTCGTCGAACCCGAAGATCTCATGCCCCGCGCACGTGCGCTGGCGGAGACGATGTGCCAGAACTCGCCGGCCTCGGTGCGCGCCACCAAGCGACTGCTTTCGGCGTTTGCCGGAAATGAACTGGACGAGCAAATCCGCCTTGCTGTAGAAGAGAATGCAAGAATCCGAACAACGGAAGATTTCCGCGAAGGCGTTTCTTCATTTCTCGAAAAGCGCAAGCCGCGTTGGAGTGGGCGTTGAGCAGCGGTCAAGAAAGACCCAGCCTTCTCCGAACCGGCACAGGATGGGGCATCAGGTCAGCATGATTTCGAACGGCAGCGAGCAGAAGAACGGTACAAAAGCGAACGGCAAGACTTCCGGACATAACTACGTCACTGAAACCACGCTGCGCGTGCGCTACGCGGAAACCGACAAGATGGGCGTCGTCTATCACTCAAACTACATCATCTGGTTCGAGGTTGGTCGTGTCGAGATGCTGAGGTCGTTCGGGTTCACCTACAAAGAAATGGAGAGTGAGGACGATACTCACCTGCCTGTCGTAGAAGTTCGCTGCCGGTACAAGGCCCCTGCGCAGTATGACGACGAAATTGTGGTGCGCACTCACCTCAGGAACGTTCGCGACTCGCTCATCCACTTCGGATACGAGTGTTTCCGCAAATCAGACAACACTCTGCTGGCGGAAGGCGAAACCGTTCACCTCGTCCTCGACGGAACCGGCAATCGCGGATCCTTCCCCGACAAATACCGAACTCCGTTCAAAGCCGCGCTCGCCGGTGAACTTCGCTGAATTGCAGATTGCAGATTGCGGATTGCAGATTTAATCTCTTTAGTCCCTGAACTGAACTCAATCTGAAATCTGAAAATCTGCGATCTTCAATCTATGAAGGCACTTCACATTAACGGAAACGACCTGGCTCTCGCGGACGTTCGCGAGGTTGTCTACGAACGCCGCCCCGTACTGCTCGATCCCGACGCTCGAATCGCCGTGCAACGCGCCCGAGCGCTGGTTGACGATCTCGTCTCCGGAAACCGCGTGGCGTACGCAATTACGACCGGCGTAGGGAAACTCAGCGACGTTCACATCCCTCCGGACCAGGTACGCGAGTTGCAGTTGAACCTTATCCGTTCGCACTCGGTTGGCGTGGGAGAACCGCTGCCGGAAACGGTAGTGCGCGCGATGATGCTGCTCCGAGCGAATTCCCTCGCGAAGGGCAACTCCGGAGTTCGCACCGAGGTTATCGACCAGCTCTGTGAGATGCTGAACCGCGGTGTTCATCCGGTGATTCCGTCTCAAGGCAGTGTGGGAGCAAGTGGCGATCTTGCTCCGCTGGCGCATCTGGCGTCTGGCCTGATCGGAGAAGGCGAAGTCACGTTCGAAGGTAAGCGCGTATCTGCCGCCGAAGCGCTGAAGAAGGCCGGAATCAAGCCCCTCGTGCCTGAAGCTAAGGAAGCCATTTCGCTCATTAACGGCACGCAGGCGATGCTGGCCGTGGGCTCGTTGGCGCTGCTGTCGGCTGAAACGCTGGCCGATTCCGCCGACGTAATCAGCGCGCTGTCACTCGACGCACTGAAAGGCACGAACGTCGCTTTTGACGAACGCATACACAAAGCGCGTCCTCACAAGGGACAGATCCGTGTGGCTGCAAACCTGCGCCGCATGCTCGAGGGCGACGACGCTATTCGCGAGTCTCACAAGAACTGCGGCCGCGTGCAGGACGCCTACTCGCTGCGCTGCATCCCTCAGGTCCACGGCGCCGTGCGAGACACGCTCGCGCATTGCCGCGAAGCGTTTGAAATCGAGATGAACTCGGCGGTTGATAATCCGCTCGTGTTCATCAGGCCCAAGCAGGTTGGTGCCCCGCAAGCGGCCGTTACCGGGCCAGAAGGCGACATCATCAGCGGCGGCAATTTTCATGGTGAGCCGGTGGCATTTGCGCTGGACTTCCTGGCGATCGCCCTGACTGCACTGGCTGGCATCAGCGAGCGACGCATCGAGCGCATGGTCAACCCAACGCTTAGCGAAGGCCTACCGCCGTTCCTTGCTCCGGGCGCCGGGCTGAATTCCGGCTTCATGATGGCGCAGGTGACCGCAGCCGCACTGGTCAGCGAGAACAAAGTTCTGGCCCATCCCGCGTCTGTCGACTCGATCACCACTTCCGGCAACAAGGAAGACTACGTTTCGATGGGCATGACCGCTGCTATCAAGTTGATGAAGGTCATCCAGAACACGCGAAACGTGCTTGCGATCGAGGCGATCGCCGCGGCGCAAGCCATAGACTTTCTTGCTCCGCTGAAGAGCAGCCCGCGATGCATGAAGGCGCATATGGCAATTCGAAGCGTCTGCCCGACCATGACTCACGACCGCTCGCTCGCACCCGACTTCGTGCGTACGTCCGACTTGATCGCAACCGGCAAACTGGCAGAGGCGTTAGCGTAGACCGGTTCACGGGTATTCGAACGGCGTATTGAAGTGAAATGACAACATGTTCGTCCCGGAGAGACAGGGGCGTGTTTGACCTTAGCCCAATGGGACGGCTCGATTGCACCTGACGCCCCGGAAGGGACGGCTCGAACTTAGCCCAGGACGAAGTCCTGGGTACGAAACGAATACCTTTAGAAGAGTGCCGTAGGCACGACCGAGTGGTGTTGGTCGTCGCCACGGCACTTCTTGCTGCCCCGCTTCGCACGCGGTAATGGAGCCTGCTACTCCCCTGCAGCGACCGCTGTGCTCATTCCTGCACTCGACTCTGTCAAAGCCTGTGCGACAGGCCTCGTCGGCGTCGCTACTACCCCGTCATCATTCGCACCGATGCCATAGCGCTTCAACTTGCGATAAAGCGTAGCGCGGCTGATTCCAAGCATCTTGCCCGCCTTTACCTTGTCCCCGTTCACCTGCTGGAACACGCGCTCGATGGTCATGCGCTCAAGGTCTTCCAAGTCGGTCGCGGAAAGCGAAGGTTGGTTTTCAGCGGCTTCAGGCCTGGCTGCGCGCTGGATCGCTGGTGGCAAATCGTGAACGTCGATGATCTCGTGGTTGCCCAAAGCTATCGCGCGCTCAATGCAGTTTTCCAACTCGCGCACATTGCCCGGCCACTCGTATTGCAACAAACAGCGCATGGCCGCCGGCGAAACTTGCACGTTCTTCTTTGGCGCAAAGCGGTCGAGGAAGCACTGGACCAGCAGGTGGATGTCTGACTTGCGTTCGCGTAATGCCGGCAGGTGAATGGTAACGACGTTCAGGCGGAAATAGAGATCCTTGCGAAAACGCCCGGCCTGGTACTCGGCTTCGAGATCGCGATTGGTGGCGGCAATCACGCGCACATCGACTTTGACCGGAGTGTTCGTTCCGACGGGACGCACCTCCTTTTCTTGGAGAACGCGCAGCAGCTTGGCTTGCATCTCCTGCGGAAGTTCCCCGATTTCGTCAAGAAAGATAGTTCCGCCATTTGCTGCTTGAAAGAGCCCGGGACGTGCCTTCACTGCTCCGGTGAATGCGCCCTTTTCATATCCGAAAAGCTCGCTTTCGATGAGCGTCGGCACCAGCGAGCCACAATCCACAGCGACGAAAGGACGCTTCGCCAGCGCTCCGCGGAAGTGCATCGCCCGTGCCACGAGTTCTTTGCCGGTTCCGCTTTCACCGGTGATGAGCACCGGCGTTCGCGTATCTTTCAGGCGCGCAACCATGCGCAACACATCCTGAATCTTGCCCGAGGATCCGACGATGCCGTTCAGCTCCATGTCAGCGCTGACGCGTTCGCGCAGGAACTGATTTTCCGCAACGAGGCGAACTTTCTCGGCCATTCGCTGGAGTTTCTGCTTCATCTCCTCCACGCGAAACGGCTTGGGAACGTAGTCGTAAGCACCCAACTTCATCGCCTGTACGGCACTCTCGATTGAGCCGTAACCTGTCATCATGGCGACTTCCGTCCGAGGCAACAGGCGCTTGACTTCGCCCAGGAACTCCAGGCCCGACATTTCGGCCATCTTCAGATCACATAGGATTATGTCCGGGGATTCGGTCTCAAGATAAGCCAGCGCTGCTTCGGCGCTCTCGGCTTCCGCGCAAGAAAAGCCCAGCGAACTGCCGATGGTGGTGCACAGTTTTCGAATGCTCTGCTGATCGTCAACTATGAGGAACCGTATGCGGAAGTCGTCAGTCATGAGGCGCTCCCAAGCGTCTGTTCGATGATGTCCAGCAGTTGTCGCACGCGGAACGGCTTTTCGAGGTGCGGAGCACCTGTCCGGCGCAGCGTAGCCGCGGTCTCTTCGTTCACGATGTCGCCGGTAATGAAGATCAGCTTTTGATGCAGATCCGGGCGATGATCGCAGATCCAATCGTGCACGTCTGCGCCGTCGACGCCTCCGGGCGTGCGCATGTCCGAGATGACGCAGCGATAATCGCCCTGCTGCAACATGCGGAGGGCGGCTGCGCCGGAATCGGCACTCACGACCGCAAAACCGTTGCGCTCCAGCGCTGTCTTAACAAACGACATCACGGAAGGTTCGTCTTCTATCACCAGGATCGGCCGGCCAGTGCCGCCTGAAGTATCGGTCATCAATATGCTCCGTTGGACTGGGCAAGTGCTTTACACGCTTTAAGCGGCAGGCGGACGACGAATGTGGCTCCAGGCGCGTGCGGGCCTTCATTGTTGTGGCACGAGATCTCGCCTCCATGCTCGCGCACAATGCCGTAACAGATACTCAAACCAAGACCTGTTCCCTTGCCCACTTCCTTCGTGGTGAAGAAGGGGTCGAATATCCGCTCCGGATGCTTGATCCCGTTGCCGTTGTCGCGGAAATGCACCTCGGCCGAATCGCCGGAGACGCAGGTCTCAATTTCGATTCGCCCAAGACGCGCAGTTTCGCAGACAGCGTCGTAGGCGTTGTTGATGATGTTCAGGAACACCTGCTGAAGCTGGTGAGCATCGCCAATGATCTCGGGCAAGTGCTCGTCCAAGGTCTCGACAATCTTCAGTCCGCGGTTGGCGAAGTCGTAGGCACGAAGCGCAAGCGTCCTGCGCAAGATGTCGTTGATCTGCACAGATTGTCGATTCGGAGGGGTCTGTCGTGCAAAGCTCAGCAGGTTTTGCACGATCTGTTTAGTGCGCTGCGCTTCCTGGAGAATAACTCCAATGTCGTGCTTGGCGCCGTCGGGAACCGTAGGATCCTCGAGTAACAGATCAGCGAACCCGAGAACAGCAGTCAGCGGGTTATTCACTTCGTGCGCTACGCCTGAGACAAGTTGACCCACCGCAGCCATTTTCTCTGTATGCACCAGCTTGGCTTGCAACATGGCGGCATCTGTTATGTCCGTCATGACCACAACGATGCTGTTGACGTTGCCCTGCTCGTCTCTCATGGGGCTGAGGTTGATGGAGAACTGAGCCATGCGTCCGTTGCCGAGCGTGAGCGGGAGTTCCAGGTTGTCAACCTGCTTGCCTTCAAGGGTAGACTCAAGCGCCTCGGCCATGGCGGTGCGCCGGTCAGGAACTACGATTTCCGTTAGCGGTCGGCCGAGCAGCGCTACATCGCGGAAGTTTCCCGGTTGATAACAACGACGGTTGGCGTAGCTGATCAGGCCGGCAGTGTCCACGACCAGAATCAAGCTCTGAGTGTTGTTCAGTATCTTGCTGCTGAAGTCCCGCTCGCGTTGCAGTTCGGCCTGAAAGTTCTTCAGTTCAGTGATGTCCATCATCAGACCGCGATACTGAAGAACCCGCCCATGCACGTCCTTGACAGCGAAGGCGTTCTGCAACACGTGAATGAGACTGCCATCCTTGCGTCGGAGCGTGTTTTCGTAATTTCGAAGAATCCCTGTTTGCTGCAGAATCTCTACGCTGCGGGCGCGGTGCTCCGCCGACACAAATATCTGGCTCGAAATGTCCACGCGCAGAAGCTCTTCCCGGCTGTCATAGCCGAGCATTCGAACCAGCGCGTCGTTAACCTCGATGAAATTCCCTTCGGGACTTGAGAAATAAAGTCCTTCCTGAATGTTGTCGAACAATTCGCGATAGCGGCGCTCAGCCTCGCGGCGATCAGTAATGTCCTTCAATACATGAATGGTCTGGAAGCTTTCGTTGACCGCACCGTGAATGCGCGAGGTGGAAATGAGGTACGTGTGCTCCGAAAGGGGATGGATGTATTCATCGGCTGAATCCAGCCCGGCACGACAAAAAGGACAGGGCTGCTCCTCGGCCTCATTACTCATTGAGAGTGCCCTCATGCTGAACCCGATAAGTTCCGATGGGCGCACGCCGATGAAATCAGCGAAGGATCGATTGACGCGGAGCACGTGATTCGTTTCATCGTGAACGACAATGAAATCTGTTATGGCGTCGAAGATCTCTATCCAGTGCCGATTCGCCTGGTCCATCCGCGTGAAGAGGCGAGAGTTCTCCAGCGCAACTGATGCGTGAGATGCTAGCGCTTGCAGCAGCTTGCGATCTTCAGCCCGAAGCGGTTGTGCCCTGTCGGCAAGGCAGATAACGCCGATCAGTTCCCCGCTGGCCCCGGTCAATTGCGCAACCGTAACGTCTGTCCACTGAAGAACCTGCGAAAGAGCCTGCCCCAGTATGGTGACGGCATCCCCTGCGAGTACCGGCTCCCGAGTTGCTCGAACAGCTTGCCCCAAGGCGTAGCTGAGCGGGCGCAGGACCGCATTGTCCCGCGCCAGCGGACCGCCATGGAGTGCCACCGTCTCGAGTACACCTTCTTTTGAGAGTGCCAGGACAGCGGTCTTGGCCCCCATCATCACCGCAGCCCGCTCGGTGAACCTTTGAACAAAATCGACCAGACGCAGCGACGAGTTCAGTTCCGACGCAACATCAACAAGATTTTCGGCACGCTGGTGCTCTTGGCGAGACGCCTGACTGAGCCGCGCTGCCTGCATCAATGTTCCCAGCAAGCCCGCGACGATGGTGGCCTGGGTTGCCATACCGTCATTGAAATAATCGGCGTCGATCTCGTGAACGAAAGCTAGAGCACCGACGGCTTCACCGGCAACGATGAGCGGAGCTGCCATCGCCGACTTAAAGGGGAGACCGGCCGCCAGAACACACCCGGACGACTCGGCGCGGTTCCTATAAAGTGTGCGACGGCTGCGCACGGCGTCAACAGCAAGGGTGCTGCGCTCAAGGGGAAACTTAGCTCCACGCACCTGGTCGGCCACGTAGCCTGAGGCGGCTACGGCCTCCATCGCTCCTTGCGATGCGAGCTTCCAGCAGTAGGCCCCGCTGACACCGAAGAATTCACGCGCACGCTCGCAGAACAGCCGGATCAGTGCGTCGTAGTCCGCGCCTTGGGAACTCGCAGCAGATATGTCAAGCAGCAGGCGCTGAAACAACTCCTCGGTGTCATTGGCACGAACATGTGTGTGCGCTCCGCTCATTTGCGTTCTTGAGGAGACCTACCTTTTAGCCGTCTCAAACTGTTCGGGGGAGAGCCTGAAGGTACTCTGGATTCTCAATTTGAGTCAACACAATATCGGCCAGGGTGCCAACACGGTAAGCCATGGTCCCGTAGTCATCTTGTCTCAAGGTGAGATAAGGCGATAGATAGCGATTCGAGCGGTGAGACGCGTGCCATACCGAGCTTCGCGAGATTACAGCCACTCGTGCAGGTACACCCGTTAAGATTCAGCAACTTACACGGCACTACGTTTTGATGACATGCGACAGCAACTTGGCAATCACCGTGCACCTATGCTTTTGGGACATTTGTGTTCAGGAGGCAAGTGTGTTTGGTGCAAACATATGTAGCCGCTTAGCGGCTTGTTTGCTGGCAGGACTGATGGGCATCACCACCGTAGCGCCTGCTGCATTCGCGCAGGGAGACCGCCAGCCAAGGAATAAGGTTGTTCCAGTCTACCCTGAGTTGGCCAAGAGAATGAATGTTCGTGGCGCCGTGAAGATTGAAGTTACGATCACGCCGGCCGGAACGGTGCGGAGTACCAAGGTTGTGGGTGGCCACCCGCTGCTGGTCGATCCAGCAGTTGACGCGGTAAAGAAGTGGCGATTCGAGCCGGCTTCGGAAGAGACCACCCAGGTCGTGGTGTTTAACTTCAGTCCGAACGCGCAGTAACGCCTGACTACACCAACGCCCAGAGGCGCTGTAGGAAGCGCTTCTCAAACACGGAGAGCGTGAGGGCGTGGAGGCAACAAATGACAATCTCAAAAAAGCTCTACCTGAATTTTGGCTTCATCCTTGGAATCGTGATTCTTCTGTTCCTCGTGAACATTTTCGCGATTCAGCGGGAGCACAGCGCCCGAAATGCCACGGCTACCTCGATGGAAGTGGCGCAGTTAAGCGAGAACATCCGGTTCCAAATGATGGAGAACCGTCTCAACTTGCGCAATTACCTGTTGAGCGGTGATACGCGCGAAATCGACAAGGTCACTGACGGCGTTGCGAAGCTGAAAGAAGCCCTCAAGATCGCTGAATCAAAAGCCGGTCTCGATAGCATGCGTGCGCCATTGGTAAAACTGCGCGACGCCGAAGCCACATGGGAACAGGACTTCGCAAAGCCGCTGATCGAGAAGCGCAAACAGGTAGACGCTGGCAACAGCACGGTTGGCGAACTGCAGATCTACTACCTGCAGCAGGATCCGGGTACCTGGGTAAAGAAGTCGACGGACCTGATCGAGCAAGTTGAACAGGCGAATACTCGTACGCTGGAAGAGCGCCGAAAGTCTGACGAACGGGCCTCCACGTTCACGACTTGGGCAACCATCCTCGGCACGCTGATGATTGTCGGGTTGGGCGTTCTCGTTTCCTACAAAACCTCCAAGTCCATCACCGAACCGCTTGGCCAATTGATGTCCGTCGCGAAGGAAATCGGGGATTCTGGTGACCTGGAACATACGATCGACATCGATCGCAAGGACGAGATTGGCGAGCTGGCTCGAAGCTTCGCAAACATGGTCGCGTATCTGAAAGAAATGGCAGCAATTTCAGAGGCGATAGCGGGTGGCGATCTGTTGCATGAGATTCAGCCTCGCTCCAACCGCGACCTGTTGGGCAACGCCTTTGTATCTATGAGCGAGGGACTGGCGGCGCTGGTGCGCAGCGTGCGAGACAGCGCTTCGCAAGTTGCAAGCGGATCCAACCAGGTTGCTAACGCCTCGGACGAGTCGGCAAAGGTGAGCGTACAGGCGTCGTCGGCCATTGATGAAGTGACGAGCACCATGCACGAGATGAGCATCAACGTGCAGAACATGGTGAAAAGTACGCAGGTTCAGGCATCCAGCGTAAGCGAGACCTCCGCCTCGATCGACGAGATGGTAGCCAGCATCCAGCGCGTGGCCGACACGGCGAAAGTGCTTCTCGACATTTCCAATCGCTCGCGACAGGAAGTGCATAACGGCATCACCAGCATGGACAAGGCCACGGACGGACTGAACCGCATCACCGATTCGATTCAGTCTTCTGCGGGCATCATCGACGTCCTGGGGCAGCGTGCCGACGACATTGGCAAGATCATTGAGGTTATCGACGACATCTCGGAGCAGACCAATCTCCTGGCACTGAACGCGGCCATTGAGGCTGCGCGCGCTGGCGAACACGGACTGGGCTTCGCCGTGGTCGCTGATGAAGTTCGCAAGCTGGCCGAGAAATCAGCCCAATCCACAAAGGAAATCTCCGAACTGATTCAGAGCATTCAGAAGGAAGCTCGCAAGGCCGTCGAGAACATGGAAAAGAGCACGACCATGGTCACCGAGGGTCTGACCCTGAATAATGACCTGAGCACCGCACTGAAGAAGATTTCCAATGTCGTCACCGAAGTTTACAAATTCGCCCAGGAAATCGGTGCCGCAACGAATGAGCAGTCACACGGCTCCTCGCAGATCGCCAAGGCAACAACACGGCTGAACGAAATCACTCATGAAATTAACTCCTCGGTAGAGGAACAGGCTTCCGGAACGCAGGCCGTGGTCAAAGCCATGGAACGGTTGCGCGAAGTTGTACAGCAATCGACTTCGAGTTCGACCGAGCTTGCTGCTTCGGCAGAGCAGATGTCAAAGATGTCGCGAAGCCTGCTCGATGCTATGGATCGCTTCAAGGTCGACGGCGGCGTATCGGGCGCGGCGAGAATGCAATCGAGCTTACGTGCGCGGGCCGCTTCGGCACGGGCCTGATCGGAGGCGCAGATGGCAAAGGACCTGCACATCGTCGGGTTCCGCGTAGGCACCGAAACATTCGGCGTACTGATCTCAATGGTGCACGAGATCGTGCGCGTGCCAGACATAACGTCGGTGCCGGATTCACCCGAATGCGTTGAGGGTGTGATCAACCTGCGCGGACGAATTATTCCCGTTGTCGACCTTCGCAAACGGTTCGGCGAAAAAATTATTACCTCGAACAAGAAGAATCGCATTCTGGTGGCAGAAGTTGAAGGCAAGATGGTCGGCCTAATCGTGGACGCTGCTTCAGAAGTGCTGAAGGTACCTCCCTCGGAAGTCGATCCGCCACCAAATGTGTTTGATGAGGGCGACCTGAACTACATCACCGGTGTAGGCAAGCTAAAAGGTCGCCTGATCATGATGGTGGACCTGACGAAGGTGCTGCAACGGGGAGAACTTAAGCGAGTGGGCGCGATGTTGGACACGGCTGGAGAGAACGTGCTCAACGTCTGAGCTTACCAGCAGCGAATCGCGAACGGGTTGGGACGGTAGACGCCGCGGGAAGAAGCTTGTCCGCGTTGCGCTTGGCAGAAGTATCGGACGGGACCGCGCGAGTTGTGGACAGCTAAACGTAGGGTCCTTGCGGAAGTGAGAGGCGATGGGAACATTTACCCAAATTCAGTTGACCGAACCTGAATTGAAGTTGCTGCAGACGCTCGTGTATCAGGAATGCGGGATGTGCTTCGATGAGCGACGCACGCATTTCCTCCAGGACCGTCTACAGCGTCGGCTGAAGGCGTGCAACCTCGATTCGTTTTATAGCTACTACCGCCTGCTGACGAGTTACGAAGGTAAGAAGGAGCTCGCCGCTCTGCTCGAGAACCTCACGGTTAACGAGACCAGCTTCTTTCGTAATAAGCCGCAGTTGGATCTGTTCGCTAAAGTGATCCTTGAAGACGTTCTGCGCCGCAAGCAAGAACGCCGGGACTGGACATTACGGGTTTGGAGCGCAGGGTGCTCGACCGGTCAGGAACCTTATACCCTGGCCATGTTGATTGCCGACGCACTGGCATACTATTACCTCCGCAATCCCCTGCCATTCGAGATGCCCTCTCCGAAACCGCTGATTCCCCCGCCTTGGAAGGTTGAAATTCTCGCTTCGGACATCAGCTACTCAGTGTTGCGAGCGGCACAGGAAGGCACGTACGCCGAGAACCAAATGGAACCTGTGGACTACGTTTACCGACTGCGGTACTTCGACAAAGTCGGTGATCGATATGCCGTGAAGAAGCCGCTGAAGGAACTGATCCACTTTGACTTCCATAATCTCAAGACCGAGTTCCTGCCCCAGCGCAACGACGTGATCTTCTGTCGAAACGTGATGATCTACTTCGACGAGGCGGAGCAAAAGCGCTTGGTTGAGAAGTTCTATCGCTGCTTGAACCCGGAGGGCCATCTGTTCGTGGGCCACGCGGAAAGCCTGTTCGGACTCACCGACAAATTCCGCATGATTCATGAGAACAACGGGACCGGATACCAGCGGATCGAGGTCAACGCGTGAACTTCTTCTCTGACGAACGGACGAACGAACTGAAAGAGATCTTTTTCGAGAGTGCACAGGAATTGCTGCAAGCACTCAACGATCAGGGTCTTGAGCTAGAAAAGCGTCCGGGCGACAGCGAAGTTATACGTAGTATCCGCCGCACAGTTCACACACTGAAGGGCGACTCGGCTGCATGCGGGTACAAAGAACTGAGTGAACTCGCGCATGAGATGGAGGATGTACTCACGCCGGACCTCGCTTCCCGCGACGCAGGCGAGACTGCACAGGTTGTGCTAACGGCGGCAGACATCTTCGATTCAATGTTGTCTGCATACCGTGGAAACGTGCCGCCCCCCGCGGGCGATGCCCTGCGCGACCTCATCAGTGGACTAAAGCAGAGACCGTCCCAGAAGTCTGCTTCGACCTTTTCGCCCGCGTTCGCATGGACCGAGTACGAGCGCTTAGTTGTGCAACAGTCCGTCGACGGCAAGGCGATCTATAACGTCGGTATTGAGATCGACCCGCAGTGCCCGATGAGATTCGCCGCACTCCAGTTGATCCACAACGTGTTGAGGGATATCGGCACAGTACTTGTGGCCCGACCGGAAGAAGGAACGCCTGGGGACAAGGTTTCCAGCGTTGAGGCGGTGGTTGCCAGCGATCACGATGCCGACTGGATCGCCAGAAGATGCCGAATACCGGCCATATCGGCCAGTGTGGTCGTGAGGCCGTACGACACTTCATCTGCACACGGCGGCCACGGACTCAAGCCTGGAGAACAAACTCCTTCCCGGTCGCAGTCCGCCTATGAGAACAGCGCATTTACCGAACCGCTGGACGAAGCTTTTCCGACCGTCACGCCAGATGCTGTAATGAATGCGCCTGTAGCAGTGACCCAAGTCGTGGAGCAGACACAAACCGTCGCAACTCCATCGTTTCCGGCAGAACAAGTACACCAAGAACCGCATCCGTCTCCTGTAGCCGCAGTAGCAGCGACTGAGAATATCCTCCGGGTCGACGCAGAGCGCATCGACAACGTTTTGAACCTTGTCGGAGAACTCATCATCGGCAAGTCGATGCTCCACCAGGCCATATCAGAGTTCAGCAAGCGTTTCCCGAAGGATCCCCTGCGCGCACGCTTTGCCGACATGATGGCCTACCAGTCACAGGCGCTGAATGAGTTGCAGCGGTCGGTGATGAAGATACGCATGGTGCCGGTCGAGCAATTGTTCCGGCGCTTCCCTCGCGTCGTCAGAGACGTTGCAAAGGTGCGTTCCAAGTCCGTCGCGCTCGAAATGGCCGGGCAGGATACCGACCTGGACAAGAGCATCCTGGACGCTCTCGCAGAGCCACTCACGCATCTCGTTCGCAACGCTGTCGATCACGGAATTGAGAGCCCGGCTGAGCGTGCAAAGTTTGGAAAGCCGATAGAGGGAGTCGTCCGGCTGAACGCGTATCACCAAGGCAATCAAGTTGTCATCGAAGTCGAGGACGACGGGCGCGGCATCGACCCGCAAAAAGTCATCTCCAAAGCGATCTCCACCGGAGTTGTCACCGCCGAGGCTGCGGCGCGCATGACGGACGCTGAAATTCTCGACCTCATCTTTGAGCCGGGGTTCAGCACGGCTGAAGAAGTCACCGAAATTTCGGGGCGCGGAGTCGGGCTCGACGTGGTCAAAACCGTGCTTCAGCGCATGAAGGGCTCGGTCAGCGTCCAAAGCCGCTTGAATGAGGGCACTACCTTCCTGCTCCGTGTTCCGCTGACTCTGGCGATTATTCGCGCGCTGCTCTTCCGCGTTGCCGATCGCCTGTATGCAATTCCGCTCAGCTCGGTGCTGGAAATCGCGCGCACAACCGAGGCTGACGTCCATCGGGTCGACCACCGCGAGGTCCTGCAGCTCCGTGAGCAGGTGTTAACGCTGGTTCGTCCAGGACGACTGACCGGCAGGAAGAGCGGCAGAAGTAAGGGTCGCAAGCTGTTCGTGATTGTTGTCAGTCTTGGCGACCGCAAATTCGGCTTGGTCGTCGACAAACTGGTCGGTGAAGACGAGCTCGTAATCAAAGCTCTGGATGATCACCTGGTTTCGACAGATCTAGTCAGCGGTGCGTCCATTCTCGGTGACGGCACGGTTGTCCTCATCCTAAATGTGGCCGCAGTCGTTGAGCGGCTTGGACGCATGAAGGAAGTTTCAATCGATAGTTCTGAACACGATGTCAAGTCGTTGGGGGCCCACGCATGAAGCAACCTGTCCGAGTCCTGGTGGTGGACGATTCCGCGCTGATGCGGAAGTTGATCCCGCAGATCATCGAAAGGGACACGTCCATCCAAGTGGTCGGAACCGCTATGGACGGAGAGTTCGCGCTGAAAAAAATCGGCGAACTGAACCCGCAGGTTATAACGCTAGATCTTGAAATGCCGCGCATGGGCGGCATGGAAACGTTAAGGGAGATCACGCGACGTTACAAGCTTCCCGTAATCGTAGTTAGCGCGCACAGCACCGAAGGGGCATCGTCAACGTTCAAGGCGCTGGCTCTCGGAGCTTTCGACTTCGTAGCCAAGCCGAAAGATGCGGCTTCGGCGCATATGGACGCGATCGCCACAGAATTAATTACGAAGATCAAGGTGGCCGCTCAGACCAAGTTCCCGAGCGCCGTTCTCAAGACAACAAACGTCGAAAGCCGTGAAGCGCCGCAAAAGGTGTTCCCGGTGGCGCAGCAGGCAGCCACGAAGGTTATTGCGATTGGAGTCTCTACCGGGGGCCCGAACGCCGTGCAATACGTGCTCTCACAATTGCCGGCGGATTTCCCGGGATCCATTGTGATCGTTCAGCACATGCCGGAAGGATTCACCGAGATGTTCGCCCATCGGCTGAACGAATCATGTGCGATACAGGTGAAGGAAGCACAATCCGGTGATTTGTTGCTTGCCGGCCGGGCTCTAATCTGCCCCGGTAACCGTCACATCAAGGTACGCCGGATGCCTCTTGGCAACATTGCCGTGCTGTCGGATGAGGAAAAGATGAACGGACACAGGCCATCCGTGGACGTTCTTTTCCGTTCGGTAGCGGCTGAGTTCGGGCGACAGTCGGTCGCGATTCTGATGACAGGAATGGGCGAAGACGGCGCGGAAGGGTTGGGCATGGTGAAGGCTGCTGGTGGAATTACGATCGCTCAAAGTGAATCTTCGTGCGTCGTTTACGGCATGCCTAAGGCGGCAATCGAACGAGGCTACGCGACCCGTGTAGTTTCCTTGGATGCCATAGCAAACACCATTCAGGCACAGTGCTCGACAGGGCTTTCGGCCTCATCGGTCGGACGAGACTAGATTCAGGTTTTTACCCTTGCGCCGCCGGTGCGGCCAAGTCAGGGATTCGGAGGAGTGGCTTATGGAACAGTTTCCGGCTTTGCTCCGCAGCAAAGACCGTCAACCGGTGCGGTATTTAGTGGTCGATGACTCTGTGTTCGCTCGCAAGAACCTGACCAAGATGATCGAGGCTTTTGGCGGAAAGCTGGCGGGCGAGGCCGGCGATGGCTGCACCGCCATAACGGAGTACGACCGCGTTATACCTGACATCGTGCTGATGGACATCACCATGCCGCAGATGGAAGGCATCGAGGCTGCGGACCGCATCGTGCGGCAGCATCCCGATGCCCGCGTTGTGATGGTCTCCTCAGTTGGATACCAGGAAAACATCGTTGCTGCTCTTCAAAAAGGTGCGCGACACTTCGTTCAGAAGCCGGTGAAACCTGAGGTACTCTACGAAGTGATTAAGTACGTCATGGGCGAGGACGGGATCACGGCTGACCCCGCCGGTGCCCCGGCCGGAGTGTAATTATGCGAATGGAACTTATCCAGCCTTTCATCAATGCGGCCGATGCGGTCCTGGCCGAAGGCCTGAACTGCAGCACCCGGATCAACGACGTCAGCATGGAAGAGGATGTGTATCGGCGTAAAGGCATCGCAGCGTTGATCACAGTGACGGGCGATATCGAAGGGCGCGTCATCCTCGACCTCGAGCCCGAGACTGCGGTCAAAGTCGCCGCCGCGATGGCCGGATGCGAGGTCACGCAAGAAGACAGCATAGTACGGGAAACGATCTGTGAGTTGGCGAACCTGGTTATCGGGAACGCAGTCACAACCCTCAATGACCAGGGCTATCGATTCAAGGTGAGTCCGCCCGATCTGCACACTTCCGAAGAGGGCCTCAGAGGAACAGAAGACACCGAAGCCCTGGTAATGTGCTTTGGCACGCCCGCTGGAGACGTGTTTATGAATGTCGCCATGCGCTACAACAGGCGGCGCCGCGGCGAAAAAGCTGCGAGAGTGTAATGCAACTCCGAACGAAACGCAGGGCTAAACGAATCAGGGGCGGGTTCAACCCGCCCCTTTCATTTCTTCCACGTTCCAACCGCAATTACCTGCCGGTCGTAACGAACCATGGTCGCTGACGCTGGCAGGAGTCGCTAACCTCTCCAACCTCCCGCCAGACGATCTTGCTCGTGCCGGTGTTGTCTTCCACCGTACAGCCTGGAGTGGTGCACCAAGTCGGCTCCGCTGTGCCGCTCGTGCCTGCATTCGTGGCCTGGTAAACGTGTCCGTTCGGCTGCGCCTTGGGCACGATGTACGCATCCACAGTGTAGGCGGTGCTGGCCGCCCACGGCTGCGCTGTACATTTCACAGGGTCTTGATAGGGCGGAAGAATATTGAGCACAACCGAATCGTCAGACGTTCGGATTACGCTCGTGCCGACCTCGTTCCCCGTAGGTGGAGTGTCGGGATCGCCGCGATTGATAGCGTAGACCTTGGTATTGTCGGAGGAAAGCGCGATGCCGACCGGGTTTAGTCCAACCGGAATAGTCTTGTTTATCGTCAGGCTGCGCGCATTCACAACCGTTACCGTCCCCGTAGCCGAATTCGCAACGTATGCCCGCGATCCATCTGCCAAAGCGACCACGGAGACCGGACGTGGCGACGGCCCGCCCGCTTGCCCCAGGGTTACCGGTGAGTTCGAAACGGCGGTCGGCAAGGCCGGCAGAGCGCTCGCATCGAAGACACTGAGCGTGCCGTCGGTCGAGTTCACCACGTACAACCGTTGCTGCCGACTATCGAAATACATCGGGTTGGTCAGTGGAACATCGGTGGTGTCGGCAGAGGAGCCTACGGGAATCTCCCCGAGTTGCTGCGAGTTGTTCGCAGTGCTTATAACGCTGACACTGTTGCTGCCGCGATTCAGTACGAAGATGTACTTGCTGTCGGACGTGGCGATGGCGTACACCGGGGCAACACCGACCCTGATCGAACCAAGCACTCTCTTGTCGAGAGTGGCGATAACCGTGACCGTGCCGGCGCCGCCGCTGGTGCTGTCGCCGCCTTTGTTCACCACATAAAGTCTCGTCCGGTCGGGCGTTTCGGCGAGTGCAACAGGTTCGATTCCCGCAGGAACGGTTTGTGCGAGTTGATTGAGGGTCGGCGCGATTACGCCCACGCTCCCGGGTGCGCCGCTAGTGGTGCGAAGTGCTACATACACCGCGTCGGTCTGGGTGCTGTGCACGAAGGTGGGCTGAGTTCCGGCCGGCAACGAAATGGTGCTGACCGGCCCACCGGTATCGAG